>NZ_CP016226.1:1834103-2139787 GCF_013377235.1 Mannheimia varigena | reverse complement strand
TTATTTCTTAAAATGCTTCTTATCTCAAAACATTTCTTTATAATAAGTGCTTTCTTGTTAACTAAATTTTCAAAAAAATCCTAGGAATTAACTTATGCCTAACGCCCTATTCCGTACCCACTTCCCCTTTTTTGAAAAAACGGATGGTTGGACATATTTAGACTCTGCCGCCACAACCCTAAAGCCTAATGTACTTATTCAAGCAACAAGTGAGTTTTACTCCTCTGCCGGTTCGGTGCATCGCAGTCAGTACGATTTGCCACAAACCAAACAGTATGAATTAGCTCGTGATCTGGTTGCAAAACGTTTTAATATAGAAACTCGTGAAGCAGTGATTTGGACGAGTGGCACAACCCAAAGTATTAATATAGTCGCTTATGGCTTAGAACATCGAATTAAGCAAGGTGATGAAATTGTGATTTCGGTGGCAGAACATCACGCCAATTTTATTCCTTGGCAGCAACTGGCAGAACGTACGGGAGCAAACCTTATTGTGTTGCCGCTAAATGAAAAGTATCAAATTGAGCCTGAAACACTTAAAAATGCTTTATCGGAAAAAACTAAAATTGTTGCCTTTAATTTGGTTTCTAATGTAACGGGCGTTCGACAAGCAGCAGAAGAACTCATTCCGATTATTCGCCAATCTTGCTCTGCTAAAATTATGTTGGATATTGCTCAAGCGGTGTGCTGTGAACAAATTGATGTAAATAAACTTAATGCAGATTTTTACGCATTCTCTGCCCACAAAATGTATGGCCCGAATGGCGTTGGGGTTCTTACAGGCAAATTGCAAAGTTTGGAAGAAATTAGACCGCTTGTATTCGGCGGAAAAATGCTGAAAAACATTACTGAAAGCGAATTAACTGTTGCCGAGTTACCTTATCGTTTGGAATCTGGCACACCTAACATTGCAGGTATCATTGGTTTTGGGCAAGTGCTAGCTTGGTTAGAAAAATGGGATTTTATACCGCTTAATCATCAACTTTATGCTTTAGCAGAATATACTCGCAAGCGGTTAAATTCCTACAAAAATTTGCAAATTATCGGTGAGCAGAATACACCTACTATCAGCTTTATAATTAAAGATCAGCACCCAGCAGATATTGCCGCTTTTCTTACTCAAAGCCATATTGCTATCCGCCACGGTGAACATTGTGCCAAACCTTATTTGCGTTATTTAGCCGAAGTTGGTACGGTAAGAATCTCACTTGCCCATTACAACACGAAAGAAGATGTAGAGCATTTTTTTAATGCTTTAGATTCCACACTCAAAATTTTGCAAGAAAGCTAAACAAAATCAAAAAATACGCATTTTTTAGTAGAACGAAAAGGCTGAATATTGTAATCTTTGCACCAGTTTTCAATTTAATATTTAATTTCTCAGCAAGGTGTTTTAAATGAGTAAACAAATTAAAAAAATCGCTGTATTAACTAGTGGTGGTGATGCACCAGGAATGAATGCTGCAATTCGTGGCGTAGTTAGAACCGCATTAAATGAAGGTTTAGCTGTCTGTGGTATTCAAGATGGATACTATGGACTTTACCATGATAAAGTTATCCCATTAGACAGACGTTCTGTGTCTGAAACTATCAATCGTGGTGGTACATTCTTAGGTTCAGCTCGTTTCCCTGATTTTAAACGTCCAGAAGTACGCAAAAAATGTGTTGAAACATTAAAAAAATACGATATCGATGCATTAGTGGTAATCGGTGGCGATGGCTCTTATATGGGAGCAAAATTATTAACTGAAGAATTCGGTTACCCATGTATCGGAATTCCTGGTACGATTGATAATGATATTGTTGGAACAGATTATACAATCGGCTATCAAACTGCATTAGAAACCGCATTAGATGCAATTGACCGTTTACGTGATACATCAAGTTCACACCAACGTATTTCTATTGTAGAGATTATGGGCCGCCACTGTGGCGATCTCACTTTAAGTGCTGCTATCGCTGGTGGTTGTGAATATGTAATTGTGCCAGAGAAAGGCTTAGATAAAGAATCTCTAATGAAGAGTATTGAAGATGGCTTCCACAAAGGTAAACGCCATTCTATCATAGCGATTACGGAATTAATGACAGATGTTCATACATTAGCAAAAGAAATCGAAGCACGTTTTGGAAATGAAACTCGAGCAACTGTATTAGGTCATATTCAACGCGGTGGTTCACCTTGTGCGTTTGACCGTATTTTAGCTTCTCGTATGGGGGTCTATGCGGTAGAATTATTGTTACAAGGTTTTGGCGGACACTGTGTAGGTATTCAAAATGAACAATTAGTTCACCACGATATTATTGATGCAATCAATAATATGCGCCGTCCATTTAAAGAAGAATTATACGAAACCTCTAGAAAATTATTCTAAGATTTCTTAAAATTTAAAGGCGACTATGTTAGTCGCCTTTTTTATTATTCAGTAAAAGGGAATCAAATGTTCAAAGAGAAACCTGTTATTTCAAATCAACACGGTGCGTTAGCAATGGCTATTCTACCGTTTATTTATGCTGTAATTGAAAGTGGATTCACACCTTTATATATTTTCTTTGGACTCTCCTGGCTATTTCTGTATTTTTTTTCTTATCCTTTTCTCTCTTTATTTAGTAAAAAACCAACCGAACGCAATAAAAAATGGGCGATAATTTATTTCGTTTTAAGCCTGCTTTTTGCTTTACCTATTCTCTACTCTAACCCCACTATTTTGCAATTTTTGTTGATAATTCTACCGCTTGGACTCATTCAAATTTACTTCGCAAAACAAAAGGATGAACGGAATCTATGGAATGATATTGCAGGTATTTTAACCTTTGGAATAATGGGCATGGCGGCGTACTATCTGCCAACAAGACAATATAACATTGAGATTTTACTCCACCCTACGCTCTTTTTTATTGCAACAACTTTCTATATAAAAAGTATGGTGCGAGAACGCAAAAATCCAATTTATATGGAAATAAGCATTGCGATACATTTACTCTTAGCTTTTACTTATTCATTAAGCCCTATGCAAGCGGTCTTTTTTGCCTATTTAATTGCAACTGTTAGAGCAATTATAGTGCCAAGTTTTGGATTAAATGTAAAACAGGTGGGAATGCTAGAATTCCCGATAATTGGGGTATTTTTAATCAGTTTAATATGGTAAAAAATACCCCTTAATCTACTTGATTAAGGGGTATATATTATTTCGCTCGAAAAACTTTTACATTATTAAAACCATTTTCTTTTAGATAAAGGGCTTGTAATTTACTCATTACCCCTCTCTGGCAATAAAGTAAATAATTTTTGCTTTGATCAAGTGTCGTAAAGTTGTTCGAAAGCTTATAAAACGGCATTTCTTTCACTTCAACCCCATCCAAGTGGAATGGGGTTTCATCTACTTCTTCAGGGCTACGAATATCTAAAATAATGTCATTAGCAGATAATTCACTCGTTGTTTCAACCGACACCACTTCTCTTTCAGTTTCTTGTGCAATTTCACGGATATCCAAATAAGTGGCATTTTGAACTGCCTGTTCTAGTATCTCAAAGTTAAAATTACCTTCCTCCTCCACTATTTTACTTTCAATTGCTTTTACCGTTGGGTTTTTCGAAATTACACCACAAAATTCCGGCATTGATTTCGCAATATCATCTGTACCGATCACTTTTGCCATCGCAATGATTTGCTCTTTATCATGGGTAATTAGAGGACGCAAAACCAAGGTGTCAGAGGCTTTATCAATGAGGCGTAAATTAGTCAGCGTTTGACTTGAAACCTGTCCTAATGCCTCGCCTGTTACAATCGCTTGAATATCAAAACGCTCGGCAATTTTGCTTGCTGCACGTACCATCATACGTTTTAATACCACGCCCATTTGACCGTTATCGACTTTTTCTAAAATCTCGCCAACTACATTTTCAAAATTAATTGCCACAAAGCGAACTTTATGCGAAGTGCTGTAACGGCTCCAGATATGATAAGCCATCTGTTTTACACCAATTTCGTGTGCTGCACCGCCTAAATTGAAGAAACAGTAATGCACACGAGAACCTCGGCGAATCAGCATATAGCTTGACACTCCTGAGTCAAAACCGCCTGAAATCAGCGAAAGCACATCTTCTTGCGTGCCGATTGGATAGCCACCAAGTCCTTGATAACGAGCCTTAATAAGCAACATTTTGTCATACTCAATATCAATACGCACCGTAACATCCGGATCTTTTAATTTCACTTTCGCATTCTCAATACGCTGATTCAAGCCGCCGCCAACATAACGCTCAACATCTAGCGAGCGGAAATCGTGCTTACCTTTACGGCGAACACGTACGCTAAAAGTTTTACCTTCTAACTCATCTTTTACTGCCGCATAGGTTTGCTCAAAAATATCGTGCATATCGGTAAATGGTGTTTCTTCCACTTCTAAAATATGGTGAATCCCCGGCGTGCGTTGTAATAACTCAAGTACAAGTGGAGCTTCTTCTGCCACTTTGGCTCGTACTTCAATAAAATCCCAATTCCGCACTACGGATACATTTTCCGTTTCTTTTAAAAGCACATTGCGGATATTAGAGGTTAAAATTTTGATAAAGCGTTTACGCACAGAATCGCTTTTAATCATAATTTCAGGAAAAAGTTTGATAATAAATTTCATATAAAGTCAGTTTGCTGTCAAAAAATGGAAGCTATTTTAGCGGTTTATTGCCGAAAAGCCTAGAAATTCAAAAAGAAATCCCCAATCGAAATTGGGGATTTGCAAAAAATTGTTCGTTTTATACCGCTTGTAAGTGGTTTTCGTAAGCCTGTAAGGTGTTTTGCATCAACATTGCTACCGTCATTGGACCAACGCCACCCGGTACTGGGGTTATAAAGCTTGCTTTTTGCGAGGCAACACTATATTCCACATCGCCTTTTAATTTACCGTCTGCTCCACGATTAATACCTACATCAATCACAATCGCCCCTTCTTTAATCCAATCACCCGGAATAAATTCAGGCTTACCTACCGCAACAACGAGAATATCAGCTTGGCGAACGTGGCTTTCTAAATCTTTAGTAAAGCGATGCGTAACTGTAACTGTACAACCGGCAAGCAACAATTCTAGTGCCATTGGGCGACCTACAATATTTGATGCCCCAACAATCACAGCGTGCTGACCGTATAAATCCATACCTGTAGTTTCAAGCAATTTCATTACACCATAAGGAGTACAAGAACGTAAAGTTGGAATACGCTGAGCCAAACGCCCCACATTATAAGGATGGAAACCGTCTACATCTTTATACGGAGCAATGGCTTCAATGACTTTAGTGGAATCAATCTGCTTTGGTAAAGGTAATTGTACCAAAATACCGTCCACACTCTCATCTTGATTAAGTTCTTCTATCAGTGAAAGTAATTCTGCTTCTGTTGCTTCTGCCGATAAATCGTAAGATTTAGATTCAATACCGATTTCTGCACAACTTTTACGCTTGCTACCAACATAAACTTGAGAGGCAGGATCAGCCCCCACTAAAATGACCGCAAGCCCCGGTTTGCGTTTACCTTGCTCAACATAATGAGTAATTTTTTCACTAATTCCTTTTTTAATTTTTGAGGCAATTTCACTCCCCGAAATAATCTGTGCAGTCATTTTTATCTCCCGAAACATTAATTGGCGAAAACGTTTGCTATTCTCTCAAAAAATTTACTTTTTGATAAGCTAATTTTAAATAGCGGATAAAGTTCAAGCATTCAAACAAACTTTCACAAAAAAAGATTGACTGTTAAATAAAGAATCTTATAATCACTCCATCATTTGTCGGCGAGTAGCGCAGCTTGGTAGCGCAACTGGTTTGGGACCAGTGGGTCGTAGGTTCAAATCCTATCTCGCCGACCACTTCTTTTTTATAAATCTCTGCGCCCTTAGCTCAGCTGGATAGAGCAACGCCCTTCTAAGGCGTGGGTCAAAGGTTCGAATCCTTTAGGGCGTGCCATTTATTCTATATCTAAAAACAATTTTCTGCTTATAGTAAACTAAATACTTTTAATATTTCATCAAAAATATAATTCTCAGCATTGGAATAATTACTTTTCTTCAAACGACATAGTGTTACCCGCCATAAGACAGGATCTTCAATTTTAATACTAACTAAATGTGGATCTTGATAATATTCCCCTGTTGCCAATGGAAGAATAGTTAAAATATCGGAATTAGATTTTGCCGTATAATATAAAAAATCCCAAGATGCTGATTCATAAACAATATCTGGGTGAATATTATGTCTTTCAAAAGACTCCTTTAGATGCTGATAAATCATAAAGGTTTTATCAAAAGTAACTATTTTCTCTTTATGCAGATCTTGCCAAGTAACACTTTTTTTCTGTGCTAAATGATGATTTGGGGAACAAAAAACGGACAATTCCGAGCGATAAATCTCAAAGGATTCAATAATTTTAGATGAAATATGCTCTGGATATAGCAAAGTCGCAAAATTGACATTACCCAATAATAATTCACTCTTTAATGAATACGCTCCCTGCTCTTTTACCTCAAACTCAATTTGAGGGTTATTTAAAATCAGTTCCGGCAAAATTTTAGGAAAAATAAGTGAAAGAATTAAAGGCGGAATACCAATGGAGATTTTCCCTGTAATTTCTTGCTCTTTATTATGCAAATTTCGATTCATCTGGTGATATTTTTCAAGCAATTCCTTCGCATCTCGATAATAGTTTTCACCAACATAGGTTAAACCACTGATTTTGCCATTTGCTCTTGTAAATAAAGCAACATCTTCCTGATGTTCAAATTCATTGATCATCATACTTAAAGCGGGCTGAGAAATATAAAGATTTTGTGACGTCCGACTTAAATTAAAGCCGTTTTCTACAATTCCAATAAAATAGCGCAAATGCTTGATATCCATTATTTCTCCTAGCCTATCTCTTATCTACTCACTTTGACAATATATGTCTCATTCATTTAATAGACACTAAAGTTTAACCAAAACCATAAAATTAATTTATAGATAAGTAAAAAAACTGTATTTTAAATTAACAAAACAAGCCACTACACTCTCTATCTAAAAGATAAGGTGAAAGCATTTCAATTTAGGCTTTATGAGCATAATCTGTCAATTTACTGAAGGTTATTGAGCAACTTGCTCTTTTATCTGCAATCAACTTTTAACCTTATATATAAATTTATTTTATCTTATAGGAGAGTGTTATGTCTAAATGTATTTCAATAGATAAGATCCGAAACCATTTCTTTGATGGTATGACCATAATGTCAGGTGGATTTATGGGGTGTGGAGCTCCCGAAATCATCATTAAAGAAATTTTAAATTTAGGAATTAAGGACATTACTCTGATTAGTAGCGATACAGCAATGATCGATACTGGAGTAGGTCCTTTAATTGTTAATGGGAGAGTGAAAAAACTCTACGCTTCACATATCGGTACAAATCCTGAAACAGGTAAACGTATGATTGCAGGTGAGATCGATGTTGAGCTTTGCCCACAAGGTACTCTTGCAGAACGTATTCGTGCAGGTGGTGCAGGCTTAGGTGGTTTCTTAACGCCAACCGGTGTTGGCACAGTGGTGGAAGAAGGCAAACAAAAAATCACTATAGATGGTGTTGAATACTTACTTGAACTGCCACTAAAGGCTGATGTAGCCATTATTAAAGCAGATATAGCCGATGAAAGTGGTAACTTAGTTTTTGCAGGTGCAGCTCGAAACTTCAATCCAATGATGGCGTTAGCTGCAAAAACTGTGATCGTGCAAGCTACAAACATCGTGAGAGTAGGTGAAATTGATCCAAATTTAGTAATGACCCCTGCTGCGGTTGTAGATTACATCGTACAAGGATAATGAAAGGAGAATAACAATGAATGCTAAAGAAATTATTGCCCGCCGTATTGCCCTAGAATTTAAAGACGGAGATATCGTTAATCTTGGTATTGGTTTACCCACTATGGTAGCGAACTATGTTCCAAGTGATATTTCTATCACTCTACAATCTGAAAATGGTTTTTTAGGCTTGGCTGCCTTTGATCCTGAAAATCCTGATGAAAACATCGTCAATGCCGGTGGTCAACCTTGTTCAATCCAAACCGGTGGTATGTTCTTTGATAGTAGTTACTCATTCGCTCTTATCCGTGGTGGTCATGTCGATGCTTGCGTACTTGGTGGTTTAGAAGTCGATCAAGAGGCAAACCTAGCTAATTGGATGGTACCAGGGAAAATGGTTCCTGGAATGGGTGGAGCAATGGATTTAGTGACTGGTTCCCGTCGAGTCATTATTGGAATGGAACATTGTGCTAAAACCGGTACTTCAAAAATCTTGAAAAAATGCACGCTACCTTTAACCGCACGTAATAAAGTCCATCTAGTGGTTACCGAGCTTGCGGTATTTGAATTTATCGACGGTAAATTAACCCTAACTGAAATTGCCGAAGGCTATGATTTAGAGACTGTTAAAGCTAAAACCGAAGCAGAATTTATCGTTTCTCCAAACTTAAAAATAATGCCACTAGCAGGTATGTAATGGGGCTATTATGATCAGTCGTATCTCCCGATTCATGACGACTATCGTCAGTAAATATATGCCAGAACCATTGGTTTTGGCAGTATTACTCAGCATTGTTATTTTCTTCTGGGCATTTAGTGTAACAGAACATAGCGCCAGTTCACTAGTTGAGATGTGGGGTAATGGTTTCTGGAATCTACTCGCATTCTCTATGCAAATGGCAATGGTAGTGGTAACGGGTAATGCTCTTGCTTCCGCACCGCAAATTCGCCGTTTCTTAGGTACAGCAGCTTCTGTAGCAAAAACACCAACTCAAGGGGTAATGCTTGTTACATTTATGAGCTGTGTTGCTTGTACTATCAACTGGGGCTTTGGCTTAGTTGTAGGTGCTATGTTTGCGAAAGAAGTTGCCCGTCGTATTAAAGGTGTAGATTATGCTCTTTTAATCGCTTGTGCTTATATTGGCTTTATGACTTGGGGTGGAGGTTTCTCTGGTTCTATGCCATTACAAGCAGCAACACCAAATAATCCAATCGCACGTTTCATCACAGATAGCAACTATACTGACGGTATCATTCCTGTCACACAGACTCTTCTGACAGGTTATAACATCTTTATCGTTGTAATGTTGATTATCTGCTTACCATTCATCACTCGTATGATGCATCCGAAAGCAGATGAAATCAAAACCATTGATCCTCGTTTATTACAAGAAGATCCGGATTTCAGCAAAAAATTAGATGCTGATGCAACCGTTGCTGAGAAAATTGAAGAAAGTCGTATTCTGGCTTACATCATATCTGGTACAGGTTTTGCCTATTTAGCAATGTATTTTGTAGACAAAGGTTTTAACCTCACTATCAATATTGTGAACTTCATCTTCTTGATAGTTGGTTTAGCATTACATAGTTCACCAGCAGCTTATGTTCGTGCAGTAACCAATGCAGCTCGTAGTACTGCTGGTATTCTGATTCAGTTCCCATTCTATGCAGGTATGCAATTAATGATGGAACATTCAGGCTTAGGTGGCATGATCACTCAGTTCTTCGTGGATATCTCAAATAAAGATACTTTCCCAATCTTAACTTTCTTTAGCTCTGCATTAGTGAACTTTGCGGTTCCATCAGGTGGTGGTCACTGGGTAGTACAAGGTCCATTCGTAATTCCCGCAGCACAAGAATTAGGTGCTGATTTAGGCAAAGCAGTAATGGGGATTGCATACGGCGATATGTGGGCAAATATGGCTCAACCATTCTGGGCATTACCAGCCCTCGGTATTGCAGGGTTAGGTGTACGTGACATTATGGGTTACTGCATGACAGTACTCATCTTTACTACACCAATCTTTGTCATAGGACTCTATTTTCTTTAACTAGTAAAACAAGCGGTTATTTTTAGCAAAAAAATTGCAATATTTAATCGCTTGTTATTGTAAGAGAAGCGAGAGCTTTTCTAATTAACAGAAGGAAAACATTATGAAAAATGTCGTTATTGCAAGTGCGGTACGTACCGCAATCGGTAGTTTTGGCGGTTCTTTATCCGGTGTATCAGCGGTTGAGCTTGGTACAACTGTAATTAAGTCAGCGATTGAAAAATCAGGCATAGATATTGCTGCCGTCGATGAAGTGATTATGGGTAATGTTTTGCAAGCAGGTCTTGGACAAAACCCTGCTCGCCAAGCGTTATTACGTGCGGAAATTGCTCAAGAAGTTCCAGCTTATACTGTCAATAAGGTATGTGGCTCAGGCTTAAAAGCAGTGGCGTTAGCTACACAGGCAATTAAAGCGGGTGATGCCAATATCATTGTCGCAGGTGGTATGGAAAATATGAGCCAGGCTCCATACTTATTAGATTCTAAATCTCGCTGGGGATATCGTTTAGGTGATGCGAAAGTTCAAGATGTGATCTTATCTGATGGCTTAATGTGTGCAGAAAATCACTACCATATGGGTATTACAGCCGAAAATGTAGCGAAAAAATATGGTATCACCCGTGAAATGCAAGATGAATTAGCACTTGCTTCTCAGCAAAAAGCGACAGCGGCAATTCAATCCGGTGCATTTAAAAATGAGATCGTGCCATTAAACATCAAAATCAAACGTAAAGATGTTGTTTTTGATACTGATGAGTTTGTAAAACAAGATTCTACTCTTGATGCGTTAGCAGGTCTTCGCACTGCTTTTGATAAAGAAGGGACAGTGACTGCAGGTAATGCATCAGGTATTAACGATGGTGCGGCAGCATTAGTTATCGTAGAGGAAGAAACTGCAAAATCATTAGGTTTAAATATTCTTGCTCGTATAAGAGGCTACGCAAGTGGTGGAGTTGCTCCGGATATTATGGGTATGGGACCAGTTCCAGCAACTTTAAATGCATTGAAAAAAGCAGGCTTACAATTAAACGATATTGATTTAATTGAAGCAAACGAAGCATTTGCAGCACAATTCTTAGCAGTGGGCAAAGAATTAAACTTTGCTCCTGAAAAAGTAAACGTAAACGGTGGTGCGATTGCACTTGGTCACCCAATAGGTGCAAGTGGCGCTCGTATTTTAGTTACCTTGTTACATGCAATGCATACTCGTGATAAACAATTTGGTTTAGCAACATTATGTATTGGTGGTGGTCAAGGTATCGCATTGATCGTTGAACGTGTTTAATCCATAAATTTTGATGTGAGTTGGTGGGTTTACGCTCACCAACAAATTTAATAAAACAGAAGGAAAATTCTATGTCTAAAAAAACAGCATTAGTAACAGGTGCAGCAAGTGGTATTGGCTTAGCAGTTTGTGAAAGCCTTGCAACTGAAGATTTAAATATTGTCATGGTGGATGTAAACGAAGAAGCGTTAAAAGAGCATTCCGCAAGACTTGGTGCCGCTTTCATTAAAGCAGATCTTTCAAAACGTGAAGGTTGCCAAGCTGCAGTTAAATTTGCTGCTGAGAAATTTGGCGGCGTAGATATCTTAGTAAACGTTGCCGGCATTCAAAATGTTTGCTCAATCGAAGAATTCCCTGAAGATAAATGGGACTTTATGATCAACTTAATGCTTACTGCCCCGTTCTTATTAACCAAATACAGTTGGAAGTATATGAAAGCAAAAAATTGGGGGCGTATCATTAATTTAAATTCAATCCACGGTTTAGTCGCTTCTGATTATAAATCAGCTTATGTTTCAGCCAAACACGGTTTATCAGGTTTAACCAAAACGGCTGCATTAGAAGGTGGCCAGTTTGGTATTACCGTGAACTCTATCTGCCCTGCTTATGTTCGCACCCCATTAGTAGATAAACAAATTGCTGACCAAGCGAAAAACCACGGTATTTCAGAAGAAGAAGTGATTAGCAAGATTATGCTAGCGAACGCTGCAGTGAAACGTCTAATTGAGCCAAAAGAGTTAGGTGAATTTGTGAAATTCTTATGCTCTGATGCTGCAGCATCTATCTCAGGTGCAACCTTGACTATGGACGGCGGTTGGACTGCTCGTTAATCGACAAAATTGAGGAATAATCCTTAAATTTCATGGGTGCATGCTAATGGTAAAGGCACCATTATTAATCAGGGTGCTTTTATACGCACCCTTATATTTCTAGGAGATTTATATGTTAAGTTTAATTGGCATTTTTGTCGGCTTAGTACTATTGATGTATCTTGCATTCCGAGGTTATTCAATCGTTTGGATTGCACCGTTATGTGCTGCTGTGGTTGCCTTTACAGGGGATCTAGACGTACTGGATGCCTATTTAGATAGCTATATGACAGGTTTGGTCGGCTTTGTGAAAGCCTGGTTTCCTGCTTTCTTACTAAGCGCGATTTTTGGTAACTTAATGGACGTGAGCGGAGGAGCTAAATCTATCGCCTCTTGGCTAACTAAAGCATTAGGCACCAAAAGTGCGATTGCATCAATCGTATTAGGCTGTGCATTATTAACTTATGGCGGTGTGAGTTTATTCGTAGTCGTATTTGCAGTATATCCTCTAGCATTAGCAGTATTTAAAGAAGCGAATATTACTCGTCGCCTAATTCCTGGCACTATCGCATTAGGCGCATTTACTTTCACTATGACAGCTTTACCGGGTTCACCACAGATTCAAAACTTAATTCCAACACGCTATTTCCATACCGATGCAATGGCTGCACCATTCATGGGGCTTGTTGCAACCGCATTTTTATTCTTTGGCGGTATTGCCTACCTTGAAATGCGTCGTAAAAAATACGTAGCAAATGGTGAATTTTTTGTAGAACCTACGGAAGGAATAGAAAAAGTAACCGATGAAAAATTACCGAATCCACTTTTAGCCATTTTGCCATTAATTACTGTTATTGTCGTATTAAACTTTGTACCAGAATTAATCGGTTTAAAAAATAGCGACCCTAAAAATATCGTAATTGCCTTACTAGCGGGTATTGCACTAGTTATATTGCTCAGCTTAAACAAACGAGATAAGTTTATTCCTGCAATAGGTAAAGGTGCAAATGGTGCAGTAGGGGCAATTATCAATACGGCAGCGGCAGTAGGTTTTGGTAGCGTAGTTCGTATGGCACCGGGATTTGAACATTTAACTATAATGATCTTAAATATCCCGGGTAGTCCATTAATTTCACTTTCTATTGCGGTTAATATCTTAGCAGGAGCAACGGGCTCTGCTTCAGGCGGTATGGGTATTGCGTTAGAAGCTCTTGGTGAGAAATACCTACAAATTGCCCAACAATTCGGAATTTCACCGGATGCGATGCACCGTGTTTCATCACTTTCATCTGGCGGTTTAGATACTATGCCACATAACGGTGCGGTATTAACCTTATTGAGTAATACTGGAATGACTCATAAAGATTCCTACCTGGAAATCGCGGTAACATCTTTCCTTATGCCAATTCTTGCAACCATATTAGTGATTACATTATATAGTTTATTTGGTATAGCATAATTTAAAAAAATTGGATAATGCTCTACTCCCAAAAGTTAGACTGATTTAATTTAAGGACTGAGTTCTGTATTCCACAGGGCTGAGTCCTTTTAGCTTCACTTGAATACGATCATTGTTGTAGTAATGAATGTAATCGTGAATTATTTATTCACAAGCGGTTTATTTTTATGACTTTTTACACAGATAGCACCTATAAAAAAACCATTTAGTTTTTTATAACTAAATGGTTTTAGTGCTCAAGCATTACAAAAATTATGCCGCAAACGGATCTCTTAGAATCATTGTTTCTACACGGTCTGGACCAGTTGAAAGAATATCTACTGGTACACCGACTAGTTCTTCAATGCGTTTGATGTAATCTAACGCAGCTTGCGGTAGTTCTTCACGTTTAGTTACACGGAAGGTATTTTCAGACCAGCCAGGCATTGTTTCGTAAATTGGTTCAACGCCTTCCCAGTCTTTAGCAGCAAGTGGTGCATATTCCACAATTTTGCCGTTTGGCATTTTATATGCTGTACAGATTTTTAACTCTTTGAAACCGTCTAACACATCAAGTTTGGTCATACAGAAACCTGAAATTGAGTTAATTTGCACGGCACGGCGAACCGCCACAGCATCAAACCAACCACAACGGCGAGGTCGACCAGTTACTGCACCAAATTCGTTACCTTTACGAGCGATTTCCGCACCTACGTCATCGAATAATTCAGTAGTGAATGGGCCACTTCCTACACGAGTACAGTAGGCTTTGATGATACCAAGCACATAATCCAAGTGACGAGGACCATAACCAGAACCTGTCGCTACGCCACCAGCCGTGGTATTTGAGCTAGTTACGAACGGATAAGTACCATGGTCAATGTCTAACATTGTGCCTTGAGCCCCTTCAAAGAGGATATTGTCACCATTTTCACGAGCTTCGTGTAACAATGTTGTTACGTCTGCCACCATTCCGGTGATGACATCGGCAATCGCAAAAACATCATCTAAAGTTTTTTGATAATCTACCGCTTCTACTTTGTAGTAGTTCACTAATTGGAAATTGTAGTAGTCTAAAATATCTTTTAATTTAGCCGCAAAATGTTCTTTATCAAACAAATCGCTTACACGCAAACCACGACGAGCAACTTTATCTTCATAAGCTGGACCGATACCACGCCCGGTTGTACCGATTTTGTTTTTACCAAGTGCCGATTCACGAGCGTGATCCATCGCAACGTGGTAAGGTAAAATTAACGGGCAAGCCTCTGAGATTTTTAAACGCTCACGCACATTAATGCCACGCTCTTCTAATTCGCCCATCTCTTTCATTAACGCTTCCGGCGAAAGCACCACACCGTTACCGATTAAGCAAGTTACGTTATCGCGTAAAATACCAGATGGAATAAGACGAAGGACAGTTTTCTCACCATTAATGATTAGCGTATGCCCTGCGTTATGACCGCCTTGGTAACGCACTACATACTTTACACGATCTGTTAATAAATCAACAATTTTGCCTTTGCCCTCATCGCCCCACTGGGCCCCGAGAATCGCAACACTTTTACCCATAGAAAATGCCTCTTTAAATTAGAATGAACAGTGATAACCTATTATAATGGTATATTGCAAGCGGTCAATTTATCACAAAAAATTACAAAATTTTTATTAAAATTAACCGCTTGTAATCACCTAAATAGGTAAAAAAATCAAAACCCGATACTAGATCGGGTTTTATAGATACAACTATTTTGTAGGAGCTTGCATAAAGCGTAAAAACTCACTATTTGGCTTCAATAACATCATATTATTCTGCCCTTCAGCAAAGCTATCTTCATACGCTTTTAAACTTCGAATAAAGCTATAAAATTCCGGCTCATTACCAAACGCCTCTGAATAGAGTTTTGCTGCTTGAGCATCACCTTCGCCTCGTAATGTTTGAGCCGTTTTATTAGCATTCGCTAAAATTAAAGTAACTTTTTTATCTACCTCAGCACGAATAATTTCTGCCTTTTCATTACCTTGTGAACGGTGTTCGCGAGCAACCGCATCACGCTCTGCACGCATACGTTGATAAATAGAAGCAGAGACCTCGTTCGGTAAGTTGATCTGTTTAACACGTACATCAACGACTTTCATACCTAAACGTTCTGTGCCATCTTCGCCAGTATTCAATGCTTTTTGAGCCCCGGCCATTAATTCACCACGAGATCCTGAAACAATATCTTTAATCGTGCGAGAACCAATTTCAGAACGCAGACGGTCGCTAACTTTACGACGTAATAAATCAGCTGCTTTTTGATAATCGCCACCTGTTGAGGTGTAGAATTGACCAAAATCACTAATTCGCCATTTCACATAGGAATCTACCAAGAGGTCTTTTTTCTCTACCGTTACAAAGCGGTCTTCTTGACCATCTAGCGTTTGAATACGGGCATCTAACACTTTCAAGCTATCAATAAATGGCATTTTGAAATGAATACCCGGTTGGTAAACCACCACTTTTTGATCGCTATCACGATGAACTTTATTAAAACGTAACATAATGCCACGTTCGCCTTCGTTCACAATAGTTACTGATTGCAGTACAACAAATGCTACCACAGCCAGCACAGGTAATAATAATTTACGCATTATTAAAATCTCCCTTTACGAGTTTGGTCTATTTGCTGCTCTGTTGGTTGTGACTGAACCTGAGTTCTTGGTTGAACAACCGGTGGCGATGTAACTTGTGTTTGTGCTGGTGCAACTTTTTGTTGATCAACTTTAGGAGCTGATGAATTATTCATTAACTTATCAAAAGGTAATACGTTTAAATTATTGCCTGATGAATCCATCACGACTTTAGGTGTGTTTTTCATCACTTTTTCCATCGTTTGGATATATAAACGCTCACGAGTCAGCTCTGGCGAAGCCTTGTATTCGGGTAATAATTGGCTTAAACGTTCCACTTCCCCTTTTGCATTTAACACAACAGCTTCTTTATAAGCTTCTGCTTGTTCAATAGTACGCTGTGCTTGACCGCGTGCAATTGGCTCTTCCCCTCTTGCATAAGCTTCAGCTTCACGAATTAAACGTTGCTCATCTTCTTGTGCTTTAATCGCATCATCAAATGCCGCCTTTACATCTTCAGGTGGACGAGCGTATTGGAAGTTCACATCCGTTACCAACAGGCCCATATCATAAGTTTTGATAATATCACGCAACGTACTCCAGGTTCTTTCACGCACCGTTGCACGACCTGTAGTTAGAATTTCGTCCATAGTCATATGACCGATCACATAACGTAACGCACTGTCTGTAGCTTGTTTTAAGCTCTCATCAGGGTTGCTCACGCTAAATAGATATTTGGCAGGATCTTCTACACGATACTGAACCGTCATCTCAACTTGAACCATATTTTCATCTTGAGTAAGCATTGAACCACTCGTATTTAACTCAGAAACACGTTCTATGTTTACTCTAGTTACAGAATCAATAAAGGTTGGTTTCCAGTTCAAACCCGGCATAACGATATTATCAAGTTTACCTAAACGGGTAACTACACCTCGTTCTGCCTCTTGTACAGTATAAAATCCTGAACCAGCCCAAACCACAGCAGTAAGGCCTAAAATAACAGGTAAAAGTTTGCTAAAGCCAGCACTATTTGGATTACGAGAGCCATTATTAGGTGATTTCCCCCCACCCATTTTTTTCATTAAATTGCTGAAAACTTCTTCTAAATCAGGTGGTTGCTGTTCGTTTCGTTGATTATTAGTTGGTCCTTGTTGTGAATCTTGAGCAGGACCTTGCTCTTGATCTTGTTGTTCAGGCTTCGGTTCAGATCTTCTCTGTCCCGGCTTCCCCCAAGGGTCTTGCTGATTACCTGATTCATTCCACGACATAAATATCTCCAAAAATAAAATCCAATCGCACTTTAAAATTTAAAACGCAAGTTAAGAATTGTACCTATTTAGTTATCATTTGACTAGGCTTATCTTATAAAACAAGCGGTCTTTTTTTACTATTTTTTTGCAGATTTACCCTTGTGCAAGCAATATTCAAATCACAAAAAAAGAGGGCGATAAATTCGCCCTATTTCTACTTTAATTTAATTATAACGCTTGTTTAATAAATTCAGCCATTTGTGCGTGTGGCAAAGCACCAACTTGCTGTGCAACAACCTCACCGTTTTTAAATAAAAGTAAAAATGGAATGCTACGTACGCCGAATTGTGCCGCCACATTTGGATTCTCATCTACGTTCATTTTTGCAATTTTTACTTTGCCTTCAAATTGTGGATCAACTGATAACTCGTCAAGCACAGGTCCGATCATGCGGCAAGGACCACACCACGGTGCCCAGAAATCTAATAATACAGGCACATCTGACTTTAAAACGTCTTGTTCAAATGTTGCGTCTGTTGTGTGAATAACATTACTCATAAATTTGTCCTTAATATCTAACTAAAAAAGAAACGCCCTAACTGATTACGAGTTAAGGCGTACAGCTTTCACTAAGATAGTGATTAATCAATAAAATTTCAAGTAAGATTTACCGATTACATCAATCACTATTCATTTTCTAATTCTTTATTTTCATCTTTTGGTAGAATTAAATTCAAAATGAGAGCAAATAGTGAGCCAACAGTAATACCCGAGCCAAATACTTCTTTTACAAAAGAAGGGAGTTTATCTAATAACTCTGGGCGAGTAGTCACCGCTAAGCCACAACCAATTGAAATCGCAATAATTAGCCCGTTACGTTTTGAACGTTCTACCTTGTCTAACATCTGGATACCTGCTGCAATAATCATCGCAAACATCATCAAGCCTGCCCCACCTAAAACCGGGGTTGGAATAGACACAATCAATGCCCCAAACCAAGGGAAAATACCGGCTAATACCAATAAACCGCCCATCACAGTAACAACATAGCGGCTTGCCACACCAGTTAAAGAAATCACACCGATATTTTGGGCGAATGATGAAAACGGTGTGGTAGACATAATTGCCGCAAAGGCTGAGCCTAAACCATCACACAACACGCCACCACGTAAATGTTTACCTGTAATTTCTGTTTGCGTCGCATTTCCTAACGCTAAAAAGTTACCACTTGATTCCACAATTGTGACTAAATAAGCAATACTCATCCCAATAATGCCTGAAATTGGGAAAGCGAGACCAAAATGCAATGGCTGTGGAATTGCTACTACATCGGCTGATTTCACATTATCAAAGTTGATCCAACCTAAGGCCAAAGCCACTACATAGCCTATCATCATACCAATCACAATTGCAGCTGCTGAAAAAATGCCTTTGCCCCATTGTACTAAAATCACAACTAACACCAGTACAAAAGTCGCCATTGCAAGATTTGCAGGATCAGCATAATGGGCATCACCTCTTTGACCGCCTGCAAACCAATCCACTGCCACAGGAATTAAACTCAAACCGATCATCATTACTACTACACCTGTTACTACAGGTGGGAAAAGTTTACGCACATAAGGCATAAAAAAGCTGCCGACAATCATCACAAGAGAACCAACTAATGACGCTCCCATAATCCCTGCGACACCATGTTCACTAAAGCCAATAGCAAGTGCTGCCGCTACAAAGGTAAAACTTGTTCCCATTACACTCGGTAAACGCAAGCCGATAGGGCCAATACCTTGACATTGAATAATCGTTACAATACCCGAAACTAATAACGCTGCATTAACTAAAACAATAATATCTGCGGCAGGTAAATTTAGCACATTACCAATTACTAGCGGCACGGCAATAATGCCACCAAGTGCCGCTAACAAATGTTGTGCTGCAAGAAGGAGCGTTAAACCGAACGGAGGTTTAGAATCAACAGGGTAAAGAATTTTTTGCATAAATGCCTCAAACAAATTAAAAAAATTGGGGCGAATTATACAGTTTAAAAACCACTTAAGCAATCGATTGCGCAATCGATTTATCAAACAAGAGTAATAGCTCTAACAATTATTAATAATATCTAAGATAGTAAATAAAAAATGCACCTTAAAATGACAATTCTAAGGTGCAATTAAATTGAAATTACTGCAATTATACTTACTTTAATAAAGACTTATCACGCACCGCACCTTTATCGGCTGAGGTGGCGAAATGTCCGAACACTTTTAACGCAAAAGAGACTTCACGCTCACGGCTAACCGGTTTCCACGCTTTGTCGCCACGAGCTTCCATTTCTGCACGGCGAGCAGCAAGCTCTTCGTCTGAAATCATCAGATTGATTGAACGGTTTGGAATGTCGATGGAAACCGTATCACCATCGTTAATTAACGCAATCGCACCGCCTGAAGCCGCTTCCGGTGAAGCATGTCCGATGGATAAACCCGATGTACCGCCCGAGAAGCGTCCGTCAGTTAATAAGGCACATTTTTTACCTAATCCCATTGATTTTAAGTAGCTGGTTGGGTAAAGCATCTCTTGCATTCCTGGGCCACCCTTCGGGCCTTCGTAGCGAATGATTACGATATGCCCTTCTTTTACTTTGCCGCCCAAAATGCCTGCAACCGCATCTTCTTGGCTTTCAAATACGATGGCTTCACCGGTGAATTTCCAAATAGATTCATCTACGCCAGCAGTTTTAACGATACAGCCGTCTTCAGCGATATTACCGAACAACACCGCTAAACCGCCCTCTTTGGTGACAGCATTTTCTACGTTGCGAATACAGCCATTTTCACGGTCATCATCAACCGTATCCCAACGGCAATCTTGCGAGAAGGCTTTGGTGGTACGAATACCTGCCGGACCAGCACGGAAGAATTTGTGTAACTCTTCGTCGTTGTTGCGGATAATGTCGTATTGGTTCAGCTGCTCTTCAATCGTCAATCCTAATACGGTTTTAACGTGGCGGTGAATTAAGCCTGCACGATCTAATTCGCCCAATAAGCCCATAATACCACCGGCACGGTGAACGTCTTCCATATGGTATTTGTTGGTGTTTGGAGCAATTTTACTTAAGCACGGCACCACACGAGAAAGACGGTCGATGTCTGCCATTTTGAAATCTACACCCGCTTCTTGAGCTGCCGCCAATAAGTGAAGTACCGTGTTACTTGAACCGCCCATTGCAATGTCTAAGCTCATTGCGTTTTCAAAGGCATCAAAGGTAGCGATAGAACGTGGCAACACGCTGGCATCATCTTCTTGGTAATATTTACGGCAAAGTTCGACAATTTCACGCCCTGCTTTTAAGAATAATTCTTTGCGGTCTGCGTGGGTAGCAAGCATTGAACCGTTGCCCGGCAAACTTAACCCTAAGGCTTCGGTTAAACAGTTCATTGAGTTTGCAGTAAACATTCCTGAACAAGAACCGCAGGTTGGGCAAGCATGTTTTTCAATCGCATCAATACGCTCATCAGACACATTTGGGTCGGCACTTTCGATCATCGCATCAACCAAGTCTAAACGAATTAATTGATCGGAAAGTTTGGTTTTACCGGCTTCCATTGGTCCGCCTGAAACGAAAATAGTCGGAATATTCAAACGCATTGCCGCCATTAACATTCCCGGGGTGATTTTGTCGCAGTTGGAAATACAAACCATCGCATCGGCACAGTGAGCATTCACCATATATTCCACGCTGTCGGCAATCAAATCACGGCTTGGTAAGGAATAAAGCATTCCACCGTGCCCCATTGCGATACCGTCATCCACCGCAATGGTGTTAAATTCTTTCGCCACACCACCGGCTTTTTCGATTTCCGCCGCTACTAATTGCCCCATATCTTTGAGATGAACGTGCCCCGGCACGAACTGGGTAAACGAGTTCACCACCGCAATAATCGGCTTGCCGAAATCCCCTTCTTTCATTCCGGTGGCACGCCATAAAGCACGAGCCCCCGCCATATTACGACCTTGAGTAGAAGTCGCTGAACGTAAAATAGGCATAATCTTCTCCAATTTTTATTAATGTTGTGTTTAAAAAATGCTTCATTCTACTTGAATTTTCAAGCAAGCGGTAATTTTTTTCTGATGTTTTGCAAATACGATTTTGCAAGCAAAATGGGATTATAACGAGAGGAAAAATAGAGAAAATTTGCCGTGACGTTTGCCACGGCAAAAATAGATTTATAGGGAAATATCTAACTTATCATAAGCTCGGCGAGCTTTTTCTAACGCTTTTTCCGTGCTTTCATCTCGGGCTAAAATCACACCCAAACGGCGATGCCCGTTCACTTCGCCTTTACCGAATAAGCGGATATTCGTGCCGATTTCTTCCAACACTTTGTCTAAGCCGCCAAAACGCACGTTATCCGATTTGCCTTCCACCACAATCGCTTTAGAAGCAGCTGGGCTGATACGGTAAATTTCTGGAATTGGCAAGCCGAGAATAGCTCGGGCGTGTAAGGCGAATTGCGACAGTTCTTGCGATGCCATTGTCACCATGCCAGTGTCGTGTGGACGAGGTGAAACTTCGTTGAAAATAATTTCATCACCGCAGACAAAAAGCTCCACGCCGAAAATACCACGACCGCCCAATGCCCCTGTGATTTTCTCCGCCGTTTCTTGAGCTCTTTTCAGGGCAATCTCAGACATCTGTTGTGGCTGCCAAGATTCACGATAATCGCCGTCAATTTGGATATGCCCGATTGGAGCTAAAAATGAAGTGCCGAGAATATGGCGAACCGTGAGCTGGGTGATTTCATAATCAAATTTGATAAAGCCTTCCACAATCACACGCCCGCCGCCGGCACGTCCACCTTGTTGTGAATAATCCCAGGCTGGTTGAATGTCAGCTTCCGATTTGATCACCGACTGACCGTGCCCTGAAGAAGACATAATCGGCTTCACCACACAAGGAATGCCGATTTCGCTAATCGCTTGCTGGAATTGCTCGAAATTATCCACAAAGCGGTATGGCGAGGTTTTTAAACCAAGTTCTTCCGCTGCTAAACGGCGAATGCCCTCACGGTTCATTGTAAGCTGTGCTGCTTTCGCCGTTGGCACAACGTTGTAGCCCTCTTTTTCCAATTCTACCAAAGTTGCAGTGGCAATCGCTTCCACTTCCGGCACGATAAAATCCGGTTTCTCTTTCTCCACCAAAGCTCGTAACGCTTCGCCATCAAGCATTGAAATGGTGTAAGCACGATGAGCAACTTGTTGAGCCGGAGCGTTTTCATAGCGATCCACAGCGATCACTTCCACGCCCAAGCGTTGTAATTCGATCACCACTTCTTTGCCAAGCTCGCCCGAACCGAGCATCATCACTTTAGTTGCATTTGGTCTTAACGGTGTGCCGAGTGTTGTCATTTTCTTTCTCCTTTACATTTAAAGCAAACGATTGCGTATTAATATTATACCTGAAATCCCTCAGTAAGAGCTAGGTTTACAAGCGGTGATATTTTTGAAATTTTTTACAAATAGCTTTTACGTTCAAACAAAAATGCCGAGCTATTGCTCGGCATTTAATTCAAGAAGGGGCTATTTCACACCTTGTTTAATTAATTCATTATAGCCACCGTGATTGACCACGTTGCTATAGCCTAATTTTTTCAGCTCATTAAGAGCCACTTCTGCACACTGACCGGAACGGCAATAAAGATGGATAGGCTGAGTTTTATCAACGGTAACTTGCGAAATCTGTTTAGCAATTTCAGTCTGGCTGATATTTAATGCCCCACTTAAATGACCTTGCTGAAATTCTTCTGCCGAACGCACATCAATCCAAATACCCTCGGCTTTAGCTGCTTGTATTTGGGGTGCAGAAGTTTGTTCTGCACTCAAATTCAGCGGAAAAGCACAAGCTAATCCTAGCATCCAGATCCATTTTTTCATTTCAATCACCTATTTTTGCTGTTCAACCGCCTCTAAAGCTCGTAGCGCATAAGTGTAAGCAGCACCTGCATTTAATGCAATAGCGGTTGCCAATGCACCGGCAATTTCGCTTTCCGTTGCACCGGCTTTTGCCGCTTCTTCTGCGTGTACGCTAATGCAACTCTCGCAACGGGTAGTTACCGCTACCGCCAAGGCAATCAGCTCTCTAGTTTTGTGATCTAAGGCTTCTGCTGCCGCTGCTGTTCCTAATGCTTTATAAGCCTCTAACATTTTAGGGTGTTTCTGCCCTAATTTGCCGAAAGATTGTTTAACGTGAGCAGTATGCTCTGACCAATTTTGAAAAGATGACATAATAATTTCTCCATAATGAACTGTAAAATTCAAAGCTATTTTTGCATTTATTTGATAGAATTTATTATCAAAAAATCTCATCTTATAGTGAAATCATCGCAAGTTTAGGATTGGAAAAATGGACGTTTTAGATAAACTCTTGGCTTTTTCCCAAATTTCAGCAGGGCTCAACGTTAAATGCCAACTACAAGGTAAATGGCAGTTAGATAACCCGTATCAAGATAGACAAGCAGTAGCACATATTGTCAGCCAAGGCTCAGCTTATCTTTACCATAACGGAGAAACCATCCAGCTGAATCAAGGTGATATTGTCTTTTTTCCGAAATCCGCTGATCACGCCTTACGCAGCCAAATTGAGCCAGTTAGTGTAAAAACCGTGATTAACCAAGCCGAACTTGGTGGTTTCACCTTGGTGCAAAGCGGTAATACTCAATCAGAGTGCGATCTGTTTTGTCTCCATTTTCACTATGATAGCCAAGCGGATTTAATGGATAACTTACCTGAAATGCTAATTTTTAAAGCGACCGAAACGCCATTAAACGCGATTCTAAGCCTACTCCGACAAGAAGGCGATGATCCTGGTTTTGCCAGCAAATCAGTGGTAAATTCATTGGCACTCGTGATTTTAACCATGATTTTTCGCCAATATTTAACCCATCACGAGCGGGAAACAGTCGGCGTATTAAAAGCGTGGCAAGATACCCGCTTACGTCCGTTAATGCGTGAAATCTTACTTAATCCCGAGCTTTCGTGGCAAATTGAGGAAATGGCAGCGGTAATTCACATATCCCGTTCGCAGCTTATTCGTTTGTTTAACAAAAATTTGGGCGTTAGCCCCCACGCTTTTGTGCATAAAATGCGGTTACAAAAAGCCGCAATGTTGCTAAAAAGCCAGCCCGATTCGGTATTAAGTATTGCTCTAGCCTGTGGTTTTCAGTCTGAACCGCATTTTATTACCGCCTTTAAAAAAGCTTATGGCGAAACGCCAAGCCAATATCGGCAAAGTAAAATGGGGTAAGGAACTATATTAATCTTTGTTTTAATCACTCCACTAATCATCAAAGTAAAAGAACCATAACAGACTAATAATGTCTATTATGGCATCTTTTGGTAAGATTCTCAAAATTCAAGACAATTACCCGAAATATATGGTTACGATGAATTGACTTCATTAAGTATTACGTTTAAAGGTACGGAGTGTTTGAGCTAGTATTTTTTAAAAATTATCTTAAAAACAGGAAATGCTGCCTGAAAGTTTCAAACAGCATTAGAAACGCGAGGATTTAACATTCTAGATAATAATCTAATAATTCCTTATCAGTATACTCATTTAAGTGATACCTTTGATAAATATCCGATAATGTATTCTTACTATTAACTATTTTACTAAGAATTTCTTTTGATAATTCTAGCCTTAACAACCTATTAAATATTGACAACACCCACACATTTACTTTAAATGCATTACTATATAAAGAATAATCCAATGTTCTTGCTAAAGGTTTTCTTATAATTCTTGTTACTAAATGAATTATATTATCAAATCTAGATAATATCGAAATTTGCTCATCTTTAGGTAACTTAGAAAACAGATAGACAAATTCATCAGAAAATTTTCCCTCTGTTGTAGATTTGAAATAAACATGCCCGTGAATATTTTTAATTTCCATACTCCATACATTCTCTAAATCTTTAAACCAAAAATTCATTATTTGATTATAAGAAATAAGTTTTTGGCTTACCATCTCCTCAAGTACATATTCTAAAATCCAGCAATATCTATGGTATAACTTCCCTACTCTTCCTCTTAAAATACTTAAAAGATCTCCAAGCCGATCATCGCTCATGGTTCCACAAAACTCTATAGCCTTCAATAAAAATATGGTTTTGAATTCTTTGTTTCTAAATACAGATTCTTTTATAATCCATAAAAATATTTTAGCCTTATCTAGAACTGTATTATCGCTAATAATCTGACAAATTTTATATTCATCTATTTTATCTTCGAAAAATAATGAAATTATTTTAGAAACACCTATCCATTGAAGTAAATGATGATTGCTATTTAAAAGCATAACCCATTTATCTAGACATTCAAAATCACCACAAATATATCTTAATGCATCTGTAATTAATGCTCTCTGCCTTACATTTTTATTATCAAAATTAGATAAATGCTGTTCTAGCCAGTCTATAATAGATTTAGGGGAATAACACCACAAAAACTTAATTGCATAAAAATCACCAAATGAAATTTCATTTATTTCATATTGAAATACTCGTTCTGGGTATTCATTACACATTAGCCTATCAAAACTCATTGCTATATAGCTGCTTAGATCTAGCACTGTATTTCGATGCCTGAGTGGTAATGAATTCTTCCTTGTAGGCTCTAGATAAGATAATAATTTATCTGCTAATGTATTTGATATATTGGGATTTACTATTTCGTAATAATATCTATCAACAGGGATATGAGCAAGCAAACACCCAAATGCATCCCATTCTTCTAAAAAATTCTCTGATGAAAATGAATCTCTGAAGAATTCTAATGGAATATCTGTATATTTTTCTCGGTGGGTTTCAAAATCTAACCCTAGAGCATTTAAATGTTCCTTTAATGTATCATTCGATAAATTTGCCAACTCTGGACTTTTCCACCATTTTGATAAGATCAATCCTAATTTAGGGTATTGATAAGGAGATTTTGTATCAAATGATTTTTTTCTTTTTTGGGTTTTAGATTGATAGGCTGTAGAATCAAAAATAGCTGGTTTATTACTTATATTTTGAGCTTGAATTAAGTCATCCATATAATAAAATATAGGGTATAGTATATTTAATGGAATTTCTGTAACTAATAATGGATTATTTTCATTAGCTTTTTGGATAGAGTTAGATAAATGATATCCCGCTAATGGTTTACCATTTTGCTCACGAATTAATATCATTCTATCATGTAACTTATCAAGTCCAATGACTTTTAGTTTCACACTACCGATTGCTTTAGCCCAATTCTCACATTGTCTAATTAAATTCTGAATTCTATTTTTCTTTTGTTCTGTTTCTGATGTAAAAATGATATAATTCCCAGAATAAGATCCTAATCGATTTAATAAGTTTACCCCTACGTTTTCCATGAAAGGATCAAACCAAGCAATTTGAGCATTAGGATGTTTATGTATAATTTTGCTCAACCATTTAACCAATTCTAGCCGACTTTCACCATTTAATGCTAATTTAGGGAAAAAGTGTGAATCAGCTGGATTTGGTAAAACTGTTTTTAGGTATCTGGTAATGTCAATATTAGAATCGAACCATGGATCTTTATTATCTTTACCAATTGAAAATTCAGAACGATGATTATTTAATCTTTCTATAGATGTAAAATTTTTGGCTTTATCTAAAGATGACTTTGGTAAGCCAGTTTCTAACCAAGGATCATTTTCTGTACTTGAGATATTTGATATTATATTACTTTGAAAACTGATTGTACGTACTAGTGTATGTCCTTCTTGGGCTAGTATAGTAACAGTAGAGCCATTTTTCTCAAATAATTCGAATGTGTAAGAGTTAAATAGTTCATTGTAATAATCATCTATATTAAATTCTAATTCAAATGGATATTTACTTACTTGAAACTCTTGTATTGACGTAAATAGCAAACTATCGCTATTAAAAATCTTTAATATGGCAACTAAAGAATATTCAGAGATTTCTTCAAAAATTTCCAATCTATTTTGCTTTTTTAGTTCTAAGTGAAATTTTCTTTTTTCTTGGTTGGTAAGACTCGGAGAGGAAAGAAATTCTATATCTCCAAACCTCCAAGCATCAATACCGTCTATATCTATATTTTCACCCTTTAACTTCTCATTAACCAACTCTAATATTTTTTTGCTTCTTAATACACCTAATATATTCCAATAATTTGTTTTATCTAATAAAGTAATTGCCGCACTATCATAGCTAGCTTCAGAGTTAGGACTAACTTTAGATGTATCCCAAACATAGTTATCTCTCGGAGGTAAATGCATAACAGGTCTAATGGAATATGGAGGTAAAAGCTTTAATGAATCAAAAACCTTTTGTTGTTTTTCACCTATATCAATTAAGATTTTATGGGATGCTTCTAAAAATGAATTTCCTTGAAGCAAGCTGGTAATGAATATGTTTAAATTTTCTGCAGACGTAGTAAGCTGTAAAGAAATAATTCTAGCTTTTAACTCCTCATCAATAGAAACCATTTTATTATGTTTAGATAAATCTGATGCCCACTGATTATTTTGGTAATCATATGCTAGCCCCCTTCCATACAGTAGTTGGTAATCTACTTGCGATTTCTCTTGTAACTCTAATATCCAAAATTGTAAACAAATGGCTTCATTACCATAAAATAAATTATGCATTCTTCTGTCACTAAGAATATGTTCATTAAATTCATTTAACATAATAATTTCCTTCTAATAATCTAATAGAATATCCAACATCATGATGCACAGTTACAGCAAATTTTTCCTTTCAGATATCGTATATTGTAGCAGCATATTTCAGATATTAACCTGTTGATAAATAAAAAGAGCAATGATGCATTTTATCAAGAAATAACAATCGAATGGGATAATATACAAAAACGCCGTTAGATCCCCTCAACGGCGTTTTGCAAATTTCCAGTCAATTTTGACCGCTTGTTAGCATTATTTAACCGCCTAACGCTTTCAAACCCACCGTCATATGCGTGCCATAAAACAAGGTTCTGGCAATCAATTCTCCTGCTACGATAAGCACAAAGCCTAATCCACTTAACAATACGCTCTGTTTTTTCAGGCTGATGAATACGGCTACCACGCCCACGGCAATCAAACCAAAACGAATAATACTATACGTCATATAGCCCGGCACGAGATCAAGGGCTTGGAATATCGCATTTTTGGTTTGGGCAAGGTGTTGGTAGTGGAAGAAAGTAACGACCAACGCAATCACTGCAAAGAGTGCTGCCAGTTTAGCAAATAGGACTTGCCCTGTTTCCACTTTTGCCAGTTGTAACAACACCACTGTTAAGGCTGAACCTGCAAGCAAGGCGGTTAAGCCGAAAGAGAGTGGGGTGAAAATGCTGTTCCACGTTGGCACGGTAGGGATCAGATAGAGTTTAGCCATTGCCCCAACGAACACCACGCCGCTCATTGCTACCACAATTCTACCCAATGTCGCCCAACCTTTCAGGAGCTTGCTTGAAATTAGGGCGATAAGGTTGGCTAAACTACTTACAAGCGGTAGTTTTACGCCATCTTTTTGCAAAAAGGCTGCTGTGGCTAATGCCCAATAACCTGCACCGAGCGCAAAGAAAATTGAGCCAGTGAAAATTTCGTTACTCAAATCAGAACTGCCCACGCGGTTTAAAGCGTTGAAAGCACGCTCAGGCGAACCTAAGTGAGTGGTGGAAGCGATAAAGCCTAATGCCATAAGCACCCATAAAATCACCATCACATAGTGTAAGCGGTTTTCTGCGATTTTGCCGTTTTGGGTGGCAAGCACAAAGCTTAATGCGATAAAACAGCCGATCACCGCCTGAGCAAAAACGGTGAAGAAAACCAGCGGTAATTCGTGTAATCCTGCACCCATTTTAGACCTCCTTCGGATTAGCTAAGAAACCGCCTTCAAAATCGGTCGGTTTGGCGTTGGTATTTAAGCGTAATGCCATATTCGGGTTGGTGTAGTGCGATGGTGGTAATGATGCAACATCTTTGATTTCGCCATACTTCTCACGCAGTTCATCCACCGGCAACAGATCTAACGCACGCAGTGGGCAAGATTCTACACATATGGGTTTTAAGCCCTGCTCTACACGCTCGAAACAGCCGTCACATTTGGTCATACGCCCTGTGCGTTGGTTGAATTGCGGCGCACCGTACGGGCAAGCCATTGAGCAGTATTGGCAGCCAATACAAACGTCTTGATTGACCACTACAAAGCCGTCTTCACGTTTGTGCATTGCTCCACTCGGGCAAACGCTGGCACAAGCCGGGTTGTCGCAGTGGTTGCAAGAGATGGAGAGATAGTAAGAGAACACATCTTGCGTCCACGCCTCACCTTCTTGTTTCCAGCCACCACCGCAGTATTCGTAAATACGGCGGAAACTGACATCAGGGGTTAAATCTTTGTAATCTTTACAGGCTAATTCGCAGGTTTTACACCCTGTGCAACGCTGTGAATCAATATAAAAGCCGTACTGTTTTTTACTCATTTTCTACCCCCTTACCCTTGTACTCGTTCAATTTGCACCAAGTTGGTGTGCTGCGGATTACCTTTTGACAGCGGTGATGGTCGTTGGGTGGTCAGCACATTAAAGCTACCGTTGTGATCGACCTTGTTGCCGTCCGGCATATACCACGCCCCTTCGCCCATTGCGGTGACACCCGGCATAATGCGTGGAGTCACGTTTGCCATCACACGGGTTTCGCCACGATCGTTGAAAATCCGTACCATATCGCCGTTTTTAATGCCACGTTTTTCAGCATCTAGTGGGTTGATCCACACCGACTGGCGAGAAGCCTGCTCTAACACATCCACGTTGGCATAAGTGGAATGCACACGAGATTTATAGTGGAAACCGACTAATTGCAGCGGGAACTGTTCACGTTTCGGGTCGTCCCAACCTTCAAATTGGCGAGCGTAAATCGGCAGTGGGCTAATCACATCACCTTCCGGTAATTCCCACGTTTCGGCAATTTTTGCCAAGCGTTCAGAGTAGATCTCAATTTTGCCTGACGGCGTTTCAAGCGGATTTGCCACCGGGTCTTGGCGGAATTTTTTGAACGCCACCATATGACCGGCAGGATCTTTCTGCTTGATAATGCCCCGTTCACGGAACTGTTCAAAGGTAATTTCTTTGAAAAATGGATTTTTCTCTTGGGTTTGCGCATAGAGATGGCGTAACCACTCTTCTTGGGTTCTACCTTCGGTGAAAATGTCTTTCACCCCCATTTTCTCCGCAATGCCCGACAGAATTTCATACACCGGTTTGCATTCAAACTGCGGTTCAATCGCTTTATCGGCAAAAATCACATAGCCCATATTACCTGCCGAGCCGTCCATACAGAAGTCTGCTTGCTCAGACGTGGTGCAGTCCGGCAGTAAAATATCCGCATATTTGGCGGTTGAAGTCATATGGTTATCAATCACCACCAACATTTCGAGTTTGCTTTCATCTTGCAGAATCTCGTGAGTGCGGTTGATGTCCGAGTGTTGGTTGATGATACAGTTGCCTGCGTAGTTCAAAATGAATTTAACGTTTTGATTGAGCTTTTCCGCTCCTTTCAAGCCGTCTTTGAGAGCCGTCATTTCTGCACCACGGGTAACTGCGTCTGTCCACATAAAGATTGGAATTTTCGCCGCAATCGGGTTTTTACCCACCGGCAAACGCACGAACGGCATTGTGTAGAACCCCTCACGGGAGCCGCTGTTCCCGCCGTTAATCCCCACATTCCCCGTCAAGCAAGCCAACATAGCAATCGCACGAGAGGCTTGTTCACCATTGGCGTGGCGTTGTGGACCCCAACCTTGGCAGATGTAAGCCGGTTTGGTCGTCCCAATTTCACGAGCTAATTCAATGATTTTATTTTTCGGAATGCCAGTAATTTTCTCCGCCCACTCAGGGGTTTTGGCTGTTTTATCATCGCCTTCACCTAAAATATAGGCTTTGTAGTGTCCGTTTGGTTTGGCTGATGCCGGCAAGGTTTTCTCGTCATAGCCGACACAATAGGTATCAAGGAAGGCTTGATCGACTAAGTTTTCGGTAATCATCACATATGCCATACCTTCGACTAACGCCGCATCTGTACCCGGACGAATCGGCACCCACTCGCCACGCCCTGCGATAGTGTCGTTATAACGTGGGTCGATCATAATAGTTTTGGCTTGTGAGCGTTCTTGGGCCTGTTGGTAGAGATAAGTTACCCCACCGCCGCTCATACGGGTTTCCGCCGGGTTGTTACCGAAATAGACCACCAATTTAGAGTTCTCAATATCGGTCGGGCTGTTAGCGGCGTTGCTGCCGTACATATACGGAATGGCTTCAAAAATTTGCGAATAGCTGTAAGTGCCGTGATGCCCGAGGCAACCGCCGATGCTGTTCATAAAACGGCTGGAAATGCTGCGTGGCGGCGGATAACTGGCGGCAACAGTTGCCCCAAGCGTGCCGGTCGCAAATGGAAGATACAAGGCTTCATTGCCGTATTGGGCAATAATGCGTTTTAAGTTTGCCGCAATCTCTTCAAACGCCTCGTCCCACGAAATGCGTTTAAATTTACCCTCGCCCCGTTTGCCGACCCGCTTCATCGGGTATTTCAAACGGTCAGGGTTATACACACGGCGACGCATTGACCGCCCCCTTGCACAGGCACGCACTTGGTGAAAATCGCCATAGACATCATCGCCCAAGTTGTCGGTTTCCACATATTTGATCACGCCGTCTTGAACGTGCATTCTGAGCGGACAACGGCTATGGCAATTGACTGTACACGCACTCCACACCAACTTCTCTTCACTCGGCTTGGCGGCTGGTTTGGTTTCGGCTTTGGCAATCGGAATTTGCACGCTGCTTGCCGCCAGTGCCATACCACCCACTGCCGCAGAGCCTTTGAGAAACTCCCGTCTGTTCACAGAAAGTGGTTGTTCTAATTTTTTCTGCATAGTTTCCCCCACAAAGAAAAAAGAATAAAAAATTATCAATACTATGCAGGTTTTGCTTTGGGTGGGCTTTGACAATGGTCAAATTTAGAGGGTAATGGAACTTTAAGGAAATAAGTTGAGACTTTTTGGTAGGAGTTAATATAGCAAGCGGTTAATTTCTTGCAAAATTTTGCAAAAAACAACCGCTTAATCGCTTATCTTCCATATAAATTAGAGTGTTAAGCTGATGTAATTATGCGGGCAAGCCGTTTTACATTCACCACAGCCATTACATTTTTCATTATCTAGCTGCATTTTTCGTGTTGTGGAATTAAACGAAAGAGCATTCGGTTTACAGGCAGTTTCGCAAAATAGGCATGATTGGTTGTGTTGTCGCACGCAAGAAAAATCAATGCTTGGGTGTAATGCAGTATCCGGCGGTACATTCAATGCTAATGCCTCCGTGGAACAGACATCAGCACATTTACCGCACAAATCACAGGCAGAAAAATTAATTTCAAGGCTAGCTTTACCTTCTTTAAGCCAAATTAAACCGTAGGGACAAGATGAAACGCAATCGCCACAGCCGTTGCACCGTTTTAAAAACAGTGGTTCGGCGACAGCAAAAGGTGGGCGAGCCGCGGCTCGTTTTAGCAACTCCGCCGTACTTTCTGCTTGTGCTTTTTTTCCTCCGCTGAATAATGAGCGAAATAAACCGCGGCGTGAAATGCGGTTATGCTCAAGATAGGCAGCATAATAGCGTTCGTCTTTCATTCAGTTTCTAGCTAATTTAACGATAAAGTTGCAATACAAGCGGTTGAATTTCCAAATTTTTTTGCCATTCTCTTAATAAACTCTCGGTTAATTTGCCTAAACCTTGATAGAACGGGTAGCTTTCAGCATTAAATAACTCAAAAAAGCGATACGCCCAAGGCAACAGATGCTCGGCAAAAAACGGTTTCAACAAATTCGGGTTGGCTTCAGCAAGGTAAGCAGCAAGCATTAACATTAATCCAATATGATCTTCCGGCTCATTTTGGTTGAGTGAAAAGGCAATTTGATTGTCACTCAAAAAGGTGCGTAAATGTAATAAACTGTCACCAAAAAGTACCGATTCTTTATCCAAATATACCGAGCCCCAAGGCGCAGCAGGCAACGCATTTGGCCCAATAAACAGGGCTAGATAAGCCTCATTCAACTGTTTTGAGGTAGCATTTTGCAAATTTTTCTGAATTTCTGACCGCTTGTTTTCACTTAAAAACAGGCATTCTGCCTGCCATTCGCCATTTTGCAATAATGCTACTAACAGCTGGTTTTGTTCAGTATTCGGCTCCGCATAAAATAACGAGCCTAAAATCCGTCCGAATTGGGCAATTTGCGTATATGAACTTTGCATTTATCTTCCCTACTTTAATTCTAAGATATTGGATTATTTTAATGCTTATTTAAACTTATTTTCTAGTTAAAGCTTACAACCAAGATCTTATTGTGTTGAAAATATTCCAAATACATCTTAGCGAGATTAAGGAGCCATTCTTACTGTTTTTCTTAAAAAATCATAATAAAATCGGAAATATCTAGTCAATTTGCTGCAAAAAAGCTATACTTTGCCGCCCTAAATTTTAGGTAACACGGCGTTTAGCCACATCAAACAGCTGCAATTTGGCAGCATCAACAACAAAATAGAGGTTTTCAATGTCAGCTCCAAATTCCGGAACTAACCCGGCACCGCTTGGCTTATGCGGTTTTGCCTTAACTACATTTTTATTAAGCTTAATCAACAACGGCACATTCAGTGGCGAGAACGTAGGCTTAGTGCTTGCAATGGGCTTCGCTTTCGGCGGTACGGCTCAGATGATCGCAGGTATGTTCGAGTTTGCTAAAGGCAACACTTTCGGCTTCACTGCATTCACCAGCTACGGTGCGTTCTGGTGGTCATTTGCATTATTCAAAGTATTCTTCGCAGAAACCGTTTCAGCAGATTTCATCGGCTGGTACTTAGTGGCGTGGGGAACATTCACTTTAATGATGTTCATCGGCACTTTAACCAAACCACGTGCGTTACAAGCAATTTTCTTAAGCTTAACCATTACGTTCTACTTATTAGCTGCAGGCGATTTCACTCACAACAGTGCAATCACTCACATTGGTGGTAACTTCGGTTTATTAACTGCATTCTTAGCGTTCTACTTAGCGGCGGCAGACATCATCAACGAAAGCTTCGGCAGAACCGTATTACCAATCGGCGAACCGAAATAATTTTACATTTTTACCAATAGAAAAGGCTGAATGTTTATCGCATTCAGCCTTTTATTTTGCAAAAAACCAGAGAAAATCAACCGCTTGTTAGCTTTCTTTCTTTACTTTTTCACTTTCAATTTTTTCTACATCAACTTTTGCCATCGCTCCTTGAATGGTTTGTTGTATTTCAATAGAAATCAAGCTTCTTAGTAGTGCTTCGGTTTCTTGCACTTTTCTGATAACCAAGTTATCTTCAGTATCAAAGTAGCCTTGCTCTTTCAAACTGTTAGTGAATGTTGAAAAAATCGCTTTATCAAAGAACTCTGGTGCATTAATACCATGTAATACCGATAAACGTTGTGCAACAGAACTACTCTCTTTTTCTAAAGCTCCACGGCTAATGCTAGGCTGTTCTAGTAATACGCTCAAACTGATGTAGTAGCGTTGCAGAATTTCACGAATGCCCGCCGAATGTAATTGTAATGTACGGATGTGTGGTCGATTGATCATTAGCATATCACTTTCATTTTTGATCACACTTTGGCGAGTAAATTCAGAGATGATCTCCTCAACCTGCCTTACAACCTCTTCTGGTTTAAAATGTAAAAAGAGTTCTGCTTGTAAGAATGGGTAAATACGATTAACGGCTTGAATAACCAAATCTTTTGAAATTGCTTCATGATGTAACACAACACTTGCCACCAATGAAGGCAATACAAATAAGTGCTGTACATTATTACGATAATAAGTCATTAATACTGCCGATTCACGTTCTAGGCGAATTAACTCCCCAAAATTATCTTTCTCTACCACAACGCCGGAACGAGGTAATTGGATCACATGGTTGAGCATTTCTTCCGCACATTCAGTTGGCAAAGTCATATCTTTAGAATAAGGCACATTACTAAATAATTGTACATAACTTTCAATTTGCTCAATAAGTTGCTCACGACTTAATGCACGCTGACGAGAAGCCAATAACGCCGAACCGACTAAGTTTTTCGCATTCACCGCTGCCGCTTTGTTAATGTTCACCATTACTTGATTAGCAATATTATCCACCGCCTCATTTAACCATTTAGGACGATTATCTTCGACTGGTTCTTTCCATTCCGGGAAATGCTGATTTAGGTAGTTATTGACTTGAATCGGCTCACCAAAGTTAACATAGCCTTGACCTAAATTTTTCAGTTTTTTCAGCACACGCAAGACCAAACCAGCGTTTTCTTTCTCTTTCGCTGCTCCACGCAGCTCTTTGGCATAGGTGTCCACTTCCAAAACGTGCTCATAGCCGATATAAACCGGCACAATGCTTAATGGGCGGTTTAAACCACGTTGTAGAGCTTGCAAGGTCATCGACATCATTCCCGTTTTCGGCTCAAGTAAGCGACCGGTACGAGAACGTCCGCCCTCAATGAAATATTCCACTGAATAGCCACGGTAGAACAGCTCCGCTAAATATTCACGGAAAATGGTGGAATATAAGCGATTGCCTTTGAAAGTACGGCGAATAAAAAACGCTCCCCAGCTGCGGAAAATCGGGCCAGCCGGCCAGAAGTTGAGGTTGATCCCTGCGGCAATATGTGGCGGTACTAAGCCTTGGTGATAAAGCAAATAAGAAAGCAATAAATAGTCCATATGACTACGGTGGCACGGTACATAGACAATTTCGTGTCCTTCTAAAGCGAGTTTTCTCACACGATCTGCATTTTGTACATTAATGCCTTGATACAGCTTATTCCAAAGCCAGCTTAGTACACGATCAGCAACACGCAAACTATCGTGTTTTACATCAGCCGCAATCTCATGAATGATTTTCTCTGCTTCTTTGCGTGCTTTTTCAGGAGAAGATTTTTTCGCTTCTTCTGCAATTGCGGCTTGGATTACCTCTGAATTGAGAATTTTATTAAACATTGCTTCGCGATTAGGTAAACGAGGTCCCATTGCAGAATAACGTAATTTAGCAAAGTGCATTTTTGCCACACGGGCAATTTTTTGTGCAATTTTTTCATCTGCACCGTACTCAGTTACCATATAACGTAACGATACAGCTGGAGAGAAGCGGACAAAATTATCACGCCCAAACCAAACCATTGACATAAAACGCTGAAACGAGGTTAAAACTTGCAAATGGCGAGCATCTTCTTTGCCTGGTGCCCGTCCCCACAATACAGAAACAGGTAATAATTGCACATCTAAATCGGCATTCTCACGATGTAAATCTAAATAATGGTAGAAAAGTGATTCAGTTTCTATTTTCGCCCCTTTTGATTTGAAAAAACGTCTCCCTTCATCTAAAAACACATAACGAGGCAATGATTGTCCAGCAATCACATTTTCTTGAAGCGGATCAGGTAAATTCAAGGCTAAACAGTTCTTTTGTAAAATCAATAAGTCAGTTTGGGATGTATAAGGTAGGACATAAACAATAGGTTGTTCAAGGTTAAGTTCTAACTCACTGACTGGATGGGTGGGAATTGCTCTTGACTTCACTAAAAGTGAAAGCGGCAAATTTAAAAAAGAACGATAAAAATTTAATAAGCCAGACATATTAATATCCTTATAATGATTATTTTTGGAGGTCTAATCTCTAACCCATCGCATTCTACCACAATTTTTTACAGATTTTAGTGAAATTATTAGTTACAAAATGAAAAATACTGTATACAATATCAATATTTTATGTATATAAAGACAGTGAGGATAGATTAAATGCGTAAACACTTAACCGCCCGCCAACAAGAAATTTTTGATTTTGTTAAAAACCATATTGAAACAACTGGTATGCCACCAACCCGTGTAGAAATTGCACGAGAAATTGGGTTTAAATCCCCCAATGCAGCTGAAGAACATTTAAAAGCCTTAGCCCGTAAAGGTTATATTGAAATGCTTTCTGGTACTTCTCGTGGTATTCGTATTTTAGTTGAGGATGAAAACAAAGCTGCTAATGATGATGAAGGATTACCATTAATCGGCAAAGTAGCTGCGGGAACCCCAATCTTAGCGGTTGAACACGTTGAGAATCACTACCCTGTGAATGGTGGAATGTTTAACCCATCAGCGGATTATTTACTCAAAGTAAACGGCAATTCTATGGAAAAAATCGGCATTTTAGATGGTGATTTATTAGCAGTACATAAAACCAATACCGCTCGCAATGGTCAAGTAGTTGTAGCTCGTGTGAATGATGAAGTAACCGTAAAACGTTTAGAGAAAAAAGGTGACTTAATTTACTTACACCCTGAAAATGATGAGTTAAAGCCAATTGTGGTTAATCCAAGCCAAGAATATATTGAGATTGAAGGCATTGCTGTTGGCGTTATTCGTAGCAATGCGTGGATGTAACGTTGCAAAGTAGATTCTTCAGACTACCCAATAATACTAATTGCAAAAAGTCATTAAAAAACGACCGCTTGTCTATTAAATTCTCTATGAGCGATTATTCTCTTACCTGCATTCCTCAAACTGAACAGGAACTGTTAACCAAAGCACAATGGTTAGCAGGTTTTACCTTAGGCGAGATTGCAGAAATGCTGAATATTCCTGTTCCACCCGATCTCAAACGAGACAAAGGCTGGGTAGGAACACTAATTGAAACTGCACTTGGAGCAAAGGCGGGAAGCAAACCCGAGCAAGATTTTTCACATTTCGGTATTGAGCTTAAAACTATCCCCATTAATCAAAAAGGCTTACCGCTAGAAACCACTTTCGTAAGCCTTGCACCACTCACCCAAAATAATGGCATTACTTGGGAAAGCTCACACGTTAAACATAAACTTTCTCGTGTATTATGGATTCCTATTGAAGGCGAACGGACTATTCCACTTTATCAACGCCATATCGGGCAAGCGATTTTATGGTCGCCTACATTTGAACAAGAATTCCAATTAAAACGTGATTGGGAAGAGTTGATGGAAATGATTGTGTTAGGCAAACTTCACACAATTAATGCTAAACACGGCGAAGTCTTACAACTTAGACCCAAAGGTAGAAATAATCGCTCTGTAACCTCTGCCATCAATGCAGATGGCGAACGAGTTCAATCACTGCCTTTAGGCTTTTATTTACGCAAACAATTCACAGCGGAAATTTTACAAAACTTTTTACATTCCCCTCTTTAATTTCGCTTCCATTCTCTATAAGATGTCACCTTTCTTTGTATAGAAAAAAAGCAATTCCCTATTTTTAAAAGGACATTTTATGTTTGATTGGATTACAAATCCTGAAGCTTGGATAGCACTCGTTACGCTAACTGGGCTTGAAATTGTGCTCGGTATCGATAATATTATTGTTATCAGTATTTTAGTTTCTCGCCTGCCGATTGAACAACGTCAATCTGCACGAATTATCGGCTTAGTTTTAGCAATGGGAACACGTATTTTATTGCTTCTTTCACTTGCGTGGATGATGAAATTAGTCACCCCACTTTTATATATTGCGAATAATGCAATCTCAGGCAGAGATTTAATTTTACTTATCGGTGGGCTTTTCCTGATTGTAAAAAGTTTGATGGAATTAAAAGAATCTATTTCAGCTCACTCGCATGAAGCAGAAACAACCTCACTCAAAAAAGCCAGCTTTTTGATAGTACTAACACAAATTGCTATTTTTGATGTAATTTTCTCACTTGATTCAGTCATTACTGCTGTTGCAATGGCTGATGATATTCCTGTGATGGTGATTGCCATTATGATTGCCGTTGGGGTAATGATGTTAGCAGCAAAAGTCATTGGCGACTTTGTAGATAACAACCCAACGATTAAAAATCTTGCCTTAGCATTCTTGATTTTAATTGGTGTGGTACTCGTTGGCGAAGCCTTTGATATTCATATTCCAAAAGCAGCAGTTTACACCGCAATGGGCTTCTCGGTTGTGGTTGAAATGCTCAATATCAAAATGCGTCGTAACCAAATAAAAGTGCAACAAATATAATTACTGAGCAATTCGTTAGCCCTTGATGAAAATCAAGGGCTTTTTAATGTACAATACAAGCGGTTTTATTTATCCGAATCTATCCGATTTTTTACAAATTATGCTACTTATTGATATTAAAGACAAAGAACTCCCTCAAGAAGAAGTAGAAATGCTAGAGCACCCATTGGTTTCTGGCTTAATTCTCTTCACTCGTAATTTTTATGATAAAGAACAAATTCAAGCTCTCGTAAAAGATATTCGCCAACGTGTGAAAAAGCCTTTATTGATCACCGTCGATCAAGAAGGCGGGCGTGTGCAACGTTTCCGTGAAGGTTTTACCAAGCTGCCTGCGATGCAATCTTTCAGCCAACTGGCAACTACTCAAGAAGAAGCAATGCAGCTTGCCAAAGAGAGTGGCTGGCTAATGGCAGCGGAAATGTTTGCACTAGACATTGATTTAAGTTTTGCCCCTGTTTTAGATTTAGGTCACGACTGCAAAGCAATTGGTGACCGTTCATTCGGACAAGAGCCGCAACACATTTTGCCGGTAGCCGAAGCCTTTATTGACGGAATGTTGGAGATGGGAATGGCAACTACGGGCAAGCATTTTCCTGGTCACGGGCACGTTTTAGCCGATTCACATTTAGAAACGCCATTTGATGATCGTCCGAAAGCCGAGATTTTCAGCCACGATATTCTGCCGTTTAAACAGCTTATTGCCAAAGGTAAACTTTCTGCGATTATGCCTGCTCACGTGGTTTACACCCAATGCGACAGCCAACCTGCTAGCGGTTCAAGCTACTGGCTCAAAGAGGTTTTACGCAAACAGCTTAATTTTAACGGCGTGATTTTCTCAGACGATCTTGGCATGAAAGGCGCTGGCTTTATGGGGAATTTTGTGGAACGTTCTGAAAAAGCGATTCAAGCCGGCTGCGATTTATTACTCCTTTGTAACGAGCCTGACGGCGTGGTGCAAGTGTTAGACGGGCTAAAATATCAACCCACTCAAGCTCAAAAAGAGCGTCATTTATCGTTGATGAAACGCAAGACAATGAGCTGGCGAGAACTGGAAAACAGCCCTCGCTATCAACAGGCTCAACGTGAACTTACTGCCTTGCAAAATAATTGGTTAGAGTGGAAAGCGGCGAATGTCTAATTTGTTGCATTGTTCGTATTTTGAGAATGGAGATTGCACCTCTTGCCAATGGATTGAGCAGCCGTATTCAAGCCAATTAGAAGAAAAAGAAAGTCATCTCAAGCGGTTAATTTCGCCTTTTATTTTGCAAAATAAAACCGAAATCTTACCGCTTGTTCGCTCGCCGATTTCACAGTTTCGCAATAAAGCGAAAATGGTGGTATCGGGGAGCGTGGAACGCCCGATCCTTGGCATTTTAAAAGATCAAAATGATGCTCAAAGCGGTATTGATTTAACGGGCTGCTTACTCTACCCGACTTCATTTTCGGCACTCTTCCCTATTCTCAAAGATTTTATCGCTCGAGCGGGCTTAGTTCCGTATAACATTGCCAAGAAAAAAGGTGAGCTGAAATATATTTTGATTACCGAAAGTCAATATAATCAATCATTGATGTTGCGTTTTGTGGTCAGAAGTGAAAGCAAACGCCCTTTGGTTGAACGAGAACTACCTGCTCTTTTAGAAAAATTGCCACCAAATTCTGTCGTCAGCCTCAATATTCAGCCGCAACACGCCGCCGTTTTAGAAGGAGAAACAGAGATTTTCTTAACAGATCAGAAAGTAATTGAAGAAGATTTTAACGGCGTTCCGCTATTTATTCGCCCGCAAGGCTTTTTCCAAACGAATCCTGAAGTTGCTAAGCAACTTTATAAAACCGCTCAAAGTTGGGTGGAAGATTTACCGATTGAGAAATTTTGGGATCTGTTCTGTGGTGTCGGCGGATTTGGTTTACATTGTGCAAAAGCATTGCGTGAGAAAAATCCAAATATGGAATTAACCGGCATTGAAATTTCAGTCTCTGCGATTGAAAGCGCAACCAAATCAGCAAATGCACTTGGCTTAAAAAATGTCAAATTTGCCTCACTCGATTCAGCACAATTTGCTTTAAACGAAACTGGTACGATTCCTGACTTGATCATCGTCAATCCACCCCGCCGAGGTATTGGCAAAGCACTTGCGGAATTTTTAAATCAACTTGGCTCGCCTTATTTGATTTATTCAAGTTGTAATGCGGTTTCAATGGCAGCAGATTTTGAATTGCTTACCGATTATGAATTACACAAAGTGCAACTTTTTGATATGTTTCCGCATACTTCACACTACGAAACACTGGCGTTTTTAGTCAAAAAATAGCCATTACAAGCGGGCAAATTTTTGCCGTTTTTTACAAAAATTGCTATAATCGCCAATAAAAATCGTCTTAGATCAAATTCGTGATAAATTCTTTGTCACAAGCGTGTTTTTTAAAAGACAAAAGCAGAAAATCGCTTTAATATATACCTATTCTTTTTTCTATTAACTCTCACATTAGAGGATATCAACAATGGCAAAAATTGTTAAAGTAATCGGTCGTGAAATCATCGACTCTCGTGGTAACCCAACTGTTGAAGCTGAAGTTCACTTAGAAGGTGGCTTTGTTGGTTTAGCAGCTGCTCCATCAGGTGCATCAACAGGTTCACGCGAAGCGTTAGAATTACGTGATGGCGATAAAGGTCGTTTCTTAGGTAAAGGCGTATTAAAAGCGGTTTCAGCAGTAAACAACGAAATTGCAAACGCACTTGTTGGAAAAGAAGGTACAGCACAAGCTGAAATCGACCAAATTATGATCGATTTAGACGGAACAGAAAACAAATCTAAATTCGGTGCAAACGCAATCTTAGCGGTATCTTTAGCAGCAGCGAAAGCAGCAGCAGCATCTAAAGGTTTACCACTTTACGCTTACATCGCAGAATTAAACGGTACTCCGGGCGTTTACTCTATGCCGTTACCAATGATGAACATCATCAACGGTGGTGAGCACGCAGACAACAACGTTGATATTCAAGAATTTATGATTCAACCGGTGGGTGCTTCAACATTAAAAGAAGCATTACGCATTGGTGCTGAAGTATTCCACAACTTAGCGAAAGTATTAAAAGCGAAAGGCTTAAATACAGCGGTGGGTGATGAAGGTGGTTTCGCACCAAACCTAGCTTCTAACGCTGATGCATTAGCGTGTATCAAAGAAGCAGTTGAGAAAGCAGGCTACGTTTTAGGTAAAGACGTCACTTTAGCGATGGACTGTGCATCTTCTGAGTTCTACGACAAAGAACGTAACGTGTACGATATGAAAGGCGAAGGTAAAACCTTCACTTCACAAGAGTTCACTCACTACTTAGAAGGCTTATGCAAAGAGTACCCAATCGTGTCTATCGAAGATGGTCAAGACGAGTCTGACTGGGAAGGTTTCGCATACCAAACTAAAGTATTAGGCGACAAAGTACAATTAGTAGGTGACGACTTATTCGTAACCAACACCAAAATCTTAGCGCGTGGTATCGAAAACGGTATCGCAAACTCTATCTTAATCAAATTCAACCAAATCGGTTCATTAACTGAAACGTTAGCAGCGATTAAGATGGCGAAAGATGCAGGTTACACCGCAGTAATCTCTCACCGTTCAGGCGAAACTGAAGATGCAACTATCGCTGATTTAGCAGTGGGTACAGCAGCAGGTCAAATCAAAACTGGTTCTATGAGCCGTTCTGACCGTGTAGCGAAATACAACCAATTAATCCGTATCGAAGAAGCATTAGAGCGTGCTGGTACACCGGCTCCGTTCAATGGTCGTAAAGAGATCAAAGGTCAAGCGTAATCGCTGATTAAATGTTGAAATGCCACTGAGAAATCGGTGGCATTTTGCTTATAAGGATAACTCAATGCTCTATTCTGTTTTAACCGATCATATTCTACTTAACGAGCCTTACCGCAACGGGGCTCATTCTACTCAGCACGAACATCTGGTCGTGATGTTTGAAATTGATGAAGAAACCGGCTATTTCTACGCAATGGATTTACATCAAACCGAGCAGCCTGTGGTGGACAGCCTTTTCGTTTTCCGCATTAGCGACATCGAACAAAACTCGCTACACGAGCCACGCGATTGGAAATCTGTTGGAGTGAGGACGGCTATCAAGCCTTTTTGCTGATTAACGGCTACCCTCACGCCGTTTTCGACTTCCGCCAATTTGTCGGCTACAACCACACCAAATTCCCCCATCCGGAACTCGGCAGTATGTGGGTACACAAAGAAACCACCAATGAGTTGGTGGAGAAATGGTTGGGTTAAACCCACATTTAATTCGGGCGTGCAACGCACGCCCAACTATTCATTATTCAGATAGGATCTCTTCAAACACCTCAATCCCTTTTATCCCTAAGGCGGTGGCTAAACCGACAAAATCTGCCCCAGCGGCTTTCATTCGTTCAAAGCCGGCTTTGTCGTTGACGCCACCAACACCAATCAGCTGTAGAGATTTCAGTGCAGGTTCTTGGTCTAACATTTGGCGTAGCGTATAAACATTCCCCAGCGAAAGGGCATGAATTGACGTGCCTGCCATACCGCCAACGCCGGTGCCAGCTTCGGAATTGAGTACCGCTTTATCGCCTTGCATTAACAGCGATGAGCCTAACGTGTTGGTGGAAGTAATAAAGCAAATTGGTAAATTTTTGCCATTTTCGACCGCTTGTAATAAGCCTTTAATCAGCTCATCATATTGGTTTTGGTAGGTAAATGGCGGAATTTTAATCCCAATCGGTAACGCATTTTCGCCTTGGTTCAGCTTTTCAAGGGTGGCTTGTAGAGCGTTTAAATAGGGTAACAGTTCTTCTGCAGAATATGCCGGTGAAATTTTCCCCGGAATGTTCGGGCAAGAGATGTTGATCTCCATCGCCAGTGGCATTTTCACCTCAGTTTGCAAGGCACAAATCTGCTCGTAGCATTCCCCCACTTCTTCCGGTGAGCCAAACACTGAAATAATGAATGGTTTATTGCTTTTTTCCCGTAATTCATCTGAAATGGTGCGAACAAAGCCTTTAGTTACCGCTAAGTTATTCGGGCTCAGTCCGATGGTATTGAGGCTGGAGGTTTGCTGTTGTGTGGCATTTCTTTCATTGACGCCAGCAACTTGTTGAGCCGTTGCATCAAACAGCACATATTGATTTTTCGCCCAATCATGTGGATATGGCTCTAACATAGAGGTGCGAGTCGTCACGGCTCCGGTATATTCACAAGCGTAAAGCTCACGCAGATTTTCTAATTCAGAACACCAAGGGCAAGGCGTATTGAGAAGCGGTGGGTTAAATTGTAATTTTTGCATCGTTTATTCCTTATATATCAATATAAACTCTTTGAGCGGTAGCGATTAATGGCTAGGCTCTTCCAATTTTTCTTTTGGCAACACGATATTCAGTACAATCGCCACAATCGCACACAAGCTGATTCCTTTGATTGAGAACTCGCCGATGTTGATCAACATACCACCGATCCCGAACGTCATTACCACCGAAGCAATGCAAAGATTGCGAGGCACGCTTAAATCCACTTTAGATTTCGTCAGTGTATTGATTCCCACCACGGCAACCGCACCGAATAGCAACATCATAATGCCACCCATTACAAAAGTTGGGATCGTTAAGAGAAATGCCCCAATTTTGCCGCAGAATGAGAACGCAATCGCCCAGCAAGCCGCCCAAGTCATAATTTTAGGGTTAAAGTTTTTGGTTAGCATTACCGCACCGGTTACTTCTGAATAGGTTGTATTTGGTGGGCCTCCTAATGCCGCTGCGGCAGAAGTTGCTAAACCATCACCTAATAACGTACGGTGTAGCCCTGGTTTTTTCATAAAATCTTTACCGGCAACCTGGCTGATTGCCATCACATCGCCCAAGTGTTCAACGGCTGGGGCAAGAGCAATCGGCAGTAGGTAGAAAATCGCCTCTAACTGAAATTCAGGGGCAGACACATTCGGCAAACTAAACCAAGCTGCCTCTGTCACTTTGGTGAAATCCACCAAGCCCATTGAGACCGATAAGAGATAGCCCACTGTAAGCCCTGCTAAAATCGGCACAAGTTTTAATAAACCTTTGGCAAATACCGCCACAATCAGGGTTGTGGCTAAGGTAATCATTGAAATCATCATTGCAGTATTAGGCTCAACATTCGGGGCTGATTTGCCAAGAGCCATATCCACCGCAACCGGAGCTAGTCCCAAGCCAATCACCATAATCACCGGCCCAATCACAATCGGAGGGAAGTATTTATGTAAAATACCAACACCTTTAAATTTCACTAGCGTAGATAGAGCAAAGTAAATAATACCAGTGCAAAGCAAAGCCCCCATTGTGACGGGGATTCCCCATTTTTGGACACCGAATTGAATAGGGGCAATGAAAGCGAAAGAAGAGGCGAGGAAAACAGGAACTTGGTGTTTGGTACATAATTGGAAAATGAGGGTGCCGACACCGGCAGAAAGAAGGGCTACATTGGGGTCAAGTCCGGTAATCAACGGAACTAACACTAACGCCCCAAATGCCACAAACAGCATTTGCAATCCTATAAACGCCTGCTTTGGCGAACTGATATTTTCTGTAGTCATTTGTTACTCTCTTTTTATGATCTGATACGCTACAACCATTGCGGTTACGCACTAAAAAGCCTACTTATTGCACAAGAGCAAACGTTTGCTGCAATCGTTTGCGAATTTTAGGCAAAATTTTTTTGCCGTTTGAGCGGCAAATCAAAATTTCAAGGGCTTTCATAAAAAGGAAAAGCCTTGAATTTTCATTCAAGACTTGGAATCGTATGCTTTAAATCGGCGGAATAATACCCATACTTCAAAAAGATGTCAAATAAAAATTTGCATTTTTTGTAACTTATTTTGCTGGTTCATTACCACCCCAACGCCCGATGAGTGACAACATCTCTCGCCATTTTACTATGTGACACGGCGAACAGCCCGAAATTTCTCAGCAACTGAAGCGGCAGCATTTCGCAAGAAAAAATCGAAATCAGACCGCTTGTAGCTTTCATCATTTGGTCTTGATCTTGCGAACGTTGACGTTCAAATTCGGCTAGCAGTGAAAATTCGCCAATATCCTTGCCCTGATTAAAGGCTTGAGCCACAAGCTCTGCTAGCGTGTACAAATCTCGCAAGCCGAGGTTAAAGCCTTGCCCTGCAACGGGGTGGAGCATTTGAGCAGCGTTGCCGACAATCGCCAAGCGGTGGTGAATATGGCTTTCGGCTTTTTGCAAAATTAGCGGATAAACAAACCGCTTGCTCACTCGCAAAAACTGCCCCAATTTCCAGCCAAATTGCTGCTGCAAGCGAGCCAAAAATTCGCTGTCCGGCAGCTGCATTAGCTCAGAGGCTTGCTCAGTACACCACACCAGCGACATCATCTTTCCGCTCAATGGCAACAAGGCAAAAGGGCCTTGCTCGGTGAAATATTCAAAGGCTTGGTTCTGGTGCGGCTCGTTCAGTTCCACATTAGCGATCACCGCAGACTGCCCATAATCTCGCACCGAGAGCGTTTCCACGCCGCACTGTTTGGCGACTTTAGATTGAATGCCGTCAGCGGCAACCAGCAAGGCACAACGCAGCCGCTCACCATTTTTTAACGTCAGCTCACAAGCTTCAAGCGAACGTTGAATTTCAACCACTTCGTTCGGGCAGAAGAGTTGAATATTGGCGTGTTTTTCAAGGCAAGCGGTTAATTTTTTGCCTAATTTTGCCAATTCCACCACCGCCCCAAGTTGCGGCAAATTCTGCTCGCTGGCTTTTAACGTGGCCTTGCCAAAATGCCCTTTATCCGCCACCTGAATTTGCTTGATTGACGTGGCAATTTCCTCAATTTCCGCCCCTAAATTGTTGCCCACAAGCGGTCTGATTTTCTGCATTTTTTGCAAACTGCCAAAAGCTAACGCAATGCTACGAGCATCAAAGCCGCCTTGTTGTTCATAATCCGGTAAGGATCTTTCGATAATCGCAATCGACATTTTGTGTTGGCTAAAACTGCTCAACGCCAACGCCAGCACCGAGCCGGTGACGGCTCCGCCGACAATCACCACATCAAATTGCTGCATTGTTTGCCTCACTTTGCTTCCACTCAAACGCATTCAGCAGAGAAAGCGGATAACGCTCGCCGCTTAAATAGTCTTTCAGCGATTGCACCACCAGCGGACTGCGTTCGCACTGCCCCTCTTGCTGAATATAGTGCTGAAATTCCGCCTCGCTCAACCAAAGGGCTTGGGTAATGTCCGCATCTTGCGGATTGGGATCAAGCCATTCCTCAAGCTCCACCGCAAATAGAAAACGGAGATATTCGATTTGGGTTCTTGGGGCTTGCCATTGGTAAATTTTTACCAGACTTGCCATTTCTGCCCGAATGCCGGTTTCCTCAAACAGTTCACGGCTCGCCCCTTCCAACAAGGTTTCCCCTTGCTCCAAATGCCCAGCCGGTTGGTTCAGCGTGCGTTTGCCGTACTCAATTTCTTCCACAAACAGAAATTTGCCCTTGCAATGCACCACGCATGCCATTGTTACGTTTGGTTTAAACATCAGATAACCTCAATCAGCGGTCTGTTTTCGTCCATTTCAAGCAATCGCCCAACATGGAAAAGCGACACATTCGCTGCTTTTGCAAGATCTTTCAATTTTTCGACCGCTTGTGGCTGAACCGCCACCAGCAATCCGCCCGAAGTTTGCGGATCGCACAAAATCGCTTTTTGTTCGTCCGTCATTGCTGAAATCAGATGACCGTAGCTATCAAAATTGCGAGTGGTTCCGCCCGGCACCGCCCCCAACGCAATGTATTCTTTCGTGCCGTCTAGGGTTTGAATATCGGCAAAATGCACTTCCGCCCGCAAATTCGAGCCTTGGCACACTTCGCTCAAATGCCCTAACAACCCGAAGCCCGTCACATCTGTCATTGCCGTCACTTCAGGTAGCTCGGAGAATTTCGCTCCAATCAAATTGATTTGGCACATCACCTCGCTTGCCAAATTTTGATGCTCAGGCTTCAGCAAGCCTTTTTTCTCAGCAGTGGTTAAAATGCCGATGCCGAGTGGCTTGGTGAGAAACAGCTCGCAACCGGCCACCGCAGACGCATTACGTTTCACACGTTCAGTCGGCACAATGCCGGTGACCGCCAAACCAAAAATCGGCTCGGGCGAATCAATCGAATGCCCGCCTGCCAAGGCAATGCCTGCCTGCTGGCAAGCAAAACGACCGCCATCCACAATTTGCTGAGCAACTTCCGCTGGCAATTTATTCACCGGGAAGCCCAAAATCGCAATCGCCATCAGCGGCTTGCCACCCATCGCATAAATATCGCTAATCGCATTGGCAGAGGCGATCCGCCCGAAATCGAAAGGATCGTCCACAATCGGCATAAAGAAATCCGTGGTGCTGATGATCGCCTGACCGTTGCCAAGATCATACACCGCCGCATCGTCCGCTGTTTCGTTGCCAACCAACAAATTCGGATCAACAAATTTCTCAAGTTGCGTTTGTAAAATTGTCCCTAACACCTTAGGAGAAATCTTACAACCTCAACCCGCCCCGTGGCTGAACTGGGTTAATCTAATCGGTTCAGACATTCCGCCTCCATAATGAATCAAAATTGTGCTTATTATAGGCTAACAAGCGGCAAAATTACGCCTAATTTTTGCAAAAAATTCCGCAAATTTGACCGCTTGCGGTATAATTACCTCAATTTATATAGGGCGAGCCATTGTGTTCGCCCGTTAAACTTATTAAAAGGAATAAAATAATGTTTGAATTAAACCCAATCAAAACCCAATTAGCGGACTTGGCAGAACGTACTAAAGTTATCAGGGGGTATCTTTGACTTTGATAACAAAGTCGAGCGTTTAGAAGAAGTGAATGCCGAGTTGGAACAGCCGGATGTGTGGAATAAGCCGGAAAAAGCTCAATCTCTCGGTAAAGAAAGAGCAATGTTGGAGCAGATCGTCAATACCATTCGCCAATTAGAACAAGGCATTGAAGATGTGGAAGGTTTGATTGAATTAGCTGTGGAAGCCGAAGATCAGGACACTTTCAACGAAGCCCAAGCAGAGGCCGATGAATTAGAGAAGAAACTGGCGGATTTGGAATTTAAGCGTATGTTCAGCGGCCCGCACGACAGTGCCGATTGCTATTTGGACTTGCAAGCGGGATCGGGCGGTACGGAAGCCCAAGACTGGACGGAAATGTTGCTGCGAATGTACCTGCGTTGGGCGGAATCCAAAGGCTTTAAAGCGGAGCTGATGGAAGCCTCCGACGGCGATGTGGCAGGGATCAAATCGGCGACCGTGAAAATTTCCGGCGACTACGCCTACGGTTGGTTTAGAACCGAAACCGGCATTCACCGCTTGGTGCGTAAAAGCCCGTTTGATGCGAACAACGGTCGTCACACCTCGTTCTCGGCGGCATTTGTCTATCCCGAAGTCGATGACGATATCGACATTGACATCAACCCAGCCGATCTCCGCATTGATGTGTATCGTGCCTCGGGGGCGGGCGGTCAGCACGTCAATAAAACCGAATCGGCGGTACGAATTACCCATATGCCGAGCGGCATTGTGGTGCAGTGTCAGAATGGTCGTTCGCAACATCAAAACAAAGATCAAGCAATGAAACAGCTTAAAGCGAAACTTTATGAGCTGGAAATGAGCAAGAAAAATGCCGAGAAACAGGCAATGGAAGATAACAAATCCGACATCGGCTGGGGTAGCCAAATCCGCTCTTATGTGTTGGACGACTCTCGCATTAAAGACCACCGTACCGGTGTGGAACACCGCACCACACAGCAAGTGTTAGACGGCGATTTGGATAAATTTGTCGAGGCGAGTTTGAAAGCAGGGCTTTAATTTACAAACTTTCGAGTAAAAATAACCGCTTATATTCCTCCTATTTAAGGAGGAATATCATCTTAGTTAATCAAATGAATATTTTCGACTCTCTTCAATTTAGCATTAGCGTAACATTACCCACCATTTTATTAATGTTATTCGGGATTTTTCTACGCAAGCGAAAATTCATTGATGATGCCTTTTGCAATATGGCATCAAAGGTAGTGTTTAACTTTACGCTACCGCCAATGATTTTCTTCAATATGCTAAAAAGCCCGTTGGATTTCTCAAGCCAAATTAGCTTAATTTCCACCGGTGTGGGAGGGTCGATATTAATTTATTTATGGGCGGAATGGTGGGCGGCACGCCACATTGAAAACAGGCGTTATCGCTGTATTTTCACGCAAGGGACATTTCGTACAAATGCCGCAATTTTAGGCATTGCTTTAATCCTCAATGCCTATGGTGATAAAGCCTTAGCGGCTGCTTCGGTCTATATTTCCTGCTTAGTGATTACCTTTAATGTGCTGGCGGTGATTACGCTAACTTCATCATTGAGCGAGAAAAAAATCAATGTGGGTAGATTGCTCCTTTCGATTTTGAAAAATCCATTGATTTTAGCCGTAATTGCAGGCTTAATTTTTAACTATTTTGAATTAGCTGCTTCAATTCCCAAACCGCTTGAATCCGCTGGCAAATTAATGGCAAGCTTAACACTCCCACTCGCTTTAATTTGTACAGGAGCAAGCATTAATTTCAAACAGTTGAAGCAATTTAATCAAGGAGCAGAAAGTACCATTAATAAAATCGTGCTGTTTTCCGCTTCCATTCGGTTAATTTTCGCCCCAATTTTCTTTCTCCTGCTCGGTAAATTTGTGTTTAAACTGCCACCAATGGAACTTGGCATTGTTTTTGTTGCAGCCTCAGCTCCTGTAGCAGCAGCTACTTATGCAATGACGAGAAGCTACGGTGGAGATGGTGAAGCCGCAGCAAATTTAATTGGCATCACCACTCTTGGCTCAATGTTCAGTGCCAGCATCGGGCTATTTTTATTAAGACAACTAGGCTGGGTTTAACCTCTCATTTAAGGAATACTCTTGGAATATCGTTACTACATCACCACCGCCATTGTGGTTGTGGTACTACAACTCTTTTTATACAGCTTTGCAAAAACAATCGGCTGGTTGTTTAATTTGTCGGCAAGAAGCCAAAAAATCACTCACCTCATTACATTTTTAGCCATTAACACAATGGTTATTTTGCACGTTACTCGCACATTTACCCTATTTCGGGTAATGGCATTTGTATTGGTACTTTTGCTATTTGCATTTTTTGTGAGTTTTTTGACCGCTTTCATTTACAAACTAACCAAAGGAAATCCTTCCGTTAATCGTAGCTTGAAAGTCATCTACCCTTTTGCCTTCTTGGGCTTAATCGGGCTTGGCTTTTACAATGCTTATGTGCCAACGGTAGTTCATTATTCCATTAAAATAGATAAACCGTTAGACAAACTACTCCGTATTGGTATGGCAAGCGATCTCCATTTAGGAAAATTATTTGGGGCTAAACAACTTGACCAACTGGCAGAAATTTTTAATCAAGAAAAAGTCGATTTGATTTTGCTACCCGGCGATATTATGGACGATAACCTCGAATTTTATCGCTCAGAAAATATGCAAGACTCATTTTCTAAACTCAAAGCACCATTAGGCGTTTATGCCACACTAGGCAACCACGATTTCTTTGGGGCTCAGGAAAGTATTGCACAGGCTATTCGTAACGCCGGCATTACTGTTTTATGGGATCAAGCGGTCGAAATTAATGGAAAATTTGCAATTGTTGGGCGTAATGATGATTTAGTAAAAAATCGCCCTTCTGCCGAGCAATTATTACAATCAGTAAATACCAAATTGCCTGTGTTCTTGCTCGACCACCGCCCAACTGAAATTGAAAAACACGCCAAATTACCGATTGATATTCAAGTTTCAGGGCACGCTCACAAAGGGCAAGTTTTCCCTGCCAGTATTATCACCAAAATAATATATAGACTACATTACGGCTATGAAAAAATCGGGCTGGGGCATTATTTTGTAACCTCAGGCTACGGTTTCTGGGGTGTCCCGATGCGGTTAGGCTCGCAATCTGAAGTGATGATTATTGATGTGGAAGGGAAAGATTTTTAATCATAGGGTGAAACTTGCTCGCTATTGCGATATAAATTGAAATAATTAGTAGGGCAAGCCACTAACATCAACAAACATCACCACAAAAACAAGCTGACAAAAATGGAGAACTGCTTGCAAAATTTTCCGCAAATCTGACCGCTTGACATCATTATTTTGTGATCTATATCACAGTCATTTTTCCTCACTTTCGCTATACTTTTCATATAGTTAATTTCGAGGAGTTTTATATGAGCGAGTTTGTCCTCAACGATCATCCACACCGCCGTTTTAATCCGCTGAAAAATCAGTGGATTTTAGTTTCTCCGCATCGGGCTAAACGTCCGTGGCAAGGGCAGCAAGAGGAAATTGTGCAAGATGAAAAGCCGAGTTATGACCCAACTTGCTATCTCTGCCCCGGCAATAAACGCATCACCGGTGAACAAAACCCGAATTACACCAAGCCGTTTGTGTTTAAAAATGACTTCTCTGCTCTGTTGCCTGACACTCCAGCTCCAGAGGCGAATGATGATCCACTGTTCCAAATTTCCCACACTCAAGGCGAAAGCCGTGTGATCTGCTTCTCGCCCGATCATAGCAAAACCTTGCCACAGCTTTCGGTTGATGAAATTACCGATGTGGTTACGGTTTGGCAGGAACAGGCGAATGAGCTGAAAGAGTGTTATCAGTGGGTGCAGATCTTTGAAAATAAAGGCTCGATGATGGGCTGCTCTAACCCTCACCCACACGGGCAAATTTGGGCGAGTAATTTTCTGCCGAATGAAATCACCATTGAAGATGAATGCCAAGCCGATTATTTTGCAAAATATAGCTCACCACTTTTATTAGATTACGCTAAGCGTGAATTAGATAAAAAAGAGCGAATTGTAGTAGAAACGGAAGATTGGCTTGCCGTTGTGCCTTACTGGGCGAGCTGGCCGTTTGAAACATTGTTACTACCGAAAGCGAAGCAATTTAAGTCGATTACCGATCTGAACGAAGCGGAAAAAGCTGATTTAGCCTTAGCATTGAAAAAGCTCACGACTCGCTACGATAACTTATTTAACATTAGTTTCCCTTATTCAATGGGCTTCCACTTTGCTCCGTTTAACGGCAAAGAAAATGCACATTGGCAACTGCACGCCCATTTTTATCCGCCGTTGTTGCGTTCTGCTACCGTACGTAAATTTATGGTCGGCTATGAAATGATGGCAGAAACTCAGCGTGATTTAACCCCGGAACAAGCGGCAGAACGTTTAAATGCGGTAAGTGATACTAAACACTATAAAGATAAGAAACCACAAATCGAAAAATAAGGAATTTGAATGAAACCACAAGAAATTGCTGTTCAAAAATTTGAAGAACATTTTGGTTATAAAGCAGAACGTACGGTATTTGCTCCGGGCAGAGTGAATATTATTGGCGAACACACTGATTATAACGACGGATTTGTTATGCCTTGTGCGATTAATTACGGCACGGCGGTAAGCTTTGCTAAACGTGATGATAACAAATGGCGAGTGTTCGCCCTTGATATTAACGAACAAGATGAATTTGACCTAAGCCAACCAATTGAGCCAAGTGAACACAAATGGGCGAACTATGTGCGTGGTGTGGTGAAATTTGTGCAAGTAAAATGCCCTGATTTCAAACAAGGGGCTGATTTAGTGATTACCAGCGATGTACCGATGTCGTCGGGACTAAGTTCTTCCGCAGCTCTTGAGGTATCAATTGGTAAAACAGCTCAATTGTTGGGAGATTTGCCGCTTTCTCATACTCAAATTGCATTAATTGGACAAGAAGCAGAGAATAAATTTGTCGGCTGTAATTGCGGAAATATGGATCAACTCACCTCTGCTTTAGGACAAAAAGATCATTTTTTAATGATCGATTGCCGTAGCCTTGAGATTAGTCCAACGCCTGAACCACAAGGTTATTCAATCGCCATTATTAACTCCAATGTGAAGCACGACTTAGTAACGGGTGAATACAACAGCCGCCGTGAACAGTGCGAATTTGCCGCTCACTTCTTCGGTAAAGCAAAATTGCGTGATGTAAGTGCAGAGCAATTTATTGAACGAGCCGCAGAACTGCGTGATGCTAATGAACTTGCCTATAAACGTGCAAAACATATCATCAGCGAAAATCAGCGTGTGTTAGAAGCTGCAGAAGCCCTAAAAGCGAATAATATGGCTAAATTGGGCGAATTAATGGCAGCTTCGCACGACTCTATGCGTGATGATTTTGAGATTACCTGCCCTGAAGTCGATAGCTTGGCTGAAATCGCCCAACAAGCAATCGGTAAAAATGGCGGAGCAAGAATGACAGGCGGTGGCTTTGGAGGCTGTGTAGTATGCTTAGTGCCAAATGATAAAGTGGAAGATCTTCGCCAAGCCGTTGCTGAAAATTATGAAAAGCAAACAGGCATTAAAGAAACCTTCCATTTATGCACAGCTTGCGATGGTGTGCACGAGGTTGTATAACTCCATAAACATCAGAGCGGATGCTATCCGCCCGCATCTACAATTTATAGGCAATAATCTATGCAATTATTTACCCTTGAAAATTCCTTTTTAAAAATTACTTTGTCAGACTTTGGAGCATCTTGGCTCTCTTGTGTGGTAAAGCTACCGAATGAAGAGCGTGAAGTATTAATAACCACTTCTGCAAAAGATTGGCAAAAACAGACCGCTTTCTTTGGGGCAACCATTGGGCGTTACGCCAACCGCATTGCCAATGCGGAATTTTCGCTTAACGGCAAAACCTATCGGCTTGCCAAAAACAATGGCAATCATAATTTGCACGGCGGCACGCTCGGCGGTGATAAAGTAGTTTGGAAGGTGGAAAGCCAGAGCGAACAAGCGGTCAAATTTAGTTATATTTTTGCAGATAATGAGGAAGGCTTTGGTGGTGAAGTGAAAGCCTTTGTAGAATATCGTTTAACCGATAATGAACTGCAAATCAGCTTTGATGCAACAACAAATCAAGATACACCACTTTGTTTAACCAACCACGCTTATTTTAATCTGCAAGGTTCAGAAAATATCTTAGCTCACAAGTTGATGATTAATGCTGAGGCGTATTTGCCGGTGGATTCAAGCGGTATTCCGAATGCTCCGCTTAAAAAGGTGGAAGGCACAGGTTTTGACTTCCGCACGGCTAAAAAAATCGGGCAAGACTTATTGGCTGATGACGACCAAAAAGCAGTAAAAGGTTACGATCACGCCTTTCATCTTGCAAAAAATAGTGAAAATCTGACCGCTTGTTTAACTGTGGAAGATTTAAAAATGGAACTCCGCACCTCAATGCCTGCCTTGCAGGTTTATACTGGCAACTGGCTAAAAGGGCAACCGAATTTGACTAATGGCGAATATGGAGATTATGCAGGCGTGGCGTTAGAGCCAGAGTTTTTCCCGAACTCGGTTAATCAAACTGAATTGTTGGAATTTGGTGGCATTACCAAGGCAGGGGAAAATTATCACCACACGATCAGTTATCGGTTTGTGATTTGAGAAAAAATAGGCAGGTAACACCTGCCTATAATTATTACTGCATTAATGTTTTAACCAAGCTCATCACTTCTTCAATCTGTTTTGACGAAAGAGCACCTTCCGTTGCAAATTTGACTTTGCCTGATTTATCCAACACCGCAATAAAACTCTCTTTTTCTTTTAGATTCCACGCTTTTTTAACATTGCCTTGTTGATCTAGCACGACTTGGCTACGTGGATTTTCTAATTTACCGTCTTCAACATTATTTTTCACAAAAAGCCCGGTCCCCACAATCGCATCGTCCGCATTTACAATGGTTAATGTTTGATATTTTGTAGGATCAAAAGCTGCATTTTTGAGTGTATTAATTAAGGCTGCATTTTTACTCTTTACTGAACTTCTTGCTGCAAAATGAAGCACTACTCGTACTTTTCCGGCAACGGCTGATGAATTCCAACTTTTATAAGCAATTTTGCCTGATTGAATCACTAATTCGCCATCTTTTGCCACCGAAACGGCTGGCAAAGATTGATTTAATTTTACATTATGAGCAAAACTCATATTTGCAAAAAATAGTCCAAAAATAACCGCTAGTTTTCCAACTTTTCTCATTTTTTCTCCTCGTTGTTATAAAAACCGATATAACTTTGTAAACAAAAGAAATGATTTTACTCAAATTTTTGTTTAAAAGAAAAGCATTCGATGAATTTTTCTACTCGTTAATTCATTGAATTTGTGGTATTTTAGCAGGCGTTTTTATAACATCAATTTTTTATACCACTTAACACAATTTAAGGAGTTTTTATGCAACAAGGTGGCGGAATGGAAATGATCTTTATTCTGATTGTTTTCGGTGCAATTTTCTATTTTATGATTTATCGCCCACAAGCAAAACGTCAAAAACAACAACGTGAATTACTTGCAAGCTTAGCAAAAGGCGAAGAGGTATTAACCAGTGGTGGTTTAATCGGTAAAATTACAAAAGTAACCGCAGATAATGATAACATCGTTATCGCATTAAACGACACAACTGAAGTAACCATTAAGCGTGATTTCGTGGTTGCTGTATTACCTAAAGGCTCATTAAGATCTCTTTAATGCCTCTAATCAAACCTTAACATTTGGGGATTTATTGTGTTAAACCGTTTCCCTCTATGGAAGAATTTAATGGTGATCTTCGTGATCGCCATTGGTGCTTTATATGCCCTTCCAAATTTATATGGCGATGATCCATCTGTACAAATTTCCGGTACTCGTGGACAACAAGCCACACCAGAAACCCTTACTCAAGTTCAATCTACGCTTTCATTAATGAACATTCAGCCAAAATCAGCCGTGTTAGAAAATGGTTCGATCTTGGTTCGTTTAGAAAGTACTGAACAACAACTTCCAGCCAAAGAAAAAATCTCTGAAGCATTGGGTAATAACTATTCTGTTGCATTAAACCTTGCACCGGCAACACCAAAATGGCTCTCAGATATTGGCGGAAGCCCGATGAAACGAGGCTTAGACTTGCTTGGTGGTGTTCGTTTCTTAATGGAAGTGGATATGAACACCGCTCTTGCTAAACAGCAAGATACCTTACAAGACAGCTTGCGTAATGATTTCCGCAAAGAAAAATTGCAATATAAAGCGGTCAAAAAAGCCGAAAATTTTGCAACTGAGATTGAATTTATTGATAACGAGACAGCTGAAAATGCGGTTCGTTTAATTCGTCGCTCTCACCCAACACTTGATATTTTAGTTAAAGATAATAACGTAACTTTAACGCCATCAGAGCAAGCTCTTTCTGATTCTCGCAGCATGGCAATTGAGCAGAATCTTTCAATTTTGCGTAAACGTGTAGAAGAATTAGGCGTTTCAGAGCCAACTATTCAGCGTCAAGGTGCTGACCGCATTGTTGTGGAATTACCGGGCGTGCAGGATACCGCTCGTGCAAAAGAGCTTTTAGGAGCAACAGCAACACTTGAATTCCGTTTGGTGAATACAGAAGCAAATTTAGCCTCTGCAGCTAAAGGGATTGTACCCGCAGATTCTGAGGTACAGAACACTCGTGATGGCGAAACCGTCGTGTTACGCCGTAAGCCTTCTTTAGGTGGTGAGCATATTATTGATGCAACTGCTGGTAAAGATGAGCGTGGTTTGCCACAAGTAAGTATCAAATTAGATGCTGAAGGTGGTGATATGATGGGCGAAATCACTAAAATGGCAATTAAAAAGCCAATGGCAACCCTTTATACCGAATTTAAAGATTCAGGTCATAAAGATGCAAACGGCAAAGTCATTCTTGAAAAACACCAAGAAGTAATTAACGTAGCAACTATCCAAACCCGTTTAGGCAACCAATTCCAAATCACAGGTATTAACTCACCGGCTGAAGCTCAAAATCTTGCTGTTTTACTACGTTCAGGTGCATTAATTGCTCCAATCGTGATTGTGGAAGAACGTACTATCGGGGCATCACTTGGTGCAGATAATGTGAAACAAGGTATGGAAGCAAGTATGTTAGGCTTAGGCTTAACCATTTTATTCTGTTTAGCATTTTATAAAATGTTTGGGATATTTGCTTCACTTGCCCTTATTGCCAATATGATTTTAACCATCGGCTTAATGTCATTAATTGGGGCAACACTTACAATGCCGGGTATTGCGGGTATTGTACTGGCAGTGGGTATGTCGGTAGATGCGAACGTGTTGATCTATGAGCGTATTAAAGAAGAAATTCGTAATGGTCGCTCTATTCAACAAGCTATTCACGAAGGCTATAGTGGTGCATTCTCAAGTATTTTTGACTCGAACCTCACCACCATTTTAACCTCTCTTGTGCTATATGCTGTAGGTACAGGTCCTGTAAAAGGCTTTGCGGTAACGCTTGCTTTAGGGGTAATTATTTCTATGTTTACCGCAATTACAGGTACCCGCATGCTTGTAAACTGGGTATATGGCGGTAAACGCGTGAAGAAACTTTGGATTTAAGGTGGAATAAATGGCTATTGAAAATGTAAAACAAGATGTAGCAGACATCAAACTGCCTTATAAGTTAATTCCGTTTATGAAATACCGTTACTTCGGTTTCATCTTTTCTATTATTATCTCTGCATTATGTATTTTCATTATTGCAACGAAAGGATTTAACTGGGGCTTAGATTTCACAGGCGGTACGGTAATTGAAACTCAGTTTTCTCAACCGGCAGATTTACCAAAGCTACGTAGCGAACTTGAAAATAGTGGCTATGGTAGTGCATTAGTACAGACCACTGGCAGCCAAAAAGATTTAATGATCCGCTTGTCTGCCAATGCTGGCGATATGGGCGTTGGAAATAAAGTGATAGATATAATCCATCAAAAATTAGATCCAAATGCAACTATTAAAAGTATTGAGTTTGTAGGCCCTAATGTAGGGGAAGAGCTTACACAAGGCGCAATTTATGCCACCCTTGCTACTCTTGCAATGCTACTCATTTATGTGGGAACACGATTTGAATGGCGTTTAGCTGTAGGCGGTATTACAGCCTTATTCCACGACGTTTTGGTTACGCTTGGAGTATTCTCTTTCTTACAGATCGAGCTAGATCTCACATTTGTGGCGGCAATTTTATCGGTAGTGGGTTACTCACTAAACGACTCCATCGTTGTGTTCGACCGTGTGCGAGAAAACTTCTCAAAAATTCGTCGTTTAAGTTCAACTGAAGTAGTGGATATTTCATTGAGTCAAACCCTTTCTCGTACCTTAATGACCTCTGTTACTACACTCTTTGTAGTATTAGCCCTATTCTATTTAGGTGGCCCAACGCTTCATAGCTTCTCGCTTGCATTATTAATTGGTATTGGTTTTGGTACTTATTCATCAATTTATATTGCGATCGGTGTGGCTCTACAACTTGGTTTGAAACGTGAACATATGGTTCAGACTAAGGTTGAAAAAGAAGGGGCAGATCAAGAAGCCTTTATTGATTACTAATTAACGATAAGATAAAAGCAGGATTATTTCCTGCTTTTCTTTTACTTCTCACGCAAACGTTTGCCAATTAATTTAAATTTCTGTAGAATTCGCCCACAAAATTTTCCTTTCTATTTATCTTTTTTCTTTGAGGTTTTTATGTCCTTGTTTAAATTTGAAGAACGTGGTTCAAACGTTCGTCAAGAAGTGATCGCAGGTTTAACCACTTTTCTCGCAATGGTGTATTCCGTTATTGTCGTGCCGGGAATGTTAAGCCAAGCAGGTTTCCCTGCTGAATCCGTATTTATTGCTACCTGTTTAGTTTCGGGTTTAGGTTCAATTTTAATTGGCTTATGGGCAAACGCACCAATGGCGATTGGTTGTGCAATTTCTCTAACTGCTTTTACCGCCTTTAGCTTAGTGCTGGGGCAACAAGTTTCTGTTCCTGTTGCTCTAGGGGCAATTTTCTTAATGGGCGTAGTGTTTACCATTATTTCTGCAACAGGTATCCGCACTTGGATTTTGCGTAATTTACCAAGCAGCATTGCACACGGTGCCGGTATCGGTATCGGTTTATTCCTACTCATTATTGCAGCAACCAACGTAAAATTAGTCGTAAACAGCGGTATGGATATCCCGGTAAAATTAGGCGATTTTACCTCATTCCCCGTATTAATGTCTTTAATTGGTTTAGCTGCTATTATCGGATTAGAAAAGCTGAAAATAAAAGGCAGTATTTTATGGGTAATCATTGCAATTACCATTGTTGGGCTAATTTTTGATCCGAACGTAAAATACGCAGGCTTTTTCAAAATGCCAAGCTTTGGAGAAAATTCACTGTTTTTAAGTCTTGATATTATGGGGGCATTAAATACCGCCATTTTACCTGTCGTATTTGCGTTAGTGATGACCGCAATTTTTGATGCCACAGGCACAATTCGTGCTGTAGCAGGTCAGGCTAATTTATTAGATAAAGACGGGCAAATCATCAACGGTGATAAAGCCTTAACTTCTGACTCTTTTGGGTCAATTTTATCAGGCTTATTCGGTACAGCCCCAGCAGCGGTTTATATTGAATCAGCAGCAGGTACAGCGGTTGGCGGTAAAACAGGTTTAACAGCAGTAGTTGTTGGTATAGGCTTCTTATTCATGTTGTTCTTCCAACCCCTTGCATTCTTAGTACCAAGTTATGCTACTGCTCCAGCGTTAATGTATGTTGGTTTATTAATGTTGAGCAATGTTTCAAGATTAGATTTTAGCGATTTCGTTGGTGCAATGGCCGGTCTTGTATGTGCGGTATTTATCGTACTAACCGCAAACATCGTCACAGGTATTATGCTAGGTTTTGCAACACTCGTTATCGGTCGATTAATTTCAGGCGAAGTAAAAAAACTAAACCTCGGTACCGTAATTATTGCGATTATTCTACTCGCATTTTATGCGTTTGATTTAGCCATCTAATTTGTGAAAAAATAGTAAAAAAAGACCGCTTGCAATTATCAGTTACAAGCGGTTTTGTTTTCTCAAAAATCTGTACTTAACTTAAAAACGACAAAAACAGATTCACACCTAAAATCCCTAATATCACACTTAAAAAAGTGTTCTTTAGCCAAATATAGCTACCTATTACACAAATCAACGCAAAAAGCTGAGCAAATAATAGATTGAACCCTTCTCCACTTTTCGGAAATGTCAGACTTGTAAAAAGTAGCAAAAGCATAATCACAAGCGGTAGCATTTTATTTAATTTTTGCAAAATGGGAGAAGATAGCACCTTTTGGGGAAGAAATTCGGGTAAAAAACGACAAAGCTGCGTGCCAAGAACAAGGGCAACAAACATAATTAAAATATCATTGGTGTTCATTCTCTGCTCCTTTGTGCTCTGTTTTTGTAAAAGATTTCGGTAAAAAAGTAACAATCACTATCGCAATTAAAATAGCCACTAATAACACGCTAGTTTCAGTGATTTGGAGAGCGAGTAGGAAGCCAATCAAAGCGATCACAACAGGCTTCCACTGTTTTTGATTTTTATACTGCTCATAGGCAAGAATTGCAAATAAGCAAGGTAATGCAAAATCTAAATGAGGAATGTAATTTGCCACCGAATCCCCCAATAACACACCTACAATTGTTGAGAAAGTCCAATAAGTAACACACAACACTGCCACTTTAAAGATAAATGACTCACGCTGCTCTTTTGATAAAGTTGATAAAACCGCAAACCCTTCGTCAGTTAAACCAGCAATTGAAACAAGCCCTTTGAAACGTGATTTAGGCTTATGTTCTATCATATTGAGGGTATAAAAGCTAAAGCGCAAGCTCATTAAAAGCGTACTGAGAAAAACAGAAATTGCTCCCGCCCCTGAAACAAAAAAGGGAATCGCAGCATATTGCGCTGTACCTGAAATCACGGTGAAACTCATCACAATCGTAAACCAAGCAGGCATGCCTGCATTAGTTGCCAGCATTCCGTAAGCAACACCAGCAGCAAAGTATCCCATAAAGATGGGGGTAGTCAATTTAAGCGCTTCCTTCCAACTATTTTTCATAACTAAAATTTAACATTTAAAACAATACATTTATTATTCCTCTTTTTTATAAAATAGCAAGTAATCACAAGTGATTATATTTCTTTAAAAATTTACAGATAGCGGAGGGTCATTGAAATAATAGATTAAATCAGCAGGTTTAATCGTGATTAATTACTTTCAAGCATTCCTCTGAAATGCTAGACTTCCCTCTCCATAATTTTTCCTATTAGCGTTTTTTTGAAGGAATTGAAAGTGACAAAATTATTAATCTCTAGCTTATTATTTGCAACGAGCTTATTTACTACAACAGATGCAAAAGCAGAAGGGCGTTTAACTATTTACTGCACAGTACAAAACAATGTTTGTGAAGATATGACTAAACAGTTTTCACAAAAATACAATGTAGATGCCCAATTTATTCACGGTGGTACAGGCACAATTTTAGGAAAATTAAAAGCAGAATCTTCCAACCCACAAGCGGATATTTGGTATGGTGGAACAATTGAGCCCCACTTCCAAGCGGGCGATTTAGGCTTATTAGAGGCATACCGCTCTCCATTGCAAGCTGAAATTTTACCGCAATTTAAATCATTAGTAGAAAGCGAACCGGGCAAATTTACCTCTATCGCTTATATGCTAGTGCTGGGTTTAGGAATAAATACAGAAAAGCTAGCCAAACTAGGCATTGAGGCACCCCAAAAATGGGAAGATTTATTAGATCCTCGTTTAAAAAGTGAAGTGCAAATACCAGATCCTCGTAGTTCAGGTACAACTTATACATTTATCACTACGCTTTCTACTCTTTGGGGGGAAGACAAAACCTTTGATTACTTGAAAAAGCTAGATAACAATATTTCACAATATGTGAAAAGCACGTTGGTAACCTCAAATCTCTCTCGCGGTGAAAGTGCAGTTACTGTTGGTTTTGTCCACGGCTATGCAACCGAGAAAGAAAAAGGTGCGCCTGTTGAGGCAATAATCCCAGAAGGTAAAGTAGGCTATGCACTCGGTGGGGTAAGCATTATCAAAAATGCCCGTAACCTAGACAATGCAAAGCTCTTTATGGATTGGGTACTTTCTAAAGAAACCCAAGAAATTCCTTGGAAAAAACACGGTGTTTACCAAACCCCAACTAATGTAAACGCAGAAGTTGCACCACAATCGATCAAAGCTAATACACTTGAATTTGTAGAAATTGATTACAAAAAGGCTGGCTCAAGCGAAGAAGGTAAACGTTTAATTGATAAGTGGTTAGCAGAAATTAAACTAGCAAAATAAACATTGCAAAATACAAGTTAAAAACGACCGCTTGTAATTCAAGAGAAAAATCCGCAAAATGATGCGGATTTTTACGATTAATGTAATTTCATAATTGGTCGCAGGAATCGGTTAATCTGACCGACTAATAAAATTAACCCTGTTTTCACATAACCATGTAATGCAACTTGATGCATTCGATAAAGCGAAAGATAAGCAAGTCGTGCAATTTTACCTTCAATAAACATGTCACCACTCATCAAATTCCCCATTAAATTCCCCACCGTGCCAAACTTAGAGAAAGAAAGTAATGAGCCTTTATCATTAAATTTAAATGGCTTCATCTCTTTACCATGAATTAAAGCAACAATATTCTTACCACATTGTGTTGCCATTTGATGAGCTGCTTGTGCTCGAGGAGGAATTGGTTTTCCATCTTGTATTAATGCTGCACAATCCCCAATTACAAAAACAGAATCATCCACGGTTGTCTGTAAAGTATCTTTAATTTCAATTTGGTTTAAACGATTTGTTTCAAAGCCAAATTCATTCGTCATTTCAGGTGCTTTTACACCCGCAGCCCACACCATAATATCAGCTTCAATTTTCTCCCCTAAACGGGTCATTAAACCATCTTCACGGGCTTCAACAATTTGTGTGCCTAAACGCACATCTACGCCTGCTTTTTTCAATTCATGGAAAGCAGAAATAGAAATTTTTTCTGGCAAAGCAGGAATTAAACGAGGACCTGCTTCAATTAAAGTAACTTTTAGACTGGCACGGTTTAATTTACCAAAGCCATAAGAATTTAAGTTTCTCACAATATGATAAAGCTCCGCAGAAAGTTCAATACCTGTTGCTCCTCCACCTACAATCGCAATTTTTACATCTTTGTTTTCGCTATGAGAAAAACGTAAGAATAGCTCCATCATTCGTTTTTGGAAATCTTTTGCTTGTTCTGAACCGTCTAAGAAAACACAATGCTCTGTAACCCCTTTTGTATTAAAATCATTTGATTTACTACCGATTGCAATAACTAATTTGTCATAGCTAATGTTACGTTCTTTAACTAATAATTGATTTTTATCGTTATAGATAGGCGCAAGTGATACAGATTTCTGTTCTCTATCTACCGCAACAAGGGTGCCTTGTTGAAACTCAAAACCGTGATTTTTAGCGTGAGCACGATAACTGAGTGCATCAGTCCCTTCATCAAGTGTGCCAGTTGCCACTTCGTGCAATAATGGCTTCCATAAATGAGTTGCGTTGCGGTCAATTAAAATAACCTTCGCTTTTTGTTTTCGACCTAATTTATTACCGAGGTAGGTTGCAAGCTCTAAGCCACCAGCTCCTCCGCCGACAATTACAATAGTTTCCATAAAATACTCCGAAAATTGAAAAATTTAAATTGAATACTAAAGTGCATTGTAGGGAGTAAAAAAATAAAGTCTAGCTAAATTGCAACATTATTTTAACTTTTACTCCACAAAATGAAGTGGCGTTTTACATAAACGACAAATATAGCTTCGTTTATCGCGCATTACGGCATTGTGTCTGCGGATAGAGAGTTGATGGGTTTGGCAACTGCATTGGTAAGTAAATTGTTGTTGCACATTTTGTGTATCAAAACAGTGATAAATTTCTGCTGGCACACCAAACACAGTTTCCATCATCATTTTCCACTCTTTGCCATGTGATCGAACTCGCCCAAAGTGTTGATAAACCAAAATATGAGCAAGCTCGTGTGGCACAACTTGGCTGATAAATTTCAGCCCGTTTTCTTGTAATAACACAGGATTGAACCGTACTTCATTGCGTTCTAAATAAGCAACACCGGCTTTTACTCCGCGCACATTATAATTCACTGCTGGTGGAAAAAAAGTTTTGTTAAAATAACTATTTGCACGGTCTAAATCACGCTTTAGCTGGCGTTGGACCTGCATTTTAAGTTGGCGAAAATCAGACATCAGCGTGGACAATCCATCGGCTGCCAAGATTTATCATAACAGATATAAAGCTCATCCTTTCCACCGCCTAAATAAACACCTTTAAGCTGCGGATTATTCGCTCTTACCCATTTAAATAGCTCAGATTTTGGCATATCAACATCAGGCAATGTCAGTTCATTAAAAAGTGATTTTTGCTTAGCAAAATAAGCCTCAGCTTGATTAAACGCACAAGCCCCGTGTTTTTCCCACTCACCTTGTAACAAGGTCGCTCCTGGCGATTCTGGTAAATATTTTTTGATAGTGTCTTCTTCTACTCTTGGCAAATCCCCTTGACAATAACGAGGGTGATCTTCAATGCGACGGGCATTTTCACTCTGTGGCCATAAGCCGTGAATTACCCAACCAAATTTTTTCTCCCCATCACACTGATATTTCAAATGTTGCGGAATTTTGCCGTTATTATTCCGTCTCTGCTTTTGACAAAACGCTGGAGACCACGAAAGAGCTAAAGTGTAATAATCAGTTCCCACAATATTTTGCTTTAAGCGATCATTTTTCATCTTCACATCATAATCGCCCAACGAAGAAGATTGAGAGCTTGGCTGTGTTATATTCGGCTGATCTTTTTTATCTGAAAAAATAAAAAATAGAAAAATAGCTGCTAATACAGCAGCGACAATAATAGAGAATAGTTTTTTCTGTTTCATATCAAACACTAAGATATTAAAAATATGATTATAAGCGGTCACAAAAAGCATCACTTTTTGAGTGTTGGCTTTGCCAACGGCAACGAAGCTGTGAAAAAGCCTTACAAGGATTGTGAATAATTTTATCTGATTTTTCTGCAAAATTTTAAAAAAATTAGACCGCTTGCAAGCCGAGCCTAATCCATTTTATCAGCTCATCAGATTCTTCGATCGCTAACTCAGGTATAGACCAATAGTGCATTTTTTGCACTTTTCCTTTCGCAAAATAGCTAAATTGCTCTGCATTTTCTGCCAAGAAAAGGGGTAAAGTTTCTATTTTGGTTTTTACAAAAATACGATAATCTTTGCTGATAATTGCCACAATTTTATCGTTATAAAACAAGCAATATGTACCAAACATTTTTTTCGCTCGCAAGCCTGAAATAGACGAGAGTTGATCTAACAAAAAATGAACAAATTCCGTATCAGCCATAGTTGCTCCTATGAGGATAGATTCAGGTTATAATACACAAATTGCAGGGAGAATGATATGAAAGTTGGATTAGTGCTGGAAGGTGGTGGTTTGCGGGGTATTTTCACCGCAGGTGTATTAGACGTATTTTTAGATGAAAATATTCATATAGACGGTGCAATCGGGGTTTCTGCTGGGGCATTGTTTGGAGTGAATTTCCCATCTAAACAAAAAGGCAGAGCATTACGCTATAACAAAAAATATGCAAAAGACAAGCGTTATATGGGACTTCACAGCTTGTTCACTACGGGTAATATTGTAAACCGTGATTTCGCCTATTATGAACTACCTACCACTCTTGACCCATTCGATCAAAAAACCTTTGAAGAATCTGGTATGGATTTTTGGGTAACGGTAACCAATGTGGAAACAGGCGAGCCTGAATATATTAAAATCACCAATGCTTTTGAGCAGATGGAGGCTTTCCGAGCGACATCATCAATGCCCATTGTGTCAAAAATTGTGGAAATTGACGGTAAAAAATATTTAGATGGCGGTGTTTCAGATAGTATTCCTGTACAGAAATTTATTGAGATGGGTTACGATAAGATTATTGTCGTACTTACTCGCCCGCTTGAATATCGCAAGAACCCCAGCTCAATGTGGTTGTTTAAGTGCTTCTATAAAAAATACCCGAAATTAGTCGAGCGTTGGAAAAATCGTTATTCAGAATATAATCAAGCTGTTGAACAGGTTATTCAACTTAACGAAAAGCAACAAATTTTCGTTATTCGCCCAAGCAAGACGCTTAAAATCAGTCGCTTAGAAAAAGACGTGAATAAAATACAGGCGATGTACGATTTAGGTGTGGAAGATGCGAGAAATGCCTTAACTGGACTAAAAGCTTATTTGGCAAAATAGCCAAATTCTATTTGCCTAAAACGTTCAAAAAATATATTATAGACGTCTAGATGGAAATACTTCCAAACAAAATTTCAACAAGCGGTTTATATTTGTAAATTTTTTGCAAAAAACGACCGCTTGTTATTATTTATAATCCGATATTTAAGATAGAGAGGAATACAATGGCAATTAATTTATTTACTTCTGAGTCCGTTTCAGAAGGGCATCCGGATAAAATTGCAGACCAAATTTCAGATGCAGTATTAGATGAAATCTTAAAACAAGACCCGAAAGCACGTGTGGCTTGTGAAACTTACGTTAAAACAGGTATGGCGTTAGTAGGTGGTGAAATCACGACTTCTGCTTGGGTTGATATTGAAAACTTAACTCGCCAAGTGATTTGCGACATCGGTTACACCCATTCTGATATGGGCTTTGATGCTCACTCTTGTGCGGTGTTAAACGCTATCGGTAAACAATCACCAGACATCAACCAAGGCGTGGACAGAGCTGATCCATTAGAGCAAGGTGCAGGCGACCAAGGGATTATGTTTGGCTACGCAACCAACGAAACCGATGTGTTAATGCCGGCTCCAATCACTTACGCACACCGCTTAATGGAACAGCAAGCGAAAGTACGCAAATCAGGCAAATTAGATTGGTTACGCCCAGATGCGAAAAGCCAATTAACTTTTGCTTATGAAAACAACAAAATTATTGGTATTGATGCAGTAGTGCTTTCTACCCAACACGCTGAACATATTTCACAAAAAGATTTGATTGAGGGCGTGATGGAAGAGATCATCAAGCCAGTGCTACCAAGCGAATGGTTAAGCCAAAATACCAAATATTTCATTAACCCAACCGGTCGTTTCGTAATTGGCGGACCAATGGGTGACTGTGGTTTAACCGGTCGTAAAATTATTGTGGATACCTACGGCGGTGCTGCACGCCACGGTGGCGGTGCGTTCTCAGGTAAAGATCCATCAAAAGTAGACCGTTCAGCCGCATACGCTGCCCGTTATGTTGCGAAAAATATCGTAGCGGCGGGTTTAGCAGAACGTTGTGAAATCCAACTTTCTTACGCTATCGGTGTGGCTGAGCCAACCTCAATTATGGTAGAGACATTCGGAACAGGCAAAGTTAGCAACGAAACATTAGTGAAATTAATCTACCAAAACTTCGATTTACGCCCTTACGGTTTAATCAAAATGTTAGATTTAATCAAACCAATCTACCGTGAAACCGCAGCTTACGGTCACTTTGGTCGTGAGCATTTCCCTTGGGAAAAAACAGATAAAGCAGAAGCATTAAGATCCGGTGCTAGTCTATAATTCATTCCTCTAGCAAAAAGCAGTAAAGTGCCCCTTTACTGTTTTTTTATTGGCTCACATCAGACTCAGGGAAACAAAAGGCATAGTAAAAATAATTTACTATGCCTTTGATTTTATCCAATTAAATATTGGTCATTACCAACCTTTAACCACACCACCGTTAAATAATTTTAATGCTTCTTGGAATACTTCTTCAGTTTGGAATGATTTCACGAAGGTTTGTAAACGCGGATCATTTTTGTTGTCTTCACGACTCACTACTAAATTTACATACGGAGAATCTTTTGATTCAACAATAATACCATCTTTATCCGGGCTTAAACCTGCTTGACCTGCATAAGTATTATTAATAATCGCTAACTCTACATCATCTAACATACGGGTTAATAATGCTGTGTCAGCTTGTACGATTTTGATATTTTTCGGATTTTCGATAATATCGTTTTCAGTTGCAAACACATTATTTGGATCTTTTAATTTCAATAAACCGTGCGCTTGAAGTAATAATAATGCACGAGCGGTGTTACTTGCGTTGTTTGGAATTGCAACTTGTGCACCATCTTTTAACTCGGAAATGTTTTTAATTTTCTTCGAATATGCTGCAATTGGCCATACTAAAGTGTTGCCGATAACCGCTAATTTATAGCCGCGGTCTTTCATTTCCTGTTCCATATAAGGCACAGTTTGGAAAGCGTTTGCATCTAAATCTTTGGCGTGTAATGCTGCGTTTGGTTGTGTGTATTCGGTAAATTGAACTAATTCTACTTCTAAACCGTATTTCTCTTTTGCAATTTTCACTGCAACTTCAGTCATTTGTGCTTCAGGACCGGTCATTACGCCAACTTTTAATGGAGCTTGTTTCTCCGCTTTTGCAGGTTCTGCTACCGATTGTGTTTTTTCTTCTTTACAGGCGGCTAATGCTAAAGCAGACACTAACACTACGCCTAATAGTTTTTTAAAGTTCATTTGAGTTCTTCCTATATAAGAGTTTTAAAATAAAAAGCGATTAACCTTAGAGATCAAGCTCAGCGATTAATCGCTATGTGAAAAATCAGAAAATTACCAACCTTTTACTACACCATCTTTGAAGTGTTTTTGTGCTTCTCGGTACACTTCTTCAGTTTGGTAAGATTTGATAAAGTTTTGTACGTTGTCTGCATCTTTATTATCTTGGCGAGCAACAATAATGTTCACATACGGAGAATCTTTAGATTCTACAAACACACCATGATCTTGAGTATTTAAACCAACTTGACCTGCATAAGTGTTGTTCACTACTGCTAAATCAACATCATCTAATGCTTTTGCAGCAATTGAAGTGTCTACTTCTTTAATTTCTAATTTTTTCGGGTTCTCAATAATATCTACTGACGTTGAGAATAAATTAGTATTATCTTTTAACTTAATTAATCCCTGTTTTTCTAATAAAATTAACGCACGGGCTAAGTTAGATGGATCGTTTGGTACAGCAATCACAGCACCGTCTGCTAATTCAGCAACATTTTTCACTTTTTTAGAATAACCGGCTAACGGATAAACGAAAGTGTTCCCCACAATTACTAAGTTGTTTAAGCCTTTTGATTGGCTGTCTTTATCTAAATACGGCTTGTGTTGGAATGCGTTAGCATCTAAATCTCCTTTGCTTACTGCCGTATTTGGTAATGCGTAATCGTTAAATAGAACAAATTCTACTTCTAAACCGTATTTTTCTTTAGCAATTTGTGCGGCTCGTTCTGCAACAGTATGTTCAGGACCTGACATTACACCTACTTTAATTTTTGCAGATGCCGGAGCTGCTGCCGCAGGCTCTGCTTTTTTCTCATCTTTACACGCAGTTAATGCTAATGCAGAAACTAATGCCACACCTAAAATTTTCTTGAAACTCATAAAAACCCCTATTTAATAAAATTAACGATGATCGTAACGTTTTGCTAAAGTATCGCCCAATTTCTGGCTTACCATCACAATCGCCACAATAATGATTGTTGCAATCCATTTTACATAAACCATATTACGGTGCTCCCCGTAACTGATTGCCAAGTTTCCTAACCCTCCGCCACCTACAGCACCTGCCATTGCAGAATAACCGATTAAAGCCACTAAGGTTAAAGTAATACCATTGATTAAAATCGGCAAGGATTCCGGTAAATAGAATTTAGTTACTACTTGCCAATTGGTTGCCCCCATTGATTTTGCTGCTTCAGTTAAACCTGATGGAATTTCCAATAACGCATTAGACGTTAAGCGAGCAAAAAACGGAATTGCTGATACGCTTAACGGCACAATCGCCGCCGTTGTTCCTAAAGTTGTCCCCACAATTAAACGGGTAACAGGTAATAAAATAATCAATAAAATAATAAACGGAATAGAACGTCCGATATTAATAATCACATCTAAAATTTGATGTAATCTTGGGTTTTCTAAAATTTCACCTTTACCTGTTAAAAAAGCTAAAAAACCAATCGGCAAACCAATGATGACAGCTAATGCCGTCGCCACAAAGCCCATATAAATGGTTTCAAAAGTAGATTCCCACACTAAGCCCCACATTTGTGGCGTCATCTCTCTCAAAAAATCAGCCCACATAGCCTAACACCTCTACTTTTACATTATTATCCATCAAATAAAATTTTGCTTCTGCAATCGCATCCGAATTACCGCTTACTTCTGCAATCACAAAACCAAATTTCACACCACCGGCATAGTCAATTTGCGACATCAAAATACTAAAATCAATACCGAATTTTTTCGATACAATTGAAAGAAGCGGTGCATCAACTGAACGCCCTGTAAATTCAAATTTAATAATCGGCTGACTATGTTCTGTTGGTGAACTTAAAAGTTGTTCTCTATATTCTTGCGGCAAATCAAAATGGAAAGTCGATTGAATAAATTTCTGAGCTAATTCCGTTTTCGGGTTCGAGAAAATTTCACTCACCGAACCAGATTCAATCAACTGCCCCCTATCAATAACCGCCACACGATCGCAAATGCGTTTTACCACTTCCATTTCGTGGGTAATCAACAAAATAGTTAAGCCTAAACGTTTATTAATATCTTTTAATAATTGCAAAATAGATTGCGTGGTTGCTGGGTCTAACGCACTGGTTGCCTCATCACAAAGCAGAACATGCGGATCGCTTGCCAACGCACGAGCAATCGCAACACGCTGTTTCTGCCCGCCTGAAAGATTTGCCGGATAAACATCTTTACGATCAGTTAAGCCCACCAACTCCAACAGCTCATTCACTTTCCTATCCACTTCTGCTTTTGGCGTATTGCTCAAACGTAGCGACAACGCCACATTCTCAAACACAGTTTGCGAAGAAAGCAAATTAAAATGTTGGAAAATCATCGCAATATTACGGCGAGCTTTAATCAACTCTTTATCCGACATTGCGGTTAAATCTTGTCCATCAACAATCACTTGCCCCATAGTCGGGCGTTCTAATAAATTTACGCAACGAATTAAGGTACTCTTACCTGCACCTGAAGCCCCAATCACACCATAAATCGTGCCTTTCGGAACTTCAAGGTTCACATTATCGAGGGCGGTAATCTGCTTACCTTTTACCTCAAATTGCTTGCTGATATTTTTCAGCTGAATCATTTTCTATCTATCCACATTAATTAAATTTGTTTTTGCGTATTTTAGACGTCTAGAATGCTATGTCAATCAACTCTCCCGATTTTTTTATTCCAAATAAGCATAACGCATAAAATAATGGCTTGCACTTGAAATAAATTGAGGTTGGGTATGATTGGTTTTCATCTAAATAAACAAGCGGTCGAAATTTGCTATTTTTTTGCAAAAAACAACCGCTTGTCATCCCTATTTTATCGGCTTAGCCTTTACGCCAAATCGTGCCATTTGGCGTATCTTCCAGCACAATGTTCATTGCTTTGAGCTTATCACGCACTTCGTCAGCTACTGCCCAGTTTTTAGCGGCTTTGGCTTCATTACGCTGCTTGATTAAGGCTTCGATTTCGGCAGCTTCGTCATCGTTCGCATCGCCTTTTAAGAAAGCCTCTGGATCTTGCTCAAGCAAGCCTAACACGCCAGCTAGCTCTTTTAAGCGAACCGCTAAACCGTTGGCTTTTGCCATATCTTCGGTTTTGAGTTTGTTCACTTCACGGGCGATTTCAAACAATACCGCTAACGCCCCCGGTGTGTTGAAATCATCGTCCATTGCTGTTTTGAAAGCAATTACATATTGCTCGCCGCCAATCGCTTCGCCCGATACATCACAACCACGCAAGGCGGTGTATAGACGCTCGAGAGCAGATCGAGCCAAATCTAAGTTATCAATGCTGTAATCAAGCAGTGAGCGATAGTGTGCGGTTAAGAAGAAATAACGCAGCGATTCCGCATCGTACAAGCCCAACATATGGCGAATGCTGAAGAAGTTGCCGAGCGATTTCGACATTTTCTCTTTATCAATCGTCAGCATTCCGGTGTGTAACCAATAATTGACATAATCGCCGCCGTGGGCACAGCAAGATTGGGCAATTTCGTTTTCGTGGTGAGGGAACATTAAATCTGAACCGCCGCCGTGAATATCGAAATGCTCGCCTAACTCTTTGCTATTCATTGCCGAACACTCAATGTGCCAGCCCGGGCGACCATTGCCCCACGGGCTTTCCCAGCTCGGCTCACCCTCTTTCGACATTTTCCAAAGCACGAAATCCATCGGATTTTTCTTAACCGATTTGATTTCAACCCTTGCTCCGGCTTGCAGTTGCTCTAAATTTTGGCGAGATAACGCACCATATTTTTGGAAAGATTCCACATCAAACATCACATCGCCATCGGTTGCCACATAAGCGTGTCCGTTTTTGATGAGTTTTTCCACCATTGCGATAATTTCAGGAATATGCTTTGTCGCACGAGGTTCCACATCTGGGCGGAGAATGTTCAAGGCATCGAAATCCTTGTGCATTTCGGCAATCATTCGTTCCACCAATTCATCGCACGTTTCGTTATTTTCTAACGCACGCTTGATGATTTTGTCGTCCACATCGGTAATGTTACGGATATAACGCAAATTGTAGCCCGAATAACGCAAATAGCGGGCAATGACGTCAAACGACACAAAAGTACGACCGTGCCCAAAATGACAAAGATCGTAAACCGTCACGCCACAAACATACATTCCCACTTGATTCGGTTTGATCGGCTTAAATTCTTCTTTTTCACGTTTTAGGGTGTTATAAATTTTGAGCATAGTGTCCTCTGATTAACATTTTCAGTAAAAATACGGCTAAGTATAGCGAATAAGCGGTCTGATTTTGAGATTTTTTTGCAATTTCGTTCAAACTTTTTAATAATAGCGAGCGAAATTTATTTTCCATCCCATTATTATTTATTAAGGAACTTAGAATGATTACATTACACACCAATTTTGGTGACATTAAAATCGAATTGAACTTTGACAAAGCCCCAATCACGGCGAAAAACTTTGAAGACTACTGCAAAGAAGGCTTCTACAACGGCACGATTTTCCACCGTGTGATTGATGGATTTATGATTCAAGGCGGCGGTATGACGGTGGGAATGACCGAAAAACCGACCAAAGCACCAATCCAAAACGAAGCGAGCAACGGTTTAAGCAACAAACGGGGCACGCTTGCAATGGCTCGCACCCCTGATCCGCATTCTGCTTCATCACAATTTTTCATCAACGTGGCGGACAATACTTTCTTAGATTATCGCTCAAAAGAGATGTTCGGCAAAACCGTGGTGCAAGAATGGGGCTATGCGGTCTTCGGCGAAGTGGTTGAAGGAATGGACGTGGTAGATAAAATCAAAGGCGTGAAAACCGGCAACAAAGGTTTCCACCAAGATGTACCAAAAGAAGATGTGGTGATTGAGTCAGTAACTGTGGCTTAATTTTCAGCATAAACAAGCGGTCGATTTTGCGTAAAATATTGCAAAAAATCGACCGCTTGCGTTTATAGAATTTGATAAAGCCAAATAATCAACGGCATCGTGAATACGCAAAGTAAAGTCGTCACACCATAAATTGCACTCGCTTTTCTAGCATCTTGCCCATAGGCCACGGCCATTTGGGTAACAGTTGCAGCTGATGGACTAATGGTTGCTAATAGTGTAATCATTAAAATAATCTCGCCATTTTTTACCCAGCCCTCAAACCCGCATAATTTAACAACGGTCAATAAAATAAGTGGGAGCAGGATTAATCGAAGGAAACTCACCAAATAGATACGTTTATCCGTAATAATTTCTTTAAATGGAATAGCCGCAATCAACATTCCAGCAACTAACATCGATAAAGGCCCGATCATTTGTCCTAAACTTGATAAAGTATGAGCAATTGTTGTAGGTAATTTAATATGTAATAAAAATAAGATTAGCCCTGCAAAAATCGCAATAATATTGATGTTAAAAAGCACTTTTCTCAACGGTACGCTACCCCTCCCACATATTAACGTGCGCAAATGAGACCAAAATAGCATCGTTTGTACCACAATAAATGCTGTTGAATAGATAACCCATTCATTTCCAAACAAAGAAGCGACAATCGGGATAATTAAATTCCCAGAATTAGAATAAACAGTAGTTGCTTGTTCAATATTGTCGAGCTTAAGGATTTTCTTAAATATCCAGCCTAGAAAAACTAACAAGCTACTTAGCAAAATTGAGACGATAAATGCAAGATACAATCCATTTAAAATGATCGGCGTGTAATCAACCTGAAACGCACTAATTAACACTGCAGGGCTAATGATATATAGCCCAATGATTGAAATTGGGTAACTTTGTTCTGACGTTAAAAGTTTGGTTTTTACAATAGCATAGCCTAGTAACACCATTAAGGTAAGCTGTAAAATTTTGTCTGCTAATAAAAGTGCGATTTCCATTACTATTTAAGAGATAACCTCTCTTCTCCCGAATAAATTGTGGATTTGCCTTTACGAGTAAATGCCAGTAGTGTAAATTGATTATCACGAGCCATTTTTACCGCCATTTCGGTTGTAGCTGAAATAGCACATAACATTTCAATCCCAACGGCTAAGCATTTTTGCACCATTTCGAAACTGGCTCGGCTAGTTACAAAAACAAAACCGTTTGGATAACTAGCTTTAGCATACCAACCAATTAATTTATCTAATGCAACGTGTCGTCCGACATCCTCCCGAATCGCTAGTAGTTCTCCCTGCATAGAGAAAAAGGCTGCAGCGTGGCTTGCTCCCGTTTCTTTCGATAAAATTTGCGCATTTTCTAGTTGTTCTAAACAACTTTCTAAAATAAGAGGATTCACACCTTGCAAGCGGTTATTTCTTTTAACAATTTTACAACTTTGATTAACTTGCTCCAACTGCTCTACACCGCAAATTCCGCAGCCTGTTCTACCTGCCATTGAACGGCGTTTATCTTTTAGGGCAACAAATTGTCGGGTTGAAATTTCAAGCTGAATCTCTACACCGTTTTCTTGCTCGATAACATCTAGTCCGTATAATTCCTGCGGTGAATTCAAAATGCCCTCTGCTAAGGAAAAACCGAGTGCGAAATCGTCTAAATCGGAAGGGGTTGTCATCATCACTGTATGAGAAATGCCATTATAAACAAGTGCAACAGGCACTTCTGAAATCAAATTATCTTCGCAATTTTGCTGTTTTAGCTCAGTTATTGAGAATAATAATTTTTTGGCATCTATTTTTGTGATCTTATTCACAATATTCGTCTCTTCCATGCTTAAAAAGTGGTTTGTTTTGTTAAAAAGTTGTATCATTATGAACACTAAAATTTGGTTTAAATCAAATTTCTTTGATATTTAACCTATTTACCGAAAAAAGAGTATATTCATTTCCTTTTATTAGGAGGAAAATGATACACCTCTTAGATCAATTTATTAACCCATTTTGATCAAATTTCTTTTTTATTTCTCATATTAAATATGATTTGGAGTGATTATGCAGATCTCAAGACGTAAGTTCTTCAAGGTCTGTGCAGGCGGTATGGCCGGAACTTCTGCTGCAATGTTGGGCTTTACGCCAGCAACAGCATTAGCTGCCCCACGTGAGTATAAGCTCTTACGAGCTAAAGAAACTCGCCAAACCTGTACTTACTGTGCTGTAGGCTGTGGAATGATTATGTACAGCTTAGGCGGCGAAGCAATGAACAGCAAAGGTAAATTAATCCACATTGAAGGCGATTCAGACCATCCTGTTAGCCGTGGTGCATTATGTCCGAAAGGTGCAGGTGCATTAGACTATGTGAATAGTGACCGCCGTGTACATTATCCAGAAGTGCGTGAACCAGGTTCAAATGAGTGGAAACGTATTTCTTGGCACGAAGCGATTGAACGTATCGCTCGTCATATGAAAGAGGACCGTGATGCCAACTTCATTGAGAAAAATGCAGAAGGCACACCAGTAAATCACTGGTTAACTGCGGGTTTCTTAGCTGGTTCTGCTTGTAGTAATGAAACAGGTTTATTAACGCAGAAGTGGATTCGTTCTCTCGGTATGGTATTTACCGACAACCAAGCGAGTATCTGACACGGACCAACGGTAGCAAGTCTTGCTCCATCATTTGGTCGCGGTGCGATGACCAACCACTGGGTTGATATTAAGAACTCTGATCTCGTTATCGTCATGGGCGGTAACGCTGCAGAAGCTCACCCTGTCGGTTTCCGCTGGGCGGTTGAAGCAAAAAAACAAAACGGTGCGAAGTTAATGGTGGTAGACCCACGCTTTAACCGTAGTGCTGCTGTTGCTGACATCTATATGCCGCTGCGTCCGGGTACGGACATTGCGTTCCTATTAGGTGCGGTCAATTATTTGCTGAAAAACGATAAAATTCAGCACGAATACGTCAAACACTATACCAATGCCACGTTCTTAGTACATGAAGGCTTCAAATTTGAAGACGGTTTATTTACCGGCTATGATGAGGCAACCCGTACTTATAAAGATAGATCAACTTGGACTTATCAAATGGATGAAGAAGGCAATCCGAAGCGGGATATGACTCTTCAAGAGCCTCGTTGCGTGCTTAATATGTTGCGTGAACACGTTTCTCGCTATACGCCAGAAATGGTTGAACGTATTACAGGTACACCACAAAAAGACTTCTTAATTTTCTGTGAAGAGATTGCAAAAACCTCTGCGCCAGATAAAGCAGCAACTTTCCTTTATGCGTTAGGTTGGACACAACATACCGTTGGTGCACAAAACATTCGCTCAATGGCAATTATCCAGTTACTTTGCGGTAACATCGGTGTTGCAGGTGGTGGAGTAAATGCGTTGCGTGGACACTCAAACGTACAAGGTATTACTGACTTAGGTTTATTCCCTGCTCGTCTTCCTGCCTATTTACCACTACCAAGCGAGTCCGATGTTTCATTAGAAGCATTCCTAACTCGCATTACACCAAAAACAATGGGTGCAGGTCAAACTAACTATTGGGCAAATACGCCGAAATTCTTCATCAGTATGATGAAATCGTTCTATGGCGATAAAGCAACTGCGGAAAACGAGTTTGGTTTCCACTATCTACCAAAACTACAAAAAGGTGGTATCGACCACTTCCGTTTCATTGAGCAGATGTATGAAGGCAAAATCAACGGCTACTTCTGTCAAGGTATGAATCCAATTGCCTCTTACCCGAACTCGCAAAAAATCATCAAAGCGTTAAGCAATTTGAAATATTTAGTCATTTTTGACCCGCTTGTAACAGACACTTCCGAATTCTGGAAAAACCATGGCGAGTTCAACAATGTGAATTCGGCAGAAATTCAAACTGAAGTGTTCCGCTTACCAACCACTTGCTTCGCCGAAGAAGATGGTTCAATTGCAAACTCAGGTCGTTGGTTACAATGGCACTGGAAAGCTGCAGATGCTCCACATCAAGCAAAACCAGATATTGATATATTATCTGAGTTACGTGCTGAGTTAATCCATCTTTACCACAAAGAAGGTGGTAAAGCTCCGATTGAGCCTTTTGAAGCAATGACTTGGAACTATGCGAATCCGTTAGAACCAAAAGCGGAAGAGATTGCGAAAGAGAACAACGGTTATGCATTGGAAGACGTAAAAGATGCAGACGGCAACGTGATCGTGAAAAAAGGCGAGTTGCTTTCAAGCTTCGCTCAAATGCGTGATGACGGTACCACCTCAGGGGCGTGCTGGATCTACACCGGTCAATGGACACAAAAAGGTAACCAAATGGCGAACCGTGATAACTCAGACCCGTCGGGCTTGGGTAACACCCTAGGTTGGGCATTTGCGTGGCCGGCAAACCGTCGTATTCTTTATAACCGTGCATCAGCGGATTTAAGCGGTAAACCATGGAACCCGAAACGCCAGTTAGTGAAATGGAACGGTAAGAACTGGAACTATATTGATGTGGCTGACTTCGGTACAGCGCCACCAAATGCACCAACAATGCCATTTATTATGCAGCCAGAAGGTGTATCAGGCTTATTCGTACGTGAGCGTATGATTGATGGTGCATTCCCGGAACACTACGAGCCGTTAGAAACACCAATTGGCACTAATCCACTTCATCCAAATGTGGTAAGTAGTCCTGTTGCTCGTATTCTACCAACAGATAAGGAAGATCTTGGCATAAGTGCAGATTTCCCATATGTAGGCACAACTTATCGCTTAACAGAGCACTTCCACTATTGGACTAAAAATGCACTCATTAATGTGATTGCTCAACCTGAGCAGTTCGTTGAAATTGGTGAGAAACTTGCTGAAGAGAAAGGCATCAAAAATGGTGATAAAGTACGTGTTTGGTCTAAACGTGGTGAAATCAAAGCCGTTGCAGTAGTGACTAAACGTATCCGAGCATTAGTTTCTGACGGTAAACCAATCCATACTATCGGTATTCCGATTCACTGGGGCTTTGCAGCAACTACCGGTGCAAAAAAAGGTTACTTTGCAAATAACTTAACTGTACGCTCAGGCGATCCTAGTTCTAATACGCCAGAGTCTAAATGTATGTTGTTAAACATTGAGAGAATTGGAGGCTAAAAATGGGTGTAGTTCAATCTCAAAACATTATTAAGATCTCCGCAACCTCTGGTTTAACACCTGCACCGCAGGCTCGTTCCCACCAAGTAGAAGTGGCAAAATTAATTGATGTAACTACTTGTATAGGCTGTAAAGCTTGCCAGGTAGGTTGTTCAGAGTGGAATGATATCCGCTCTGACATCAATGCTGCTTGTGTTGGTGTGTACGATAACCCAGCAGACTTAAACGCAAAAGCATGGACGGTAATGAGATTCAACGAAGTTGAAGAAAATGATCGTTTAGAGTGGTTAATTCGTAAAGATGGTTGTATGCACTGTATGGAGCCAGGTTGCTTAAAAGCCTGCCCTGCTCCGGGAGCAATTATTCAGTACGCAAATGGTATTGTTGATTTCCAATCTGACAAATGTATCGGTTGTGGTTACTGTATCGCGGGCTGTCCGTTCAACATTCCACGTATGAACCCGGAAGATAACCGTGTTTATAAATGTACTCTATGTGTTGATCGTGTGGCAGTCGGTCAAGAGCCAGCTTGCGTGAAAACATGTCCTACAGGCGCAATTCGTTTCGGTAGCAAGGAAGAAATGAAATTCTATGCCGAACAACGTATCGCTGACTTAAAAGCTCGTGGTTATGAAAATGCAGGTCTTTACGATCCAGAAGGTGTAGGTGGTACACACGTTATGTATGTATTACACCACGCTGATAAACCAGAACTTTATTCAGGTTTACCAAAAGATCCGAAGATTGATGCCACAGTTACACTATGGAAAGACATCTTAAAACCAGTTGCAGCCGTTGCATTAGGCGGCTTAGCATTAGCTGAGGTTGCACATTATGTGACCGTTGGTCCAAACGTTGAAGAAGATGTTGAAGATCACCACCACGATATTAAAGAAGGAGATAGACATGAGTAAGCCATTTATCGTTACGAATGATACTAAAATTGTTCGTCACAAACCTATTGCTCGTGTTAGCCACTGGTTCCTAGTAATTTCGTTCTTTATGACGATGTTTACAGGTGTGGCATTCTTCTTCCCTGATTTCGCATGGCTAACAGAGATCTTAGGTACACCACAAATTGCTCGTGCAGTACACCCTTTCACAGGGATCATTATGTTTATTGCATTTATTATTATGGCTCTCATTTATTGGCATCATAATATTCCAGAGAAAAACGATATTCGCTGGGCAAAAGGCATTGTTGAGGTGTTAAAAGGTAATGAACACGCGGTTGCCGATAACGGCAAATACAATCTAGGTCAGAAATTACTATTCTGGACATTGATTCTTGCGATGTTTACCCTCTTAATTACAGGGATTATTATGTGGAGACAATTCTTCTCTCACTACTTCTCAATTCCTGTATTAAGAATTGCAATTTTACTTCACTCATTTAGTGCATTTATGTTATTTACTGGAATTCTAGTACATATCTATATGGCATTCTGGGTAAAAGGCTCAATCAGAGGTATGGTTGAGGGTTGGGTAACTGTTCGTTGGGCAAAAAAACACCACCCAAGATGGTATCGTGAAGAAGTACTACCAGAAATTGAAAAACACGTGGTTGATAAAAACAAACACTAAATCATCATTTAAAGTGCGGTATAATAACCGCACTTTTATTTTATAGAGAAAATTATGAGCATTAAAATTTTACACCAAGATGAAATTAAGCAAGCAGCTAGCTCATTCCAACAACCAGAGCTATTATTTGCGAATCCTAAGAACCTCTATTCTCGCCGAGCAAAACGCCTCCGTGAACTAGCACAAGATAATCCATTCAGTGAATATCTAGAATTTGCAGCCAACTTAGTTGATATTCAACTTGAGTTATTAGGCAGCCATCCTATTGCAAATTATTCAGAAAAATTAACCGCTTATGTGGAATCAACACAAGGTGATAAACCTCTTAATAGTAAAAACTTCCAGCGTTCTGATGAATGGAGAATATTACTATTAGCAATCATTGATAAATTTAAACCTTATGCAAATGATACTGTACTTTCAACTATTGAGTGGCTAGAAAAAGCATCCATGTCAGAACTTGAGACTCTAGCTGATTATTTACTAAATGAACGCTACGAACAAGTTAGTGCAGACAAAGCGGTCTTTATTTGGTCAGCTCTATCCCTCTACTGGGTACAACTTACCCAACAACTACCTCGTACTGCTAGAGCGGAAATCGGACATAAACATTTTTGCCCTGTATGTAATTCAGCACCTGTAACGAGCGTTATTCATTTTGGTGAAGCTCAAGGTTTACGTTACTTACACTGTTCTTTATGTGAAAGTGAATGGCACGTAGTACGTTCAAAATGTACAAACTGTGATGAGTCCGGCAAATTAAACTATTGGAGTTTAGATAAAATAGAAGCGGCAGTAAAAGCAGAAAGCTGTGGGGATTGCCATTCTTACTTAAAAGTGCTTTATCAGGATAAAGATATCAATGTTGAGCCAGTCGCAGATGATTTAGCCAGTCTATTTTTAGATTCCGAAATGGAGCAGAAAAATTTTACACGTAGCGGATTAAATCCATTCTTGTTCAAAACAGAATAGTAAAAACGGGCAAATAGCCCGTTTTTTATTCTGGAATTGACACCTTCTTAACATCACATTTATTTTCAATTACGTCTTTATCAGACATAAATGCATATCGACATTGAGATTTAAAATATTGAATTTCCGACTTGTCTGGAATTTTTTGAGCACCAAGACGTAACTCTTCCATAGAAAAATTACTTACCTCATTTTCTATTTCTGAATTAATTTTCTTAGTAGGCTTTTTCAATATTCTACGCTCAGATATTTTAAACTTGGGCTTAGATTCTAGCTGCCACTTAATGGATTGAGTTTTACAATTGCTATCCTTTTGACCTGCATAGGCATTACCAATGATAAAACTACATGGAATAATAATATAAAAAGAAACTCTCATTTCATCCTTATATGAATAACAACAGTTCTTGCTCAAACATTATAATGTACTTAACGCATAGTGACAAATTCTTCAGAGCCAGTTGGGTGAATCGCTACGGTATTATCAAAATCAGCTTTAGTTGCTCCCATTTTGATTGCTACCGCAAAGCCTTGAATCATTTCATCTACGCCAAATCCAATACCGTGTAATCCAACAATTTTTTCCTCTTTACCCGCACATACTAACTTCATTTTGCACGGCTGACGATGTTGAGTCACCGCTGTGTACATTGCTGTAAAGGAAGATTTATATACTTTGACATTCTCCTTACCATACTGCTCAATAGCTTGAGGTTCCGTTAATCCAATAGTTCCAATTGGAGGATGACTAAATACAACTGTCGGTACTAAGTTATAATCTAAATGCTCGTTTGGTTTATTGTTAAATAAGCGTTCTGATAATCGACGCCCTGCTGCCACTGCAACTGGGGTTAACTCAATTCCACCTTCAATAATATCGCCTACTGCATAAAGATTAGGCACATTTGTATTTTGGAATTTATCTACTTTAATAAAACCACGCTCATTGATTTCAATCCCAGTTACATCTAAATTAATCATATCAGTCGCTGGCTCTCGACCAATTGCCCATACTAAAGTATCAACTATAGTTTCTCTACCATCTTCTAGTTTCAATGTAAGAGAACTGTTTTCATTTTTCACTACTTCTTGTGGAATCGCTTGGGTATGTAATTTAATACCATCCTGTTCTAATACCTCAACAAGTGCTTCTACAATTAAAGGATCTTGTTTACGCATTGGAGCATTCTGGCGAACAAAAAGATGTATTTCTACACCTAAACTGCTAAATACCCCTGCTAATTCCACGGCAATGTAGCCTGCGCCGACAATCGCAACTGATTTGGGTAATTCATTTAAGGCAAATACACCATCAGAAGTAATACCATACTCTGAACCTTTTAAATCAGGAATCGTAGGTCTGCCACCTGTTGCGATGAGGATATGATCAGCTGTAACCTCCTCAGAAGAACCGTCTGCATAGCTCACCTCAACCGTTTTCACATCTTTAAAACGAGCAAAGCCATTTAAGACATCAACATTATTTTTACTTAATACATTATTGTAAGAATTATGAATACGCTCGATATAAGCTTCACGATTTTCCACTAATTTGCTGTAATCAAACTTATTAACAGTCACATCAAAACCATAATCAGGTGCATAGCGATGAATCGCTTCTGCAATTTGAGCACCATAAAACATCACTTTTTTCGGCACACAGCCCACATTAACACAAGTTCCACCTAAATGTTTTGCTTCAATAATCGCACATTTTTTACCGTAACTTGCAGCACGATTGATAGAGGCAATACCACCACTACCGCCACCAATTGCTAAATAATCATAATGTTTTGCCATATATATCTCTATCCCTTACTCTTTAGTATTTTTTATGTTTAATGTGAGATGAATTCAATGCTTTATCAATATATGCCATTGCTAGTGCTGAAATGATAAAAGCTAAATGTATCACCACTTGCCATAGCATTGTCTTCTCATCTAATTTTGATGCATTGATGAATGTCTGCAATAAGTGAATGGACGAAATACTAATAATCGCCATGGATAGCTTCACTTTCAAAATAGTTGCATTGACGTGGTCTAACCATTCTGGTTGATCTGGGTGGTTATTCACCTTCAGACGAGATACAAACGTTTCATATCCACCAACAATAACCATAACTAACAGGTTAGCAATCATTACCACATCAATCAGATTCAATACGGCAAGCATTACCATATTAGAATCCATTTCGTTTAAATTTATCACTAATTCATACAATGATTTGATAAATTTATAGGCATAAATGCCTTGTACAATAATTAATCCTAAATAAATAGGTAATTGTAACCAACGGCTAGCAAAAATAATTTTGCCTAAAATATTTGCTCTTTTTTCTGCTCCAACGTTCATATTCATCCTATGTAATAACAATAATAAAAGCGGTCGAATTCTAACAATTTTTTGCAAAAAAATTAAGATATCCAACCGCTTGTATTTAAAGATATTAATTATTTTTTAAAGCCTTTCCCATTATTCCAAGAAACTGTATATTCTAACGGTAATCGACAGCTTGGTAGTGCTGGGGTTGCAGCCTTACCTATTGCCAATAACATAACAGGTAAGTAACGCTTTTCATCAATTTCTAATAAACGCATCACCGATTCACGATCAAAAACACCTATAGCGTGGGTATCGTAGCCTCTATCCTTAGCAATGAGCATAAATTGCATTGAAGCTAGACTTGAGTCAATAAGTACTTGATCGCGAATATCTGAGGCAGTTGCTTGATTATGTAAATTCAATAAAAAGTTGAATTGGCGATCTCGAAATTCTGAATGCAGACATCCTGTTTCAATCGCCCTATCTAAAATATCACCTAATAATTTTTCATACTCTAAATCAGCTAATACAGCTATTACCGCAGCAGCAGTTTCGCAAGGTGGGCCATTAAAAGCCACCTTAGTTGATAAAGTTTGTTTGATTGATTCATCATCGACAACAACAAAACGCCAAGGTTGCAAATTTGCTTTAGAAGGTGCTAATTGAGATAAAGACAACATTTCTTCTAACTCTGTACGGCTAATTTTCGCCATTGAATTAAAGGCTTTAATAGTCTTACGTTGCTCAATTACATTTTTTAAATCCATCTTTTTTCTCCTGCTTTGAGTAAACGGAGAATAGTCTATAGCTGAACTACAAATAATGTAATAATTGAAAAGGGGTATTCACGCAATTTATTGAACTAGGTCAAATTATTGACAAAAATTAACTTGCCCACGCATCTATTGTCAATTTTTGTCCAAAATGACTCTCAATAAGCCGTTTTGTAATCTGATGCTCAGGGTTCAACAAAACATCTTTGGTTTGCCCATATTCCACTACTTCGCCACTTTGCATCACCATTATTTTATCGGCAATATGTTTAATCAAACCGATATTCTGCCCAACATAAATATAAGATATACCTTGGCGTTGCTGAACACTCAACATTAAATTTATTAATTGAGTTTTAACCGAGAAATCTAGCGAATTAATCGTATCATCGATAATAATAATTTCTGGCTCTAGAATTAAGGCACGGGCAAAAGCAATACGTTGTTTTTGTCCGCTAGAGGCTTCAGAAATGGGAACAAGCGAATGCTCTGGATACATACCTACTAGTTTTAGGGTATTAAAAATCCTTTCATTCCTCTCTGCCTCAGATAAATCCGTCGCTAATCGTAAAGGTGTATCAAGGATTTGACCAATATTATAATTAGGATAAAAAGCATCGTTTGGGTCTTGAAACATCATTCGGATATGCTTGGCTCGATATTTATAATCACCAAAATTCAGTGCATTACCTCTAAAAATCATCTCACCTGAAGTAGGCTCAACCATACCGGCAATCATTTTCGCAAGTGTAGACTTACCACCCCCATTTTCGCCAATAATCGCCAAAGTTTCTTTTCGGTTAAGTGTAAAAGAAGCATCTTTAACCGCATAAAAATCCTGCTTATGCAAAAGACTGATACGCTCAATAAAACGTTTGCTGAGATGATTAACTTCAAGTAATGCCATAACAATGATTCAAGGAAAATAAAGTGATAGTTTACCGCAAAAAATAAATAAAAAAAGACCGCTTGTAAGCGAACAAGCGGTCTGATTTACGAGAAACTTTGCAAATTATAATACGTTCACGCAGTTTAAGTCTTCGAAAGATTGCTCTAAGCGTTTAGACATAGACTCTTCCATTTTGCGTAACCAAACACGTGGATCGTAGTATTTTTTGTTTGGTGCATCAGGACCTGTTGGATTACCTAATTGACCTTGTAAGTATGCTTCGTTTGCTTTGTAGAATTGAAGAATACCGTCCCACGCAGCCCATTGGGTGTCGGTGTCGATGTTCATTTTGATCGCACCGTAGCTGATCGCTTCACGGATCTCTTCACGGCTTGAACCTGACCCACCGTGGAATACGAAGTCTAATGATTTCGCCGGTAAGCCACGCTCTTTAGAAACGAACTCTTGTGATGCACCTAAGATAGATGGTTTTAATTTCACGTTGCCCGGTTTGTAAACACCGTGTACGTTACCGAATGCCGCTGCAATGGTGAAACGTGGGCTAATTGGGCTTAATTGGTCGTAAACATATAACACTTCAGACGGTTGGGTGTAAAGTTTAGACTCGTCCACATCTGAGTTATCTACGCCATCTTCTTCACCACCGGTTACGCCGATTTCAATTTCAAGGGTCATACCGATTTTGTCCATACGAGCTAAGTACTCACGGCAGATTTCCATATTTTCTTCGATTGGCTCTTCAGATAAATCGATCATATGCGATGAGAACAATGGACGACCGGTTTCTGCGAAGTGTTTTTCGCCCGCTTCTAGTAAGCCGTCAATCCAAGGAAGTAAGTTTTTCGCAGCGTGGTCTGTGTGAAGAATAACAGGCACACCGTATTCAACCGCTAATTGATGAACGTGTTTTGCACCTGCAATCGCACCTAATACATCTGGGCGAGCACCTGAAGTAGGTTTGATACCTTTACCTGCGTAGAATTGTGCACCACCGTTTGAGAATTGTACGATTACCGGTGATTTAACACGAGCTGCAGTTTCTAATACTGCATTTACAGAGTCAGAACCTACGCAGTTTACCGCAGGAATTGCGAAGTTGTGTTCTTTAGCGTAAGCGAAAACTTTTTGTACGTCGTCGCCTGTTACTACGCCCGGTTTTACGATGTTTAATAATGACATTTTTTGCTTCCTTATATAAAGAGTGAAACACACTGTTAAAATAAATAATAAATAGCGGTCAAATTTGCAAAATTTTTTGCAATTTCAACCGCTTGTAACTCATTAGCCGTTTGCACGTTTTTCTAAAATTTCAACCGCTGGTAATACTTTACCTTCAACGAATTCTAAGAACGCACCGCCACCGGTTGAGATGTAAGAAATTTTATCTTTGATGCCGAATAAATCGATTGCCGCTAAGGTATCGCCGCCGCCTGCAATAGAGAATGCACCATTAGCGGTTGCTTCAGCAATCGCATTTGAAATCACCTCTGTACCTTTACGGAAGTTAGGGAATTCAAACACGCCTACCGGGCCATTCCAAAGAATGGTTTTTGAGTTACGGATAATTTCTGCTAATTGTTCTGCTGATTTATCACCGATATCGAAAATAGACTCGTCAGCTTGTACTTCGTTCACCGCTTTTTCTGTTGCCAGTGCAGTTTCAGAGAACTCTGTACCCACACGCACATCAACCGGAACCGGAATGCTGGTCACTTCAGATAAACGTTTTGCTTCAGGGATTAAATCTGCTTCGTATAATGATTTACCTACTGCGTGGCCTTCTGCTGCAATAAAGGTATTTGCGATACCGCCACCTACGATTAATTGGTCAGCGATTTTTGATAAGCTGTCTAAAACCGTTAATTTAGTAGATACTTTTGAACCACCTACGATTGCCAACATTGGGCGTTGTGGTTCTTTTAATGCTTTACCTAAAGCGTCTAATTCAGCCGCTAATAATGGACCTGCACAAGCAACTGGAGCATATTCTGCTACGCCGTAAGTTGAGCCTTCTGCACGGTGAGCCGTACCGAATGCGTCCATTACGAAAACATCGCAAAGTGCTGCGTATTTTTTCACAAGCTCAGGATCGTTTTTCTTCTCACCTTTGTTAATACGCACGTTTTCAAGTACAACCACTTCATTTTCGTTCACTTCAACGCCGTCTAAGTAATCACGCACTAAACGAACCGGAACACCTAAATCTGAAGCATTTAAATAATCCACAACAGGTTGTAAAGAGTTTGCTTCTTCAAACACGCCTTCAGTCGGACGACCTAAGTGAGAAGTCACCATTACCTTCGCCCCTTTTTGTAAGGCTAATTTTAACGTTGGAATGGTTGCCACGATACGAGCATCAGATGTCACTTTGCCATCTTTTACCGGCACATTAAGGTCAGCACGAATAAATAAGCGTTTACCTGCTAAATCAAGGTCAGTCATTTTAATAACAGACATAGTTTGTTCCTCTTTTGATTAGAATTTAAAAAGTGATAACGGTCGGATTATATCAGCTTCTAATCATTTTGGGCTAACCTAGATCAAATAAAGTGATAATTTTTATCAAATTCCTAGAAATTTTTCTCTTTAACAATTTTTTAATCTTTTTTAAATAAAAAAGTTCTAGTATAGTGCTAAAACCTTCGATTTAAGATAACAAAAAATAATCTGGAGTTTATATGTCTAACACAGCTAAAAATCCTTTAAGAGGGTTAATCATTCTTGCAGTTGATATTGTGATTTTCTTTCTATTACTGCAATATCTTCCTTTCAGTGAACAAGAAAATAGAGGCTTAGCCCTGCTTGTTTTTATTGGTATTCTTTGGCTTACTGAAGCCTTCAATATTACCGTAACTGCCTTGATGGTGCCGATATTTGCTATCGGGCTCAACGTACTACCCACCAAAGCCGCTTTTGCTCCATTCTCAGAGCCAATTATTTTTATGTTCTTCGGAGGGTTTGTGATTGCAGCGGTATTAAATATCCAAAAAATCGATCTTTGGATTGCTAATCACGTTATCCGCTTAGCCAAAGGTAATTTAAAACGTACCGTTATTTATCTATTTGCGGTAACCGCTCTACTCTCTCTCTTTATTAATAATACCGCCGTTGCCGCAATGATGTTGCCTCTCACGCTTGGTATTCTGCATAAAGTGGAACTTAACACTAATCGTAATCTTTATGTGTTTGTTCTACTTGGCATTGCCTTTAGTTCTAGCATTGGGGGAATTGGTACATTAGTTGGCTCTGCACCAAATGCATTGTTAGCTTCTCAGATTAAAATTTCATTTTCTGAATGGTTGCCATATGGTATGCCTGTTGCGATTCTGCTGATGATTACAATGGTAATTAGCTTGCTCGTTATTCTCAAACCCAATTTCAATGTGCCGTTTAATGTTGAAATTGAAGATTCAAAACTTAATGGCAAACAGCTCGCTACGCTGATTATTTTCATTGTTACCGCAATTTTACTAACTTTTAGTAGCTACATTGAGCCTTTTATTCGCAATACTTTAGCATTAAAAGAATCCATTAAAAATTTCGATGCGGTAATTGCAATGGTTGCCGTTGTCGCACTTTGTATTTGTAATACTGCCACTTGGTCTGAAATTCAAGAACGTACTGAATGGGGTGTGTTAATGTTATTTGGTGGCGGATTAGTGTTAAGTATTGTGTTACGAGAAACGGGGGCGAGTAAAATTCTAGCAGATACTATTGTGAATTATATTGGCACAAAACATTGGCTGATTATGACCTTAGTAATGACAGCTTTCATCGTATTCTTAACCGAATTTACTTCAAATACGGCAAGCGCAGCCCTAATGCTTCCTATCTTTATTACTGTTGCTAATTCACTTGGTTTGCCGCCAATTTCACTGGCAGCAATTATTGCTTGCGGTGCTTCTTGTGCCTTTATGTTACCAATTGCAACGCCCCCTAATGCAATCGTGTTCGCAACAGGTTACATTAAACAAAGTGAAATGGTAAAAGTAGGTTTGCTGCTCAATATTTTCTGCGTCACGATTATTGGTTGCTTGTCTTATTTCTTCTGGATGACTTGGCATTAATTGCAAAAAACTCCAGTTTTTTGACCGCTTGAAAACTAAAAAGCTGTTTGAATATACCTCTCAAACAGCTTTTTTATATCAGATAATTTTTATAATGAATTAAAGAAAATCACTAAAATAATTACAGGGATCACAAAGCGAACATAATTAAACCAAATATTAGTCAATGTTTTACCCGTGCCAAGCTCTTCTTTTGCTTCATCTTTTAATACAAAGCCGACAAAAATTGCACTACCTAATGCAGTTAAAATAAAGAGAATATTTCCGCTGATATAGTCGAAGGCATCAAAAATACTTTTGCCCATAATTTGCACATTTTTTAGCACATTATCACTTAATGCAGACGGGATATTACCTAGTATAAAAATGGTTACTAAGGTAATAAAAATCGCTTTCTTACGGCTAATGTTTGCTTTTTCTTGAAGTGCAGTAATAATCACCTCATAAATTGTTAATGAAGTGGTTAAAGCCGCAACAACTAACAAGGCAAAGAAAATAATCGCAAAAATTGTACCGCCCCACATATTTGAGAACACAATCGGCAAACTCTGGAAGACTAATGTCGGACCGGAGTTTGGTGCAACGCCAAAGCTGAATAATGATGGGAAGATCATAAAACCGGCAAGAACCGCAATAATTGTATTCATCACACCCGTAATAGTCGCCGTTTTAACGAGGTTTTCATTTTTATCTAAATAGCTTGAAAGCGTAATTAACACACCAAACCCTAGACTTAATGCAAAGAACACCTGCCCCAATACAAACACAAAAAGTTTTGGCGTGATTTTAGAGAAATCAGGCATCAAATAAAATTTAATGCCTTCCACCGCCCCCGGTAAAGTTACGTTACGGATAACCATTACCAGTAAAAACACAAATAGAATCGGCATCAAGTATTTAACTGAACGCTCAATACCATCAACGATTCCCTTCACTAAAATAAAATAATTTACCAGCACAAAAATAGCGGTATAAGTAATAATAATCGCCGGACTATTAAAAATGCTTTGTTGAAAAAATTGATAAGTGGTTTCTACCGTAACAGGCGTTGAGAGGTCAAGGTTGCCCGTAATTAGGCTACCAATATAATTGAGTACCCAACCACCGAGCACCATATAATAAGCTAGAATACCAAATGCACCGAGTAATCCCATATAGCCTAGTATTTTCCAAGCAGGAGAGATTTTTTTACCATTTGCCGAACCACCAAAGGCATCAACGGCATTCACTCGCATTCTTCTGCCAATTACATTTTCAACTAAAATCATTGGGATGCCGATCACAATCATTGCAATGCAAAATAGGAATACATAAGCACCACCACCGTTTTCTCCAACTAAATAGGGAAAACGCCACGTTGCACCGAATCCAACAGTTGCTCCTGCAACAGTCATAATATACGCCAATCTGCTAGACCACGATTGACGTTCTTCACTTTGATTTGCCATTTGATACTCCACAGGCATAAAAATAAAAAATAACGATTAAATAATAAACACAAGCGGTAACATTTTTAGAAAAATTTGCAAATGATTAGGAAAATAACGCAAATAACTCGCCGACTTTAATTCGGGAATCCGCTTTCTGCCCGATTGAACGCTGAACTTGCACTGATGTGATTTGGGCAGATTGATAAATCAGCCGAGTAAAATCAGTGTCGTGATTTGAAATCAATACAGGAATGCCCTGCTCTTTCACCTCTTGAGCAAGGTTTGCTAAGCGAGTTTGCTGTAACAAACTAAATCCCCCACCTGCGTATTGAGTAAAGTTAGTCTCTTGCAATAATGGAGCATAAGGTGGATCGCAATAGATAACACAATCTATCGCACTATTTTTTACCAGCTCAAATACCTGTTCAAAATCCGCACAAACAAAGGTCGCTTTTTGAGCTTTTTCTGCAAAAAACCGCAACTCATTTTCAGGGAAATAATGGGTTTTATAACGCCCAAACGGCACATTATAACCTTTTTTTTGGTTATAACGACATAATCCGTTATAACCAAAACGATTTAAATAGAGAAAAATAACCGAACGGCGAAAAATATCTTTTGAACGATTAAATTCCGCACGGCGTGCTTTATAAAAGGTTTCAGTATTCGCTTTTGGGTGTAGAAAAAGCAATTTTGTTTGAGCGATATAATGCTCAACATCTGCTTTTACCGTATTGAAAAGATTAATTAAATCAGGGTTAATATCGGCAAGGATATAGTGTTCAAAGTCAGTATTCAGAAACACCGAACCCGCACCGACAAAAGGCTCAACTAGACAAGCCTTTTTCGGCAAATGGGTTTGAATATCTGAAATAAGGCGATATTTACCGCCCGCCCATTTTAAAAAGGCTCGGTGTTTAGAATGACTCATTTAAATTTTTAACGCTGGGTGAAACGTTCAATAGATGCCAGCACTTGTTCTTCGGTTGCTCTTGCTGAGACATAAGCTTGACCAAGTGATTTCAGTAAAATCAAACGTAATTGCCCACCTAATACTTTTTTATCTCGCCACATATACGGCAAGTACTCCAACGGCTCCATACCATCCGGCGAAATAGTAGGTAGGTTTGCTCTCGCCAGTAATTTTTCTAAACGAGCTACATCTTCCACATTCAAATCACCTAAAATGTGCGACAAAGCAGCCGCCTCAAGCATACCAACAGAAACAGCTTCGCCGTGTAGCCATACACCATAACCCATACGAGCTTCAATAGCATGTCCGAAAGTATGTCCAAGATTGAGCAATGCACGATCACCTTTTTCAGTTTCATCACGAGCAACAACATCCGCTTTTAATTGGCAACAACGCTGAATGCAATATTCTAACTCATCTTGTTTTAAACTTACTAAGTCATCAATGTGGCTCTCTAGCCATTCAAAAAACGCAATATCAAAAATTGCCCCATATTTGATGACTTCTGCCAAACCCGCACTCACTTCTCTTTTTGGTAAAGTAGAAAGCGTGTTGGTATCGACAATAACCGAAACAGGCTGATAGAAAGCGCCAATCATATTTTTGCCAAGTGGATGATTAACTGCAGTTTTTCCGCCAACAGAAGAGTCCACCTGTGCTAATAACGTAGTTGGAATTTGGATAAAACGAATACCACGTTGATAAGAAGCTGCAGCATATCCTGCTACATCGCCAATGACACCACCGCCTAAAGCAATTAAAGTGCTATCACGATTATGATTTTTATCTAACAACGCCGTAAAAATCAGGTTTAATGAATCCAAGTTTTTATGTTCTTCACCATCAGGAATTAGCACCGAATCTACTTGGCAGCCTAATTTAGTTAAAGTGCAAGTAACAGTTTCGAGATAATGAAAAGCAACAGTTGGGTTGGAAACAATCATCACTTTATCGCCTGCTTTTAACGGCGAATAACTTGCTGCCTGAGCAAGTATTCCCTCTCCAATAATAATTGGGTAGCGGCGTTCTTTTAATTCCACATTAACCTGTAACATTTCTCGCTCCTTAGCTTATATAGGGCTTAATTAGGGTTTCCTATGCGACTAAATTATCCATCATATCAATGATTTGATTTGCAACTACTTTTGCACTTTGCTCATCAGTGTGGATAGTAATATCTGCAATTTCTTCATAAAGTGGATTACGAATTTTTGCAAGTTCTTCCAATACTTTGCGTGGATCTTCTGTTTGCAATAAAGGACGTTTTTTATCACGCTGCGTACGCTCAAATTGCTTATCAACCGTTGTTTCTAAGTAAATTACAATGCCACGAGCTGATAATACATTGCGGTTATCTTTCGATAAAATAGATCCCCCACCTGTTGAAAGCACAATACCGTGATTCTGTGTTAATTCGTTCAAGATACGTTCTTCACGCTTGCGAAAACCTGCTTCACCTTCAACATCAAAGATCCAATCAATATCCGCACCAGCTCTTTCTTCAATTACACTGTCAGAATCTAAAAATTCCATACCTAATGTTTGAGCAAGTTGTCGACCAATAGTGCTTTTTCCTGCTCCCATAGGCCCAATTAGAAAGATATTACGTTTTTCAGCCATTATTTCTTCTTCTATTATTAAAATTTATAAACATCTGATTTGTGAAATTAAAAGAAAAAACGACCGCTTGTCATACAAGCGGTCTGATTTCTTATAAAAATTGCAATAAAATCGGTTTATTGACTAAAGGTATATAAATAACTCACAAATCGCCCAAAATAAAATTGATCGTTATTATCGCAAAAAATATCCCTATTTATCAACTTTTAAGAACATATTCCTTGCAATTTTTAGAATAATTCCCCACTTTGCAACACACCTGGTGGTGGAAGTCCTAATCGAGCAGGAACAGTTTGTGTTGGCGATTTCTCAGTATAACCTCTTTCAACCACGTATCGTTTTGTTGGTTCTGTTCCTTTAATAAAGAACTCTTTACGTCCATTACCTAAGAAACCACTATTTGGATCAATTTTCACTTCAACAATGTTGCCTGGCACAACATCTTTTTGCACAGGTTTATCAGCAAGGGCTACTTTCATATAATTCACCCAAGCTGGTAACGCTGTTACTGAACCTGAAGCACCTTTACCAAGTTCACGTTTGTTATCATCGAAACCAACATAAACTACTGTCGCAATATCAGCACCAAAACCAGCATACCATGTTGCTTTAGAATTATTTGTTGTACCTGTTTTACCGCCCACATCAGCCCGCTTAATTGTATTAAGCATTCGGTAACTTGTGCCGCGCCAACCATATTCTGGCTCACCAGTCACAGCAGTAGCTAATGCACTACGCATTAAGAATGCTAATTCATTACTTATCACATGAGGAGCATAACGTAGTCCCTTAACATGATGAGAAGACTCTGCCATCAGGCTAGGAGCATTTTTCTCACTATTTTCAGCTTGTAATTCTGGCTCTGATTCTACGATATCCTCCACTACTTCTTCCTCAATACTATTCTGAGTAACTGGAGCTGTCGCTACTTGAGTTTCATCATGAATTTTTACTGAGTCAAAATATTTCGGCTCAGGATAAATCACAGGATTATCGCACACTGAACAAGATACTACAGGATTTGCTTGATACAGCTCATAGCCTTGGGCATCAATAATTCGGTCAATAATATAAGGTTCAATTAAATAACCACCATTATTAAATACCGCATATGCTCGAGCCATTTCAAGCGGAGTGAATGAAGCCGCTCCTAACGCAAGTGACTCTGTGGCGATATACTGGTTACGATTAAAGCCAAAACGTTGTAAATAATCAGCAGTATAATCGATGCCCGCCATTTGCAATACACGAATTGCGACCATATTTCTGGATTTACCTAATGCCACCCTTGCACGCGTTGGACCGCCATAAACACCGTCCGCATTTTTAGGTCGCCACTCTTTTTGCCCTTTCTTTTTAATCACAATTGGGCCATCACTAATGGTGGTAGAAAGGCTTAATCCCTTATTCATAGCTGCGGCATAAATAAAAGGCTTAATCGCCGAACCTACTTGTACTAAAGATTGAGTCGCACGGTTAAAGCGGCTCTGTTCAAAGCTAAAACCACCCACAATAGCTTCAATAGCCCCATTTTCACTATTAATTGACACTAACGCTGAATTAACTTCAGGCACTTGCCCTAAAGTCCACTCCTTGGCTTTATTTAGTCTAACCCAAATCTGTTCTCCAACCTTTAACCCTTTAGGCGCAAAAGACGCATTAACACGTTTTAATGTTGCAGGCTCCCCATTTGCTAATAAAAGCGTATATTTTGATTTATCTGTTTGCATAACCACAGCAGGGGTAAAGGGATCAGATTTTGGTAATTTACTTAAATGGTCGATAATTTTTTCATCATCCCAAGCATCATTTCCTGCCCATAATTTTTCAGCTCCACGCCAACCACGTCTGCGATCATAATCAATCAAATTTTCACGCAATGCATCTTGTGCAGCTTTTTGGTCTGCAGAAAGTACGGTTGCATAGACTTTTAAACCTTTGTTATAAGCAATGTTTTCACCATAACGTTTTACAATTTCTTGGCGAACCATCTCTGTAACATAATCAGCACGAAACTCTAATGCTGCACCATAGTAATTTGCTACAATTGGCTCAGCTTTCGCTTTTTCGTACTGTTGTTGAGTAATATCTTTAGTTTCAAGCATTCTACCCAAAACTACATTACGACGATCTTCTGCACGTTTTACCGAATAAAGTGGGTTCATTGTTGATGGTGCTTTTGGAAGCCCTGCAATAATTGCAATTTCCGAAAGCGTGAGATCTTTTAACGCTTTATTAAAATAGGTTTTAGCCGCTGCTGCTACACCATGCGAGCGATACCCTAAATAAATTTTGTTCAAATAAAGTTCTAAAATTTCATTTTTCGTCAAAACTTGTTCGATTTCTAATGCCAAAATAGCTTCTTTTGCTTTACGCTCAATACTACGCTCAGGCGTTAAGAAAAAGTTTTTTGCTAACTGTTGAGTAATGGTACTTGCCCCTTGTGTATCGCCCTGACTGGTACGCCACAATGCACGCATAATCCCTTTAGGGTCAATCCCTTTATGTTCATAGAAACGAGCATCTTCTGTTGCTAAAATTGCTTTTATCAACATTGGAGGAACATCCTCAAGTTTAACCGGAATACGGCGTTCTTCGCCCACTTCACCAATTAATTTACCATCTAAAGTAAAAATCTGCATTGGTTGTTGTAACTCAACATTTTTAAGTGTTGCAACATCAGGTAAGTCAGACTTGATATGCATATAAAGTAAACCACCGATTACCCCACCTAAAATTAACAGTGAAAGTAAAGCACTAAATATTATTTTTGCGATCCGCATCGAAAAAATCTCTTTTGGTTAATGACGAAATATAAATTTAAAGCCAATATTAAGTTGCTAAGTATAAGCGAAAACGCCCATTTAACCTAACTAAATTGCTATAAATTTTACTTATTGAACTCATTATGAAACTACTTAAACCACCAGTAAAAAAGCCTGTCTCGCCTACAGTTTTAGGCTTAAGTGAAAATGAACAATATTATTGCTTAGTCAAAAATCAAGCTGAAAAATTCAGTACTTTTTGGCAGCAAAAGAGTGAAGGATTAGAGATAGCTATTCAAAAAATCATCGCAGCAGAAACGGTAAATGAACCTTTTACCCTCGTTCGCACCATTCCTTACCAATATATCTGGCGAAAAACTATTTTTATCTCTAAAAAACTTGATGAAATCCAATTACATAGGCAAGTTATCCAAATTTTAAAAAATGAGCAACCACTTGCAATTGAATTACTCAATTTTGAGTATCAGCGATTGCCAAGCAGTAATAACAATCTCGATAAAATAACAATTTATGCATTAAATAAACACTATGCAGAAAGTTTAAATCAATTTAACAGCATTTTAGATTGCGAACTGCATTGTTATATTCGAGGTATTTTTCATTTAAATCCTCAACTTGATAATAACTTTCCCTGTTTTTCTTTTAAGCAAAAAACAGTTCAATTTACAGAAAGCGAACTACTATTTCCTCTGGTTGAACCTAAGAATTGTATTTATTTATCTGATATTTTAATTACCGATACCGATATGCAATCGGATGAATCAAAGCAACTTTATTATCTCGCACTTGGAGCAAGTTTATGGAATGGCAAGGCATTGATTTAAGCGGAAATAGAAAAAGTAAATGGGTATTTACTCACTATAAAAGCATCAAAAATATCGCTTATACATTTTTATTAATCAGCCTTATCAGCTTATGTTTGCTCTTTTATAGTGTTCAGAAAAAGAATGAAATTGAATCTCTTACACAGCAATTAGAGAAACTACAAGCAGATACTGTTGATTTTGAAAACAAAATTTCACACCTTAAAAATAACAATAACATTATTTTACCTTTTGCTGAAAATCAGAAAGTCGAACAGCTATTTACAATAATTCAGCATATCCCTTTAAAAAATGGAGGGATCGATGTAATACAGTTATATCAAGAAAAAGATCTTTATTTAAGAATAGGGGGTAATTTAAGTATAGAGGAAGATTTCAAAAAGCTAGAGCAATATTTATATCAAAAAGAATTTATTGAGACCAAAACAGAGCAAGTAAGTGTTAATCATAAAAATGAAATATCTTTTACATTCAACATAAAACATAAAGGAAACTAAGGTGATTTTAATTAAAAATAAGCTAGAAAATTTATATTTAAATCCGAATAGCACTATCTTCAAAGTAGTTAATTTCATTAGAAAAAACCAAAAAACAATACAAGCTTTTATGTTCTTCACTCTTATTCTTTTACCTATACTTTATATAATCAAAATTCACTTAGATATTAATCAGTTCTTAGAAAAGATAGGCAATCAAAATGTAAACCTTACTCATCAGAAAAATTTATACAACCAATTATTTGATAAGGTTAAATCTAAAAAAACAGAAAATAACTTAACAAATATTAATACTACAATACAAAAAATAGCTCAGAAACATCATCTTAATATTGATAATCTAAATTGGAATTTAGATCAAGGTAAAAGCATTGAATTAAAAATAACTGCTGATAGCCATTCATTGTTTAATTTTATTAACGATCTTAACCAAATTGGCTATTTAAAATATCACTTACTTACTCTAACTAAATCTACTGAAGATAGAAAAGTAGAACTTACGGCTACATTAGTGGTTTTAGCCAATAAGGAATAATATGCGTAACTATTTTTTCTCTTTTTTATTCATTAGTTTTAACGCTACGGCTGTCGATCCATTTTTTGGTGAACAGCCTCAGATGAAAAATGAACAGAATACCCTTGAAGTTCTACCTGAAATTGCAAAAAATTCGGAAAATTTAACCGCTTGCAAGACTTTCGAGCATAAAAACTCTCTCAATTTACTTACTGAATTTGAGAAATTAAAACTTATTGGCTTAGTTAAAATTAATGAAAATTCTACAGCCTTGTTTATCGATGAAAAAGAACAATTACTTGATTTCAAGGAAAACCAGTTCATTCAAAATCAAGAAATTGAGATAAAAAACATTAATTTAAAATCACTCACTTATATTAATTGGAAACTCACAAAAGATTGTCATTTTCCATATGAGATCACCATAAAACTATAGGGGTTAGTATGTTCAGAGTTTTTATTTATTTATTATTTAGCTCTTCACTAGCGTTGGCTGATACTATTTCTCTTGCAGTAAAAAATGCACCAACTTCACTTCTGCTTACTTATTTATCCGAAGAAATAGGGAAAAATATAGTATTAGAGGATGATATTCAAACTAAATCCACCTTAAGATTAGAAAATAAGTCTATTGAGGAGATATTCAAAACGATCAGTAAAGTAAATAAATTATCTTTTAGCCAAGAAAGTGATATTGTTTATATCAGTAAAAAAGAAGAAAAATTGGCTGATTTAAATTCAGCTCCAATAGCCCATTTGCAAAATAACGGACAAAATCCACCGCTTGTAACCACTCCAAAGTTGATGACTAAAACGATAAAGCTCAATTATGCGAAAGCCTCAGAAGTGATTGAATCTTTAACTAAAGGTAGTGGTACGTTTTTATCTGAGAATGGCTATATCCATTTCGATGAGCGAAGTAATAGCTTAATTATTAAAGATAGTGCGAAATCACTGCAAAATATTGAGCGATTAGTCAAAAAACTCGACCAACCTACAGAACAAATTGCGATTGAAGCTCGCATTGTTACTATCAGTAGCGAACATTTGCAAGAGCTGGGAGTGCGTTGGGGAATGTTTTCCAGAGGAGCTGATCACTATAAATTTGGCGGGCAACTTGAAGGTAATGGATTAAGTAATGTAGCTAATAATCTCAATGTGAATTTCCCTGTTGCGAATGGAGCTTCCGCCGTTTTACAAGTGGCTTCCATTAATAGCCGTGTGCTAGATTTGGAACTTAGTGCATTAGAGCAGGAAAACAGTGTGGAAATTATTGCCAGTCCTCGTCTTTTAACCACGAATAAAAAACCTGCAAGCATCAAGCAAGGCACAGAAATTCCTTATGTGATGTATAACACAAAATCAGAAGCAACCGATGTCGAATTTAAAGAAGCTGTGTTAGGATTGGAAGTTGTTCCTCATCTTTCTACTCAAAATCAAATTTTGCTGGATTTAGTCGTAACCCAAAACTCGCCGAACTCTCAATCCGGTAGTAGCGGTTTAATTACTATTGATAAGCAAGAACTCAACACACAAGTTTTTGCTAAACACGGGGAAACTATTGTATTAGGTGGAATTTTTCAATATTTAGCCCAAAAAGGGGAAGATAAAGTGCCTGTTTTAGGTTCAATTCCCTTTATTAAGCGTTTATTCAGCCAAACTAGAGATAAAATCAGCAAACGAGAACTCGTCATTTTCGTTACTCCCTACATTCTTCAATCAAACGAAAAAGTAAGCAGTACGAAAAAATCAAAATAGCGAAGATAAACGCAAGCAAAAATAGGGGAAGTGTGCTAGAATCAGCCGTCATTTTTTGTGTTATAGAATTAGAGGTTTTATGAAAGTTTCCCCACGTCGCCGTGCAAGAGAGTGTGCGGTTCAAGCCATTTATTCTTGGTATATCTCCAAAAATACGGTTGAAGAAGTGGAATTAGCATTTATTGCCGATCAAGATATGAAAGGCGTGGATATGCCTTATTTCCGCAAACTTTTTCGTGGCGTTGTAGATAATGTTGAAGCCATTGATGAAGCATTACGCCCTTATTTAGATCGTGCTGAAGACGATATCGATCCTATCGAGCGTTCTATTCTTCGCTTATCTGGCTATGAGCTTAAATTTGAAGATGATGTACCTTTCCGTGTTGTGATCAACGAAGGTATCGAAGTTGCAAAAGTGTTTGGCTCTGATGATAGCCACAAATACATCAACGGTATTTTAGACAAATTAGTACCCGTTCTCGGTAAGAAATAAAATACTCCCCAATTTTGTATGAAATTGGGGATTTTATTGATCTGAAGGATTAAGGAAATTTTATGGGTGAATTTGATATTATCGATCGTTACTTCAACGCCTCTCAACGCCCACCTCGTAAAGATGTGTTACTCTCTATTGGCGATGATTGTGCGGTAACTTCTCTCAAACCCAATCAACAACTAGCCATCACAACAGATACTTTAGTTTGTGGTACTCACTTTCTTCCAACTATTTCACCTGCTGATTTGGCATATAAAAGTGTGGCAGTTAATTTAAGCGATCTCGCCTCAATGGGGGCTGAACCGGCTTGGATCTCATTGGCTTTAACCTTACCTGAAATCGATCACGATTGGCTGGCTGAATTTAGTGAACATTTCTTTGATATTTTAGATCACTATAATGTTGATCTAATTGGTGGCGATACAACCAAAGGGCATTTATCTTTAACTCTTACCGCACAAGGCATTGTGCCACAAGATAAAGGGCTTTTTCGCCACAATGCTAAAATAGGTGATTGGATCTACATTTCCGGCACACTAGGCGATAGTGCGGCTGGTTTGCAATTATTACTTAAGCAGAAAACCGATAATCTCAACTGGAATAAAGATGAAAGCTATCTTATTCAACGCCATTTACGCCCAACGCCTCGTGTTTTACTAGGCTTAACCATAGCTTCTATTGCGAATGCAGCGATTGATGTTTCAGACGGTTTACTCTCTGATTTAGGGCACATTTTGAAACGTAGTAACTGCGGTGCAGCCTTAAATCTTGATGATTTACCACTTTCAGAACCGCTACTAAATTGTTACTCAAAAGAAGAAGCTGAACATTTCGCATTAAGTGGAGGAGAAGACTATGAACTTTGTTTTACTGTTCATAACGATAATAAGCAAAAACTCGAAAAAGCCCTCACGAACATAGGTGTGAACTATACGTGCATTGGGCAAATTCGCTCCGCCAAAGAAGGCTTAACCTTATTACGCAATAATGAAGTAGTTACATTGCCCGCTCAAAGAGGCTTCGATCATTTCAAAAAATAACAATTATGAAACCAATTAATCTTAAAAATCCTATCCATTTTCTCGCTTTTGGCTTTGGTTCCGGTTTATTAAAACCTGCCCCCGGCACTTGGGGCAGCCTAGCAGGTTTAATAGTTGCGATTATTTTATGGACAGCTACCCAATCCAGCATTTTCTTTGCTATTGTTACCCTAATTAGCTTTATTTCAGGATGCTATATTTGCCACAAAACCAGCCAAGATCTGAATGCTCACGATGATGGACGTATCGTTTGGGATGAAATCGTTGCCATCTTTTTAATGTTTACGTATCTACCTGAATATAATTTATTAGGTTATATATTGGCTTTTATCAGCTTCCGCATTTTCGATATTCTCAAACCATTCCCAATCCGCTATTTTGATGAAACATTAGAAGGTGGCTTAGGCATTATGTTTGATGATATTCTTGCTGCCATTTTCGCTCTTATTTCACTTCATCTTTTATATTATTTTACCTAATATGCTGACAATTTTATTTATTCACTTAGCAGGGCTAGTCAGCCCCGGCCCTGATTTCTTTTATGTCGTTAGACAATCTGCCAGCCATTCTATTAAAAAAGGCATTTTAGCGGCAATCGGCATTTCTATTGGCATTATTTTTTGGGCAAGTTTCGCCATTTTCGGGCTGGCTTGGCTAAGCAAAAGTATGGGCGAAATTTTCCAATATAGCATTATGTTAATTGGTGGCGGCTACCTTGTATATATCGGTTCAAAAATGGTAAGAGTAACTGAAAGTGTTAGGTTTAAAGAACAAAAAACTGAGCTAATACCGCTCAATAATTGTGAAGAAATTAAAAAAGGCTTATTAATCAATATTTTCAATGCGAAAGCAGGGGTTTACTTTACCAGCGTTGTTTCTGCTTATTTAAGTAATTTCACTCAAACATCACAAATGTTTGAACTACTCTTTTTATTTGTAATAAGCACATTGGCTTATTTCTGTCTGGTCGCTCTCCTCTTTTCTCGTCAGCCTATCAGACAATTCTACGCAAAGCATAGCCGCTATATTGATAACATCTCAGGCGTGATTTTTATCCTGTTTGGTTTTATGCTGATTTATGAAGGCTTTACTCATCTCATCAGATAACAAGCGGTTGTTTTTAGCAAAAAATTTGCAAATCAGGTAGAGAATAAATAGTGTTATTTTATACAGTTTCTGCTATGCTACTGCCAATTTTAACTTTCGGATAAAACAATGATAGGACGATTACACGGCAAAATTATTGAAAAGCAACCACCAGAAATTTTACTGGACGTACAAGGTGTGGGCTATGAATTACTTCTCCCAATGACGAGCTTCTACAGCTTGCCACAAGTAGGCGATGAAACCACTATTTTTACCCATTTAGTGGTGCGAGAAGATGCTCACTTACTCTTTGGCTTTGCCCAAAAACAAGATAGAGCCTTATTTCGTGAGCTAATTAAAACCAATGGTGTTGGTCCAAAACTTGCTCTTGCTATTCTTTCTGCAATGTCGGTTTCACAATTTGCGACAGCAATTGAAAATGAAGAATTAGTAAAACTCACTAAAATTCCGGGTATTGGCAGAAAAACAGCAGAACGTTTGCTTGTTGAGCTAAAAGGTAAATTTAAAGGCATTGCTCAAACTGATTTCTTTGTTGAAGTTTCACAGGATGACATTGTTGCAAGCAATACGCCAGATCCGGCAAATGAAGCCCTTGATGCCTTAATTGCCTTAGGTTATAAATCAACTGATGCAGAAAAAATGATCAAGAAAGTCAATAAAGCGGGGGCAACCAGTGAACAGCTCATTCGTGAGGCATTAAAAAATTCGTTATAAACAGTAAATTATGATTGAAGCAGATAGAATTATTAGTGCCTCGCCAAAGCGTGAGGAAGAAGTCATCGACCGTGCAATCCGCCCTAAATTGCTTGCCGATTATGTTGGGCAACCTTCCGTGCGTGATCAGATGGAGATCTTCATCAAAGCCGCCAAATTGCGTGATGAGGCTCTCGATCATTTACTGATTTTTGGTCCTCCCGGTTTAGGTAAAACTACCCTTGCTAATATTGTGGCAAATGAAATGGGCGTGAATATCCGCACGACTTCCGGACCTGTATTAGAAAAAGCTGGCGATTTAGCCGCAATGCTCACTAACCTTGAGCCTTATGATGTACTTTTCATTGATGAAATTCATCGCTTATCTCCCGCTATCGAGGAAGTGCTTTATCCTGCAATGGAAGATTATCAACTCGATATTATGATTGGTGAAGGTCCTGCCGCACGATCAATTAAACTTGATCTACCTCCCTTTACCTTAGTGGGGGCAACTACTCGTGCTGGATCACTCACCTCACCATTACGGGATCGTTTTGGCATTGTACAGCGGTTAGAATTTTATTCAGTGGACGATCTCACGTTAATTGTAAAACGCAGTGCGGACTGTCTTAATCTTAATTTATCCGCAGATGGAGCTTATGAAGTAGCTCGCCGCTCACGTGGTACACCTCGTATTGCTAACCGCCTACTTCGCCGTGTGCGAGATTACGCTGATGTTCGCAATAACGGCATTATTACGTCTGATATTGCAAAGCAAGCCTTAGCAATGCTTGATGTAGATTCTGAGGGCTTCGATTTTATGGACATCAAACTACTCCAAGCAATTGTAGAGCGTTTTGACGGTGGCCCTGTTGGTTTAGATAACCTTGCAGCAGCGATTGGCGAAGAGCGAGACACGATTGAAGATGTGTTAGAGCCTTACTTAATTCAACAAGGTTTTTTACAACGTACTCCTAGGGGGCGAATTGCCACTAATAGAACCTACGCACATTTAGGCATCACCAAAATTGATTAAAGTAATAGATATAAAAAGCGGATAGTCTCAAAACTATCCGCTTTCATTTGTAAAAAATGAGCTAATTTTAACCGCTTGTAGCTACGCTTTTTCTACTTCGAGTCGCTCAAAGGCTAATACTTTGCTTTCTAATTTTCTGAGTATTACTGTCATAATGCCTGTAATCACTAAATAGATCACACCAGCCATTCCGTAAATGGTTAGAGCATCATACTCCGTGCCATATAATTGGCGAGCGTAGCCCATAATATCCATAATCGTAATGGTTGAGGCAAGCGATGTACCTTTGAAAACTAATATAATTTCATTACTGTAAGATGGTAAAGCACGTTTTAACGCATAAGGAATTAAAATTTTAAGCGTATCTAAACGGCTTAAACCCAATGCCGCACAGGTTTCCCATTGCCCTTTTGGGATTGCTTTTACCGCACCGTGAAACAATAATGTCGTATATGCGGCACTGTTCAATGATAATGCCAATACGGCACAGAACCAAGCATCTGAAAACAATCCCCATACAGCACTTTGCGTGATCCACTCAAATTGTCCCGGTCCATAATAAATCAGGAAAAACTGAACTAACAATGGTGTACCTGTAAACAGTGTTAAGAAACTATTAACCACCCATTTTACCGGGCGATTTTCCATTGAAAGTAAAAAAGTGAGGCTTACTGCCAATATAAAACCAACAACCAATGCCACTGCCATTAAAGCAAGACTGGTTGGAATACCCTGTGCAATCACGCTCAAATATTCTTGCCACATATTATCTGCCTCCTCTTTCAAAACGAGTAAAACGCAATTCAAGACGGCGGATAAATACCTGGCTGATTAAGGTAATCGCTAAATAAATTAAGGCTGCTAAACCATACCAAGTGAACGGTTCGTGAGTACGAGTGTTAATCAAGTCAGTTTGACGCATTAAATCGTGAACACCGATAAGCGAAACCAATGCGGTATCCTTCAGTAATACTAACCATTGGTTACTCAACCCGGGTAAAGCGTGTCGCCATACTTGAGGCATCACAATATGAATAAAAGTATAACTGCGGCTTAAACCAAGAGCTGCTCCAGACTCCCACTGCCCAAGCGGAATAGCTTGAATTGCACCACGCAAACTTTGTGAAGCATAGGAAGCAAAAATGAATGAAAGTGCTACAACACCACAACCGAACGGTCCAACTTCAACATATTGCCCTGTCAGCAATTCCAATACTTCAGGCGTACCGAAATAGATCAAAAAGACAACCAGAATTTCCGGTAAGCCGCGTAGTAATGTTAAAAAAGTACTCGTTGCTTTACGCACAACAGCCCACTTACTTGTTTCTAAGGAAACAAAACCAATAGACAGCACAAAGCCAAGTAGTAAAGAACAAACCGCTAACCCTAAGGTCATTAGGGTTGCGGTGTAAATTAAGGGAAGATAATCAGTAAACATCAGATTATTTTGTCATCCATTTATCGTAGATTTTTTGGTATTCGCCATTCTCTTTAATCGCTTTAATACCTTTATTTAGGCTTTCAACTAACTCAGCTTTAGATTTGTTTACCGCAATACCTAAACCATTATTGAAGTATTTTTTATCGGTAATTTTTTCGCCAATAAAACCTAACTCAGGGTTTTTATCGAACATTTCTCTTACCACATCAGTATCACCAAAGATAATATCAATACGTCCATTTTTCAGGTCTAAAATAGCATCTTGTAAACTAGCATAAGATGACACTGAATACTGCTTCGCTTCATTTGCAATATATTGTTGGTAAGTGGTACCGTTCTGCACGCCCACTTTTTTCGCTGTTTCAAGCGTTAAACCTTTATCTTTTACCGCAATAAAGCTTGCAGAACTTTCATAATATGGCTCAGAGAATAACACCTGTTTTGCACGAGCTTCTGTGATATCAATTGCTGAAATTGCCGCATCAAAACCACCACGACCTTTCACTAAACTTGGGATTAATGAGTCAAACGACATACTTTTGAAGTGGCAAGTCGCATTAATTTCTTTACAAATCGCATTGGCGATATCCACATCAAAGCCGATAATTTCACCTTTCTCATTGGTTAATTCAAAAGGCGGGTAGCTTGGCTCCATTGCAAAAGTAATTTCTTGCTGTGCGTTTGCCATTGCAGAGGTGGCAATTAAAGTCGCTAAAAGTAATTTTTTCATTGTTGTGTTCCTTATTTTTATTAGGAGTGTGAAAGATAATTTGCAAACTCAGCGGTTTTTGGTTTCATAAAACAACTTGCATCGCCTTGTTCAATAATTGAACCTTTTTCCATATACACCACTTTCGTTGCTACTTTGCGAGCAACACCAACTTCGTGGGTTACAATCACTTGCGTGATGCCTGTTTGTTGAAGCTCTTTAATAATATCAACAACTTGAGCAGTAATTTCAGGGTCAAGAGCTGCAGTCGGTTCATCAAAAAGTAGTACTTGTGGCTGCATCATTAAGGCTCTTGCAATTGCCACACGCTGTTGCTGACCACCGGAAAGATGCAACGGAAAACGCTCTGCAAACTCGCCTAAACGTAAACGTGCCAAGTGTGTTTTCGCACGGCTTATTGCTTCTTCTTTGCTTAACCCAAGCACTTTCATTGGAGCTTCAATTAAGTTTTGCATTACTGTCAAATGTGGCCATAAGTGATATTGTTGAAATACCATTCCCACTTCACGGCGTAATAAACTTACTTCTTTACTATTTGTTTTCGCGGCTAAATCAAATTTATGATTTGCAATTGCTAATGTGCCGGATTGCGGCACTTCCATTAAATTTAATGTACGAATTAAGGTACTTTTACCTGCCCCACTTGGACCAAGCAAGACAACTGTGTCGCCTTTTTCAATCTCTAAATTAATGTCAAATAAGGCTTGGTTTGAGCCGTAAAAAAAATTGACATTTTGAATGCGAATTGCCATTCGTTAAAATCCTACTACACTTTAAAATAATGAATGAATAGTAATTATTCCTGCATAAATATGCAATAACTTTTTTATTTTATTGTAATTTTTTACTAAAAAATGACCGCTTGTCGAAGTTAAAAGAGTACAAGCGGTTCAATTTCTTCAGAATTTTGCAATTTATTGCGTTATAATCCGTTCAATAGAATTTTAAAATGCTTGATTGAATATGATTAAGACGCTTTTTTCCCTATTTTTAAGCCTGTTGATGATAGGCTCATCTCACGCAGGGCTTTTCTCTTCTAAACCTAAATTTTTAAAAGCGGAAGAAGCCTTTGTTTTTTCGTTAGAAAACCGCAATGAAAACCTGCTACTTAATTGGAACATTGCCGAAGATTATTATCTCTATAAAAAAGAGATCAAAATTACACCACAGAATATTGAACTTGGCGACATCAAATTCCCAGCGGCTGAGCAGTATAATGACGAATTTTTCGGGCAGGTTGAAATTTACCGAAACGAACTACAATTAGCCGTGCCGTTTAAAGACGTTAAAGATAATGCAGCTATTGAGGTGGTTTATCAAGGTTGTACCAAAGGTTTTTGCTACCCACCCGAACGATTAGAACTGAAATTCGATAGTATTCTTACCGCAAATCCTGAAGAACTGGCAGAACAAGCGGTTGAAAATAGCGAAAATTTTGCAAAATCAGAACAAGATAAACTTGCCGATAAGCTATCAAACAACCGCTTTTCGATTTTTTGGTTCTTTGTGCTTGGGTTAGGTTTGGCTTTCACGCCTTGCGTACTGCCAATGTTACCATTGCTTTCTGCCATTGTGATTGGCAATAAAGAACGCCCTTCTACCGCAAAAGCCCTATTGTTAAGCCTAGCCTATGTTCAAGGTATGGCTCTAACTTATACGTTACTTGGCTTAATTGTAGCGGCAATTGGTTTGCCATTCCAAGCCGCACTGCAAAGTCCACCTGTATTGATTAGTTTATCCATTGTTTTCATTTTACTTGCTTGCTCAATGTTTGGTTTGTATGAAATCAAACTACCAAATAGCTGGCAACAAAAACTGAATGCAATGAGCCAAAAACAGCAAGGTGGTGCATTTGGCAGCGTTTTTGTAATGGGTATGATCGCGGGATTAATTGCTTCCCCTTGCACTTCAGCCCCTCTTTCAGGTGCATTGCTTTATGTTGCTCAAAGTGGCGATTTATTAACCGGAGGATTAGCTCTTTACTTATTAGCATTAGGAATGGGGCTTCCGCTTATTCTTATTACACTATTTGGTAATAAAATTCTGCCGAAATCAGGCGAATGGTTGCTAAAAGTCAAAACTACATTTGGCTTTGTGATGCTTGCACTGCCTGTATTTTTATTAAGCCGCGTGTTGCCAAGCCACTATGAACCCTTTTTGTGGTCGGCACTTGCCGTTGCATTTTTGATTTGGTTATTAGAGACAATTCCATCTCATTCTATAATCAGAAAAATTATCAAAATCTTTTTACTCATTGCTTTAGCCTTTGCCGCTAAGCCTTGGACAGATCTAGTTTGGAATGGCTCTCAAATCGAGAAACAAAATACTCAACACTTAACGTTAGAGCAAATTCACTCACTTGCAGATTTAGAGGCAAAATTAACCGCTTCCAAAGGTAAAAAAGTGATGTTAGATCTCTACGCAGATTGGTGTGTTGCCTGTAAAGAATTTGAAAAATATACATTTACAGATATTAATGTTCAGCAAAAACTCAATGAGATGGTTGTTTTACAGATCGATCTCACCAAAAACTCCACAGAGAATATTGCATTTATGCAACATTTTAATGTATTAGGTTTACCTACAATCCTGTTTTTCGATGAAAATGGCAATGAATTAAGCCAATCCCGTGTAACCGGCTTTTTAGATCCAGAAAAATTTGTAAAGTGGTTGAATAATTTATTATGAAGAAGATTCAAAAAATGACAGAATATGAAAAATATATACTTCCATTTTATACAAAGGATATTTTAGGGAATTATATTTTTTCGGAAACATTAACCTTGGTTAGCTATAATGCAAGATTATTTTTCCTTACTGCTGGTCATTGTATTAATGATAACTATGACTATAAGAGGTATGGACTTTATCTTATAACAAAGAATGGAGAAGTGGATTTTTCAAAATATATTCAATATTTTTATCGAAGTAATAAATTAGATTTAATCATAATATTAGTCACTCTTTGTATTAGAGATCATTCCTATATAATGCTTGAGGCTAAACCATCAGAACAACTTAAAGAAGTAGATAATTTCTTTTGGGCTGGTTTTCCTCAAAAGAAAACAGAAAAAACCCAAATAAATAAAGATACTGATATTCAAAGTCTATTTACATCATATTATAAAACTCAACCACATGATGGACATCAAAAGCTTCGCTCATCTTTAAATCAATCTTTGGGTGCATTAATTAAGTTTAATAAGTATGATGGTTACTATATTAAAGGTTTACACGATCTTAAAAATGTCAGCTATTATTATGATGGATTCAAAGATAAAGGGTACTCTTTTAAAGGAATGAGCGGCGGTTGCTTTTTTAATTTTGACAGTGATAAATTTAGCGGTTCTCTCGAATATTATGATATATATCATAACACCCCTACTTTCTTTATAAATATAACAAATTTTAATTTTTTAGGAATTGGGATTGAGCATAAAAAAGGAAAAGACATTATAGGGATATGCAAAAATGCTATTATAGAAGAGTTTATGAATATAAAAGACGAAATAAAAAATAAAGCAAATAAAATCTCTATCACAGTAGGCAAGATATGAACTTAACTATAAACCAAGAAAACCATAAGATTGAAGATATTATTCGCATTTTTGATGAATGCTTCTCAGGCGAATACAACACTCGCTTGGAACGAGGTGGTGATTACCCAATCTACTTGCCGGCATTTTTAGATGAAGACGGCGTACCAAGCGAACGCTCATACAATGTCATTTTGTTTGCCCACGGCTACTACAGCAGTGCATTGCACGAAATTGCTCACTGGCTGGTTGCAGGCGAAGCACGCCGAAAACTAGAGGATTTCGGTTATTGGTATGAACCGGACGGTAGATCAGCCGAACGCCAACGTGAATTTGAGAGCGCGGAAATTAAGCCTCAAGCAATAGAATGGGTACTCGCGACCGCTGCTGGCTTCCGCTATTTTGCGAGTGCCGATAATCTCTCCGGCAACCCGGGCGATAATTCTGCATTCAAACAAGCAGTATATGCTCAAGTAAAAACTTACGCAGAACGAGGTTATCTCCCTAAACGAGCCGAAACCTTGCGTAAAGCATTATGTGCGTTTTATGGCACGCCTGATGTAATTGACTTAAAACAATTTAATATTGAACGAATTTAGTTGCAAAAATCTGAAAAAATATGACCGCTTGTAAACATTACAAGCGGTCTTTTTTGCAAAATTTACACACCAGACAATTTGCTAACATCATCTTCTAATTGATACTTCTCCCCCCATTTAATTTCAGCGTACACTTGTTACTTTTTCCTAGATTTATCGGATAAAAATAGTTATATTAGAGTACACTTGTTCACTGAAATTTAAAATTAAAAACAGAATGATGACATCTTTAGACTTCCACTTTATCAATCGTTTTCACCAACAAGCTCAGAGATTACCTCTACAACCCGCAGCTCGTTTTCTCCAAAATGGGAAATGGGTGGAGTTGAATTGGGTAACATTGCAAAAACATATTGATGAACTTTCTTATGCTTTGCTAGCTAGTGGTATTGGGGTGCAAGACAAAGTGGCTATTTTTGCACAAAATATGCCTCGTTGGACGATTGCTGATATCGGCACAATGCAAATTCGTGCCGTTAGCGTGCCAATTTATGCAACGAACACTGCCAAACAAGTTGAGTATATTTTAAACGATGCCGATATTAAAATTCTCTTTGTTGGCGATCAAGAACAATATGATATTGCTATTGAAATAGCGAACAAGTGTCCACTATTACAAAAAATAGTGGCAATGAAACAGTCTATTAAATTGCGTGATATCAAAATTGCTCAACATTGGCAAGATTTTATCAACGTATCGCCAAATGATACTGAATTGAATCAACGATTAAATGATAAACGTTTAGATGACCTATTCACGCTTATTTATACATCAGGCACAACAGGTGAACCAAAAGGGGTAATGCTAGATTATGCGAATTTAGCTTATCAGCTTCAGGCTCACGATAAAGCACTTCCGAACATCGATGAAAATGATGTATCGCTCTCATTTTTACCCCTTTCTCATATTTTTGAACGGGCTTGGGTCTATTATGTTCTACACCGAGGTGCTATAAACTGTTATTTGGAAGATCCCCATCAAGTTCGTGATGCTCTTACTGCACTAAAACCGACTTTAATGTGTGCTGTACCAAGATTCTATGAAAAAATTTATGCGGCAATATGGGATAAAGTAAATCAAGCTCCAAGCCACCGCCAAACCTTGTTTAATTGGGCTATTCGCTCGGCTCAATCCCATTTACTTGGTAAAAAAACAACTTTTTTAAACCGCTTGCAATACATCATTGCAGATAAATTGGTTTTATCCAAATTACGTTCTCTTCTCGGTGGAAAAATCCGTATGATGCCCTGCGGTGGTGCAACACTTGATCCTTCTATAGGTATTTTTTTCCAAAGTATTGGTATTAACATTAAACTTGGGTATGGTATGACTGAAACTACTGCCACAGTTTCCTGCTGGTCAGAGAACAATATCAATGTTCATTCAATTGGTGTCTTAATGCCTGGTACAGAAGTTAAAATCGGTGAAGAAAATGAGATTTTAGTACGAAGCGGAGCCGTTATGAGAGGATATTACAAAAAGCCTGAAGAAACCGCTAAGACTTTCACAGCAGATGGATTTTTGAAAACAGGGGATGCAGGAGAACTTGATGCTCAAGGTAATCTTTATATTACAGATAGAATTAAGGAGTTAATGAAAACCTCAAATGGCAAATATATTGCACCACAATATGTTGAAGGGAAAATTGGTAAAGATAAATTTATAGAACAAATTGCCATTATTGCTGATGCGAAAAAATATGTTTCTGCATTGATTGTCCCTTGCTTTGACAGCCTTGAGGAATACGCCAAGAAACTGAATATCCGCTATCAAGATCGCTTAGAGCTGATAAAAAATGCTGAAGTGGTTAAAATGTTCGAACAACGCATAAATGAATTGCAAAAAGATCTTGCGAGTTTTGAACAGATACAAAAATTTACCTTATTATCTCAAGCATTTACAACTAAAATGGAAGAAATTACACCTACCTTAAAACTAAGACGAAAAGTGATTTTGGAACGCTACAAAGAACAAATTGAGCAAATGTATAAATAGCACAACTCTTTGAGTTTTAAGTGAAATTCACATAAAAGCAGATCACTGATCTGCTTTTTGTTATACGGCTGCCGTTACAACAATTTCCACTTTCCAGTTTGGGTTAGCCAATTTCGCTTCAACCGCGGCTCTGGGCGGAGCATTATTTTCGGCAACCCATTCGTCCCACGCTCGGTTCATTTCAGCATAGTCTGTCATCTCTTTTAAATAAACCGTTGCCATTAAAATTTTGCTTTTATCAGTGTTGGCTTTTTCTAACCATTTATCAATTTCAGCTAATACTTGTTGGGTTTGAGTGTAAACATCAGCGGTTTCATCAAGTGGCACTTGTCCAGCTAAATACGCCACTCCATTGTGAATAGCAACTTCCGAGAAGCGAGTGCCAACTTCAATACGTTGAATCATATTATTCCTCTAGCTTTTTTAAACATTGTCCTTTATACGTTCTATGCCCTTTAACTTCTTGTCTGATCTCCATTTTTTGATTAGAAAAATCCGTTACAGTTAATTCAATGGTTTTATTATTTTCATTATCAGACAATGAGCTAAATAAATTCTCTTCAAATTGTTGTAAAGCAGGATCACGCTGTAATTCAGCCCATATCTCGGCGCGATAAGTACGTTTTAATGATTGTGTTACTACACGATAAACAATTTTATTATTCTGTAAATTCCAACGTCCATTTTGTTGTATAGCATAAATAAAAATTGGTTTTTGGAGCGGATAATTAATTGTGCCTTGATTGGTAATATTACCATTTGCCGCAAACTTAAGGTTATCCACCGTGCTAATATTAAAATCGTTGTAATTAATCGTACATTTCCAATTGCCGATTAATTGGTTAGAATTAGAAATGTTTGATGAACAACCCGCTAATGCAAATGCGGTTAAACCTAAAAAAATTAACTTTTTCATATTCTCTTGAAAAATAAAGCGGTAAAAAAATCATATTTTTTGACCGCTTGTATGCGATATAAATATTATTCTACTTTAACAATCCAGCCTTCAGGGGCTTCTACATCACCAAACTGAATGCCAGTTAACTCCGCATATAAGCGGCGAGTAATAGGGCCCACTTCCGTTTCAGAATGGAATACGTGGAATTTGTCTTTGTGTTGAATGCCGCCAACCGGGGTGATCACCGCCGCTGTACCACAGGCACCGGCTTCGATAAATTGATCAAGCTGGTCGATATACACATCGCCTTCAACCGCTTCCATACCTAAACGTTCTTTGGCAATATGGAGCAATGAGTATTTGGTGATACTTGGTAAAATTGACTCTGAAATTGGCGTGATGAATTTATTATCTTTAGTGATACCAAAGAAGTTTGCCGCTCCCACTTCTTCAATTTTGGTGTGAGTTTTCGGGTCTAAATAGATTGCATCAGCGAATTTACGGGTAGCAGAACTTTCTTCCACGGCTAATTCGTGTGGTAATAAACTTGCTGCGTAGTTTCCGCCCACTTTTACGCCGCCAGTACCCATTGGAGCAGCACGGTCATAGTCTGTTGTGATAAAGTTAGATGGTGCTAATCCGCCTTTGAAATAAGCACCTACCGGACAGCAGAATACCGAGAAAATAAATTCCGGTGCAGCTCTCACGCCAATGTTTTCCCCCACACCGATTAAAAATGGACGTAGATAAAGCGTTGCACCTGAACCATAAGGGCCTAACCAATCTTGGTTTGCTTTCACCACTTCTTTACAAGCACGAATAAATAATTCGGTTGGCACTCGTGGCATTAATAGGCGATCTGCAGTGCGTTGCATACGCTCTGCGTTTTGATCCGGGCGGAATAGGTTAATCGAACCATCTTTACAACGATAGGCTTTTAAGCCTTCAAAACACTGTTGGCCGTAATGTAAAGCTGTTGAGCCTTCATGAATATGCAATGTATTATCCTGCGTTAATTCACCTTCATTCCATTTGCCATCTTTCCAGTGAGCAATAAAACGGTAATCTGTTTTGATATAGGAAAAGCCTAAATTTGCCCAATCTAAATCTTTTAATGCCATTGTTGTGTCCTTTTATTTTTTATGTTGTGAAATAATTTCCACATTCTAAAACAAAATGGCTAACTAGGTAAGAATTTTCAGCAGATTCAAATAAAAAAATAAGGCTCTTAATCTGATTAAGAGCCTTATTCTTTAATTCGAGCAATTATGCTGCGTGTTTTTCTGCTGTTTCTTTCAACAACGCTTGAAGTTCGCCTTTTTGGAACATTTCTAACACGATGTCGCAGCCGCCAACTAACTCACCCTCCACCCATAATTGTGGAAAAGTTGGCCAGTTTGCAAATTTTGGTAATTCAGCACGAATATCAGGGTTAGTTAAAATATCTACATAACCGAAAGGCACTTGGCAGTTAATTACTGCCTCCACTGCACGAGCAGAGAAACCGCAAGATGGGAATTTTGGAGAACCTTTCATATAAAGCAGAATTGGGTTTTCGCTGATTTGTTGTTTGATTTTGTCGATAGTTTCCATTTATGTTTAACCTCAATTTTAGAATAGTTGAGTAATTGTATCAGAATTACATTTTTACCGAAATAACTTTAAAAGCTAATATCACGCCGCCCGGCAAAAGAGTGCGAAAGCGTTGTACCATCCACCATTTCCAGCGAACCACCCACCGGCACACCGTGAGCAATTCGGGTGGCTTTCACATTGTACATTCTGCACATTTCGGCAATGTAGTTTGCTGTCGCATCGCCCTCGATGGTTGGATTTGTCGCTAAAATCACCTCGTGGAAAGATTCATTTTCCAACCGCTGCTGGAGTAAATCCAGCCCGATTTCACGAGGCCCAATACCGTCAATCGGGGAAAGGTGCCCCATCAACACAAAATAACGCCCTGAAAATTGCCCGGTTTGCTCAATCGCCTGAATATCTTCCGGCATTTCTACCACGCAAAGTTGCCCGCTCATCTGACGGCGAGGATTTTTACAAATGCTACATTCATCTTCTTCGGTAAATGTACGGCAAGATTGGCAATGCCCGATATGGCTCATTGCCTCGCTTAACGCTTTGGCTAAACCTACGCCGCCTGAACGATTACGCTGGAGCAGATGATACGCCATCCGTTGAGCCGATTTCGGACCCACGCCCGGCAACGCCCGTAAGGCTTCCATCAAATTTTCAAGTAAGGGACTGGTTTGCATAATTGCTTAGAATGGGAATTTCATACCCGGCGGTAATTGCATACCTGCCGTTACGCTTGCCATTTTCTCTTTTTGCATCTCTTCTGCACGGCGAACCGCATCGTTAAAGGCTGCTGCCACTAAATCTTCCACCATTTCTTTATCATCTTCTAATAATGATGGATCGATCTCAATACGGCGACAGTTGTGAGCACCATTAATGGTTACTTTTACTAAACCCGCACCAGACTCACCAGTTACTTCAAGTTGAGCGATCTCTTCTTGCATTTTTTGCATACGTTCTTGCATTTGCTGAGCCTGCTTCATTAAGCCGCCTAAGCCACCTAAACCACCTTTTCCAAACATAATTTTTCCTCTAAATTTAGCGATAAAATAAACGGTTCATTTTACTGAACGCTTTTCTGTTGTGCAAGCGGTTAATTTTTCCCAAAAGTTTGCAAATTTGGTAAAATAACGCCTATTTTTAACCGCTTGTACTTTTTTATGGCTTTAACCCGTTTACTGATTAATCATTTCCGCAATATCCAAAATGCCGATTTGGGCTTTAGCCCCCACTTTAACTTTTTAGTGGGTACAAACGGCAGCGGTAAAACGAGCTTGTTGGAATCGATTTTCTATTTAGGACACGGTCGTTCGTTTAAAAGTCATATCAGCAACCGTATTATTCACTACGATAAAGACGATTTTGTGCTGCACGGCAAAATTGATGAGGCTCAACATAGTTGGTCGGTTGGCATTCAGAAATCTCGAAGCGGCGATACCACTCTCAAAATCAACGGCGAAGATGGCAACAAAATTGCCGATTTGGCTCATTTGCTACCAATGCAGATGATCACCCCTGAGGGATTAACGCTGCTAAACGGCGGCCCGAGCTTCCGCCGTGCTTTTTTAGATTGGGGGTTGTTCCACCAACATTCTGATTTCTACACCCATTGGACGAACCTCCGCCGTCTGCTGAAACAGCGAAATTCTGCCCTCCAGCAAGTTCGCTCTTATCAAGAACTGAAAGCGTGGGATATTGAGCTGGTGAAAACGACCTATGCGGTAAGCGAAATGCGGGCAGCGTACGCCGAGGCTCTTCGCCCTGAAATTGAGAAAACTTGTCAATTTTTCTTGCCAGAATTGGAAATCGGTTTAAGTTTTCATCAAGGTTGGGAAAAGGGAACGGATTACGCCGACATTCTGGCACAAGGCTTTGAACGTGACAAAGCCCTCGGCTATACAATGATCGGAGCTCAAAAAGCTGATTTCCGTTTTAAAGCCAACGGCTTGCCGGTGGAAGATGTGCTTTCCCGTGGGCAGTTAAAATTATTGATGTGTGCCTTAAGGCTAGCTCAAGGGGAACATTTGGTCGCTCAAAAGCAACGCCAATGCCTGTTTTTGATTGATGACTTCGCCTCAGAACTCGATCCAACCAAACGTGAACTGCTCGCCCACCGTTTAAGAGAAAGCGGCTCGCAAGTTTTCGTCACAGCCATTACTCAAGATCAACTTAACCAAATGCAGTGGCAAGACCGGGCTGATGATAGTCTGTTTGAGGTAAAAAACGGCAATATTCAGCCGTTGTAAGCGGCTGAATTTTGGGGAAATTTTGCAAAAGAATTCCCTTCGATGGTGCGAGCGTCCACGCTCGTACCAGAAGATCAAATAGTACTAGCGTGGACGCTAGTGCTATCTGAAATTTATCGTCTAGAATCGTGAGCCTGTTGTAGCAAAACTCGGCTCTCTTTTAAGAACTGTTCGGAATAATCGCCAAACCATTGATGAACTTCTTCAAAGGCTTTGATAAAGCCGGCTTTATCCTTATTTTGGAAAAACGCCAAACTCTGCTCAAAGCTCTCTTTTAATGATTCGATAGTCGCAAAATTTTCCGGTTTGTCGGCGATGATGTCTGCATATAAGGCTCCGTCTTGGGCGAATAGACGTCCGATCATTGCCAGTTCCAAGCGGTAAATCGGGGAAGATAACGCCAATAATTGCGAAAGCTGCACCGGCTGGCGGGAAAGGTGCAAGCCAAAAGCAAAAGTGGAAAAGTGGCGTAACGCTTGAATATAGGTCATTGAATGGTCGTGCTCTTTGGCATCAATCAGCTCAATTTTCGCTCCCCAAATTTTCATCTGCTCAATCAACCATTCGTAACGCTCAGCAAAACGTCCGTGGCAGCAGGCGATGACCTGTTTGGCGAGGCTTGCGACATCAGGCCCGAACATCGGGTGCAAGCCCACCACTGCCCCATGGTGAATTTCCAACATTTTTTGTAACGGTTGATGTTTTACCGAGGTCAAATCCGCCAAAATCATATTTTCGGTGAGATACGGCTGCAAACGCTCAATCGTATTTAAGGTGTCGGCAATCGGCACGCAGACAATCACTACATCCGCACCGGATAAAATCTGCTCAGCGTGATCCCAATCGTTTCGCCCGAGGGCTTCCACCTGATAGCCGGAAAGTGTTAAATACTGCCCGAACAAGCCACCGAGCTTGCCCTTACCGCCCACAATCACGATTTTTTTCACATTAGGATTAACGGTTTTGAAGCCGTGCTTGTTCTCGTTAGCGTAAGATTCACGCATTACACGGCGTAAAACATCTTCGATTAAATCTGCCGAAATACCGTTTTTTTCCGCCTCTTCACGGCGAGCGGCAAGCATTGCAGCTTCACGCTCAGGGGCGTAAACCGGAATGCCGTGCTCCGATTTTACCTTGCCGACTTCGGCAACTAAAGCTAAACGCTTGGAGAGTAAGTCGATAAGCTGTTGATCGACTTGGTCGATTTGTTCTCGTAATGGGGCTAATGGGTTCATATTTTTACCAATATAACTTCCCCTCTTTGAGCCACGAGGGATTAGGGGAGATTTATTCGCTTCGCTCATACTGCGTACCGTTGCTAAAGCAACGTTCAAACGCAAGCGTTTGTGGCAGAAGTAATTTTACGCTCATACGAAATTTTAAAATCGTATCAAATCTCCCCCGACCCCTCTTTTCTAAAGAGGGGAGAGAGCTTAGTAAAACTACTCGCTATTGTTGTAAATTATTTATTCCGTAATTTTTCCGCAAAATGCGTTAATAGATTTTCGGTGGTTTCCCAATCAATGCAAGCATCGGTAATGGAAACACCGTATTTCATCTCATTAAATGGCAATTCTGACGACTGATTACCTGCGTGCAAGTTGCTTTCAATCATTAAACCGATAATCGAAGTATTACCTGCAAGTAGTTGCTCCAATACATTTTCTGCCACTATCGGTTGGCGGCGGTAATCTTTATTTGAATTGCCGTGACTACAATCGATCATAATCGCCGTAGGCAAATTCGCTTGCTTGAGCACCCATTCGCAGTCATCAACGTATTGTTTTTCATAATTAGGCGTTTTGCCACCGCGTAAAATAATGTGTCCGTCTGCATTGCCTTTGGTTTTAAGCAAAGTTACTTGCCCTTTTTGGTTAATACCGATAAAACGATGGCTTTGGGCTGAAGATTGCATCGCATTTAACGCTACCGCCAAGCCACCGTCTGTACCGTTTTTGAAGCCGACCGCCATTGATAAACCTGAGGCTAATTCTCGGTGAGTTTGGGATTCAGTGGTTCTCGCTCCAATTGCAGACCAGCTAAAGAGATCCGCCAAATATTGGGGCGTCATTGGATCTAAAGCTTCTGTTGCCAACGGTAAGCCGAGTTCTGCTAAATCAAGGCAGAGTTTACGTCCGATACGCAAACCCGTTTCAACATCAAAAGAGCCATCCATTTTAGGATCATTAATTAAGCCTTTCCAACCCACTGTCGTGCGAGGTTTTTCAAAATAAACACGCATGACAATGTAAAGTTGATCACTAACTTGGTCTGAAAGTGCCTTTAATTTTTTGCCGTATTCAATCGCTGCGACTGGGTCGTGAATCGAACAAGGTCCGATCACAATTAATTGGCGTTTATCATGTTTGTGGATAATATCGGAAATTTCTTTACGCGAACGTTCAATTTGCTTGCGTAAATGTTCCGGCAATGGAAACTCTTGTTTTAGTTCTTGTGGGGTAAGTAAAACTTTTTCATCTTGAATATTCACATTATGTACGCTATCTTGATTAAATACAGTGTTCATTTTTATTTCCTTGTGTAAACCTTAAATTACACTCACTTTACAGCTTTATTTTTAAAGTTTCAACTATTTTTTGCTTAACCATATCAACACTGATTTTTTCCATCCAATCTTTGCCTTTAGCTTTGGTTGCCCAAGCGAGTTCTTGCCAAGATTTAGCATAAGATTGCAAAATTGCTTCATCATATACAGACACAACTTTATCTAAATCTTGATAAGGCCCAGTACGTCTTGGATTGTGGATTGCGTACAAGCCAATAACAGGTGTATTCTGTGTAGTAGCAATATGGGCTGGGCCTGAATCTGAAGAGATCACTAAATCAACCTGACGAACAATACCTGCAAGTTGTTTTAATGAGGTTTTACCTGCAATATTGACGCATTTAGGTGCAAGTTGCTGAATTTTATTTGCTGTTTCCATTTCATATTGAGAAGATGAACCTGCAATTAATATATTGATATTTTGCTCACTTAACCAGTTCGCAATTTCTGCATATCTTTCCGGTAGCCAATCTTTCTCTTTTTTACTTGAACAAGGGGCAATTAGCACATTTTTTCTATTAAAATCAATGAATTGCCTTCCATAATCTAAATCTTCATCATTCACAGGTAAATACCACTTTGCTGATAAATCTGTTACTCCAATGGCTTTCGCAAACATCATTTGCCCATCAAGAACATGTGGGGAATTTATTATTTCTACTTTCTGATTGGTAAATAACCACTGCATTTCCCTTGCCCTGTCTTTATTAAATCCGATTTTTTTATTAGCTTTAATACCAAGCGAAAGCATTGAAGCCCGAAATGCAGTTTGCAAATTAAGTAAAAAATCAAACCGCTTGTGAGAAAGCCTGCTCCACACTGTAAATATTTCTTTCCACCCTAATTTCTTATCAAAAGGGATTAATTGCACATTAGGGATATCTTTCATTAAAGCAGCTTCTGTTTTACCGATAATCCAAGTGATTTCAGCAGAAGGATAATGTCTCTGAATAGCTTGTACTACAGCTAAAGTATGACACACATCACCAATAGCTGATAGACGTAAAATACAAATCGAGAGTGGTTTATTTGGCATAATGATCTAATAGGTTAAACATTAAATAAGCTTATATTAAGACATAAAAAAAGCCACATAAAGTGTTTTATGTGGCTTTTGGTTTTAATTGATGAGATTATTCAACTCTTAAGATACGGCAAGTGTTTGTGCCACCTGCTTTTAATTCATCACCGTGAGTTAAAAGCACTAATTCGCCTGTTAATAAATAACCTTGCTCTTTTAATAAAGAAATTGCTTTTTTCGCTCCATCCATTGTACGGCTTTCTTCATTGTAAAGCACTGGTGTTACACCACGATATAACGCACAAAGGTTCAAGGCTTTTTGGTTACGAGAAAGAGCATAAATTGGTAAGCCAGAGCTGATACGGCTCATTAATTTTGCAGTTTCGCCTGATTGTGTTAATGAAACAATTGCCGATACACCTTCTAAATGGTTTGCTGTGTACATTGCAGACATTGCAACCGCTTCTTCAATAGTTTTAAATGTACCTTCCATACGGTGGCGTGAAATATTGATGCTTGGCATCGTCTCTGCACCTAAACATACATCTGCCATTGATCTTACTGTTTCTACTGGGTAATCGCCGTTTGCTGTTTCGCCTGAAAGCATTACTGCATCAGTGCCATCTAATACTGCGTTCGCAACGTCCATAACCTCTGCACGGGTTGGCATTGGTTTTTTGATCATTGATTCCATCATTTGTGTTGCTGTAATTACCACACGGTTTAATTTACGAGCACGACGGATTAAACGTTTTTGTACGCCAACTAATGCTGCATCACCGATTTCAACCCCTAAATCACCACGAGCAACCATCACTACGTCTGCACCTAAAATGATGTCGTCCATTGCTTCTTCTGTGCCAACGGTTTCTGCACGTTCAACTTTTGCCACGATTTTTGCATCTAAACCTGCTTCTTTCGCTAATTGGCGAGCATATTCTAAATCCGCACTTGATTGTGGGAATGAAACCGCTAAGTAATCTACACCGATTTTCGCGGCTAATTTAATATCTTCTTTATCTTTTTCAGTTAGTGCAGGAGCTGATAAACCACCGCCTAATTTATTAATCCCTTTATTATTTGATAAAGGACCACCAACGGTTACTTCAGTATGAACACGCATACCTTCAACTTCTAACACTTTAAGTTGTACATTACCATCATCTAATAACAGAATATCGCCCGGTACTACATCGTTTGGTAGATTTTTATAGTCTAAACCTACTGCATATTGATGACCTTCGCCACGTGGTAAATCTGCATCTAAGGTAAATTTATCGCCAATGTTTAAGAAAATTTTGCCATCTTTGAAAGTCGAAACACGAATTTTAGGACCTTGTAAATCGCCTAAAATAGCAACATGGCGACCTAATCTTGAGGCAATTTCACGCACTTTATTTGCACGTTCAATATGATCTTCAGGAATACCATGAGAGAAGTTCATACGCACCATATTTGCACCTGCAGCAATAATTTTTTCTAACGTATTGCCACGATCTGTTGCTGGCCCCATTGTACAAACGATCTTGGTTCTTCTGAGTTTTCTAGACATTATTTGACTCCGTAATAAATTTAAAAATATAAGTTAAAATCTTTCTAAGCACTTGATTATGTGTTAAACGGGGGTCATTATACGCCTAAATGGCAAGAGTTTAAATACAAGTAAGGAGAATATTATGAATATTTGGATTATGCGACACGGAGAAGCCAGTTTTAATTCCCCAAACGACGCCGATCGCACTTTAACCAATAATGGTATAAAAAATGTTATTTCGCAAGGCAAATGGCTTGGCGAATATTTAAACGGAAAACAAATTAAACTCGATAAAATTCTGGTTAGCCCTTACCTTCGTGCTAAACAAACCCTTGAAAATCTCATTACAGGTATGCAAGCGGTCAATTTTTCGCAAAATTTTGCAAATCTTACTGAAGAGTGGGAAGAAATTACTCCAGATGGCAACCCTTATGTGATTGAAGACTATCTCCATTTTTTAAGAGAAGAAGGGGCAAAAAATATTCTGTTGATTTCTCATTTACCACTGGTTTACGATTTAAGCCAACGCTTAACGAATAATCAAAGCAATGTGCAATTCCCAACTTCCACCATTGCGGAAATTCATTGGCTTGGAAACAGTGGCGAAGTTGCTGAAATAAAACACATTTAGCCCTATTTTTTATATTGTCAATAAAAATATTTTCACTATTTTTGCAAATTGTCTAATTTATAGACTTCCAAAATGATTAAAAAATGCGTATTATACGCCCCCTAAATCAGTAAAACTGATAACTAAATGATTAATAAAGAAGTACGGTATTTGCCGTACTTTTTATTTGGATATCCCTCTGGTTAAAATTACTTCAAATTTGTTAATAAAAGGTTAAAAATGCAAATAGGACAATATGAAATTAAAAACCGTATTTTCCTTGCACCGATGGCAGGTATTACCGACCAGCCTTTTCGCCGATTATGTAGCCAACTTGGTGCAGGTTTGACGTTTTCAGAAATGATGTCCACAAATCCTGATGTATGGCATACCGAGAAATCGAGATTGCGTTTAGCACATCACGAAGAAATCGGTATCAATGCTGTGCAAATTGCAGGTTCAGACCCATTTGAGATGGCAGAAGCCGCAAAAGTAAATGTTGAGTATGGGGCAGATATTATTGATATTAATATGGGCTGTCCTGCGAAAAAGGTAAACAAAAAAATGGCAGGCTCTGCTCTGCTGCGTGAGCCTGAATTAGTCGCTCAAATATTAGATACTGTAGTGAATGCCGTTGATGTACCTGTTACTCTCAAAATTAGAACAGGCTGGGATCCTGAAAATAGAAATTGTCTGACAATAGCCAAAATTGCAGAACAAGCTGGCATTAAAGCCCTCACTATTCATGGACGCACTCGCAGTTGTTTATTCAATGGCGTGGCAGAATATGAAAGCATTAAAGCCGTTAAACAAGCCGTATCCATTCCAATTATTGCCAATGGCGATATCATTTCAGCAGAAAAAGCGAAATCTGTTTTAGATTACACTAATGCTGATGCAGTGATGATCGGACGAGGTAGTTTTGGAAATCCTTGGCTATTTAAGGAAATCAACGATTTTTTTGAAACTGGGCAATATTCCACATTACCCGAAAATGAAAAATATCAACTGATGTTTAAGCATATTGAAGACTTACACCAATTTTATGGGGAAGATAAAGGCTATCGAATTGCCCGTAAACATGTTGGTTGGTATGTGGAACAATTGCAACCGGAATCAAATTTTAAACGCACTTTTAATACGTTAAGCTCAACTAAAGAGCAATTAAACGCATTAGAAGATTTTGTTAAATCGATTCGTTAGAATCTTAATAATAACGTTGGATAGAAAAAAAAATGTTAGAACAACAACCTACACAAAACCCATTAACAGTAACAATGTTAAATGCACAGGCACAGCAGGTTAATAAACCTCTGCGCGATAACGTTAAAGCAGCATTAAAAAACTATTTATCTCAATTAAATGGTGAAGATCCAACAGAATTATACGAATTAGTATTATCTGAAATCGAACACCCGATGTTAGATATGGTGATGCAATATACTCGCGGTAACCAAACTCGTGCTGCAACAATGTTAGGCATTAACCGTGGCACATTACGTAAAAAATTAAAAAAATACGGTATGGGCTAATCTTAAGCATCATAAAAAACGATTTTAATTCGTATATTAATTAAGCAAATAAAAAACGCTGAATATACCATTCAGCGTTTTTTCTAGTTTATTTAAACAGCTAGAACTTCATTTCAAATGCTAAACTGAAATTTCGTCCGGGAGCAGCAAATCGGGTATAATTGCTACCTTGGTCTTGATTGACTGCATTCACACTAGATTGGCGTACAGACTCCCAAGTGGAATATTTACGATTAGTTACGTTATAAATACCGCCACGTAAAGTATAGTTTTTATAGTTGAGATAGCCCGTAATATCATGCGTATACCAAGAATTGGTGAGCTTGCCGCCTAAATCAACACGATGTATACCGTGGTGTCGTGTTCCTGAAACCTCATCTGCTTTTTTAGCTCTAGAGTAAGTAGTTGTAATTCCAATCCCCCATTTTTCTTCGGGATGATCATAGCCAAATCCAAACACATAGCGAGCAGGTTGAATCGCATCTAATATCGGATCATTTACACTGGTCAATCTTTGGTCGGTGAGTTTCCGATCTTTTACTTTGACACGGTTGTACGCTACCGAAGAATAAAATCCATCAGGAATTAGTGAGAGAATACCGTGTAGATCGAATTTGGCGATTAAATTCACTCCATTTAAAACCACATCTTGAATATTATGGTAGTTATAGAAACATTCGGATTTCTTATGTGTGAGTTTTTTACAAGCCGTTGCGATCATATTCCGATAATTATTTCGGAAATAGCTCACATCAATATAACCAAATTGCCCTTTAAAACTTACCCCCATTTCATGATTCATTGATTTTTCCGGCTCTAAGCGGTGGTTGCGTTGCTCATTTTGCACATATTCATTATCAATTAAGCCAATATGAGTTCGTTTACCATAAAGTTCGTAGAAAGCCGGTACTCTAAATCCATTGGAAATACGGTATGAAAGTGCAACAAAGTCGCTTGGTTTGAGCGTGATACCACCATTCCAAGACCAATTTCGATAAGTTCGACTAAGTGTCCATAGATCATCAGATTTAAATCGATGTTGATCAAAACGTACCCCTAAGCCAAGATCAACATACTCGCTAGTTATTAAATCACGGAAGCTGACAAAACGGCTGTCTCCTTTAATTTTACGAGGTTCGCAGTTTAAAATACCGCCATGTTTATTGTCACATAATGATACAGTTTCAATACTACGTGGAAGGCGTCGATAGATATAAGGATCATCTAATCGTCCTCTGCCGCGAATATTGATATATCCGCCTTTGGTGTATTGGGCATACATATCACCGTGGTTCATTAGAGAATTAAAACGATCAAAGCCAAGGCTAAAATTCATCTTATGAGTCTGTTTAAATATCCCTTGCCCAGCAGTAAATGCTTTATCAAATTCTAAGCGGATCAAGCGGTGTTTTTCTTGATAATTATTGCGTTCAGTTTGATACATAGACCAAGCTTTATCCAAGCTAGGGCGGCAATTTTTATCAACGTTCGGATAATCGCTACAATGCAAGCGGTGCATACGGCTATATAACTCAATATTTTGTTTATCAGCAATGAGTTTAAAACTATCCAGCCAACGATTATTTTCCGGCTTGTATTGATAATTGAAACCTAAACGACGTTTATGATGATGTTCATCAAAAAATTTTACACGGCTATAACGCAGCCCATAAGGGATACTTCTATCAAATACTAAGCCATCTAAAATATTATTACCTTCATAAACAGGGTTCTTACTCCATAGATTATCTAGCTTAATATTAACATCATCTTTTGTGTAGTAAGCCGGCGTTTGCATATCACGTATATCATAACGCTGCTTCGTATCTTCTAAAACCGTACCAAGATAATGAGAAGAATTAAAATGATAACCTAACTTCACGAAAACAGAATTGCTCTTATAATCCAAAGGATTTGGTGCAATACGCTCTTTACCTGTATATTCTTTAGCAGATAACTGCTCAGTACGATAAGGAATTTGCTCAATCTGTTTACGTTCTTCGGAAGTATATTCCGGTGCTTTTCTAAACGGGAAATTATCACGATTCAATTTAACGGTTGCTCGTGGGGTGCAATCCAATGTTGGACAAGCATCCTCTACGATAAAAAATGATCCTCCAGGAGCATTTTGTGCAGACCCGGGGTAAAGATCATAGCGATTTTCAAAACCGGTGATACGTTGAATATTATGATGTAGTTTATTGGCTTCAGAGTGGACTTTAGTCTCTTTACCGTTACGATGGGTCGCAATTACAAGGGCTTCAAATCCGTTGGCTTCTCCCGCAGCGGCAATAGATTGTAAAAAATGGCTATTTTTACTGGTATAAGCGGTCTTAGTATCTAATCCCCACTGTTGTCCATCTTTAATTACATCCTGAGCATCTTTACTGCGGAAACTAATTGCTCCACCGAGAGCACCAGAGCCATATTCAGCAGAGCTTGCCCCTTTACTTAATTCAATTGAGCGAATATTCTCATATTCGATTTCATTTATCGCCCCACCATTAGCACTTGAGCCAAGAGTATTATAATGCTGTGCTTGTGGTAGACCATCAACTAACATAGCAACTCGGTTTTTATCTACTCCTCGAATAGCATAACCACTACTAGCCCCTCTACCTTGTTCAACAACCGAAATCCCGGGATCATAGCGAGTTAAATCACGAATCCCAAGAATTTGATTTTTACTCATCTCACTATAATTTTTAACAACTTTTCCTAAGCCGGTTACCTCGTTTTGACGTTCGTGAGCGTAACGACTTTCTGTTACAATAACTTCGTCTAAAACAGCCACATCACTATTTTCTGTCATTTTTTCATTTTCAGTCGCCGCACTATATGAATGGGAAAGTGCAAACAACACCGCTGACGCAATGGTTGAATAGCGAAAATGATGATATTTCATTATCATTAAGTAGGATCTCCTTTATTTAATTTTGCAAATTTTTATAAAAAATAACCCGCTTGCTTAAGTGAAACGAGCGAAGAAATTATGATTATTTTTCTATTTGACGTTTACCGCCAAACATAATACTGACTTTATCTTTATCCGTTTCTGCACTATGCACAATACCACCTAATTCAGTTGCTTTGGGACCATAAAAACCCCCTTCAAATTGGGTATTGATATGTACTACCGTGCCACCATTGGTACTTTTCGGATCAAGATTAAAACCAGAATCACTCGTTTTGGCAGTCCCTGCAAAACCATTAGCTTTCACTTCACCTTCAAGTGTTAGCATTGGACGTTCTTCAACGCCATCATTAGCAATCAATTTGCCATTGATTTTTTTATTGGCAAAATCTACATCAAAGAGTGAGCGAGTGCCACTTTCACTATTACTTGGTGACTCAGCTCCTACCGGACCGGATTTGCTACGCATTATCCCATTCCAAGTTCCGCGATATTGCACCATCCCGCTTGGTAAATCCATCACTGCTGTACGTTCACCCACTAAATATTGATGAGCACTATCATTATCGTTTTCTACATTGTAAGTCCCAAATTTGACATAGTCTAAATTATTACAACAAACTGAAATTCGATACGTTTTACCATTTATAGTACGGGTAACCACATCATCAAATTTCATTTCGGAAAAGCTATTTTTACCTTCTGCGATAAGAGGAATTTGCTGATTATTAATAATCAAATGTGTCGCATTCCCGAAAGTATCCATTTCAGTTTTACTCAAGTCTTTCAAGTTAATTTTGAGAGCATCAAAGGTTCTTTCGCTATCATTTTCTTTTGCATCCCGTTTGCCTGCAAAAACAACAAATATTGACTTATCATCCGCTAAGAATTTACCGGCGAGTTCTTGAGCCTCTCCGCCAAAAAATCCCCCTTCAAGCGTAGTAGAACTTTTACCAAAATAAGGATCATTGGGATTTTTTGCATTTGCTTTACCTGCAAAGCGATTGCCTTTAATTTTGGCATCTATGTAGTACATTGGTGTAATTTCTTGCTCTGTAGTACGACTAACATAACCATTACTTACTAATGTTCCAGTTAAAGTTTTATTAGTAAAATCAGCAGTAAACTCGCCTGTATGCCCCATTGGTTTTGTAGGGTCATCCACATTAACATCGTGCCTATTTTCCGGCGTTGCACCAATGTTTATACCTGCTGCTGAATTATTAAAATACTTGTTATCTTTCCCTTTTCTTGCATCAGTAGTAAAATCCCAGTACCCATTATAAGTAGCTTTTTGGGCTGGCATTGCTTTTGCAGGCTCAGTACCTAAATAGTAAACATACCCATGTGCACCTATTCTAAAAATATCTTTAGCCTCCCTTTCAGGTTTTGCACCAGAGTGCAATACATAGCCGGAACGGACAAAATTAAAATCTCTTGTATGTAGTTTGTGCTTACCATCATGAGTATGACTAAATCCGTCATCACTACTACCGTACGCTTTTACCTCTTCTTCATACGGAATTTTGGTTATATCTCCAGTAATCTCCGTTATATCACCAATAGGAGCTACTTCTTCACCTCCTTTCGAAAAAGGTTGTAGATTACGACGCGGAATTTTGGCTGAAAAACCAAATCCTGGCTTCAATAGAACTGCAGCTTCAGTACTATTTACTGTACGTCTTGCGCTGCTATTATCATCTTGTAAACTTGGTTTTTGAGGTACATTTGACGTATGAGATTCAGCTTTAGATGATTGAACATCAAAACTTCCACCATTTGCTGAGCAAGCAGTAAGTAACGCTGCATTAAGCAGCACAAAGCCGCTTTTAAGTTTAAACATAGTGTCTCCTTTTAAATAAAATAATAATCATTATCATTTTATTTATTATATAAACTAATGTAAAGGTTTGAACTTATTTTGCAGCATGTTAATGCTTTTAATTAAGCAGGAAGGAGAGAGATGTAGCTAACGCTTTGAGTATAAATAAATGAGCTAACTATGCTAGCGATCTCCACACTATAAGGGAAAAAGTAAAGAAATAGGGTAAGGTAATTAATTTACTGACTTGAATGTAATAACAATAAAAAAATCTGCCCGTTACATATAATGTAACGGGCAGATAAAATCACTGTTTCACTTTCCAAATTATAGATGTTCTTCTACCGACACAGGTGGAAATCCGCCTAACTCTTTTAGCTTATTGACCATTGCACAAAATAGTTCGGTGGTTTTTTCAGTATCATAGAGTGCGGAGTGGGCTTGATGCCCATCAAAGCTGATCTTCGCGGCTTGGCAGGCTTTAACTAACACCGTTTGTCCGTACATAAAACCTGCAAGAGTTGCAGTATCAAACATTGCAAAAGGGTGGAAGGGATCACGTTTGGCGTTAATCCGTTTAATTGCTGCTTGTAAAAAGCCCTGATCGAATGCTGCATTGTGAGCAACAATTACCGCACGTTGGCAGCCTTGTTCTTTCATTGCTCTACGCACCATTTTAAACATTTCGGGAATGGCAATATTTTCTGCCACTGCACCACGCAGTGGGTTATCAATATCAATGCCGTTAAATTTGAGCGATTCAGGATTAATATTCGCCCCCTCAAACGGTTTGATATGGAAATGGCACTTTTGATCTTCCACTAAGTAGCCGTTTTCATCCATTTTAACCGTAATTGCTGCCAGTTCTAATAACGCATCAGTTTGAGCATTTAGCCCTGCGGTTTCAACATCAATCACAACGGGCAAATAGCCACGAAAGCGATTTTTTAATAGATTATAATCCGTTGGTTGTGTAATCGATTGAGGGGTAGATTCAGTTATATTTTCCATTTTATTTTCAACTTAAAAATACAAGCGGTCTGATTTGCAAAATTTTTTACAAATCCGACCGCTTGTGAATAGGTAAAAGGAATTAGTTTCCTAATGCAGCTGTCGCATTTTTGTTTTCAATAAATTCAATTTTATAACCATCTGGATCTTCAGCAAAGGCAATTACTGTTGTGCCACCTAATACAGGGCCTGGCTCACGAGTAATTTTGCCGCCTGCTGCACGCACATCTTCAATCGTTTGATAAATATCATCAACGCCTAATGCGATATGACCATAAGCCGTGCCTAGCTCGTAGCTATCTACGCCCCAGTTGTAAGTTAGCTCAATAACTGCACTTTCGCTTTCATCAGCATAGCCTAAGAATGCTAAAGAGTACTTGTATTGCTCGTTCTCGCTTCTGCGTAACAAACGCATACCTAATACTTCGGTATAGAATTTGATTGAACGCTCTAAATCTCCAACGCGTAACATTGTGTGTAAAATTCGCATATTTTCTTTCCCCCTTGAAGTTAAAAAGTATTGCGTATTATGGCATAATTTGTGCCTAAAATCATTTTCTTTCCATTTTTTAGGATTATTTATGGCTCACGATCACGACAGCCCATCAAAACTTGAAATTGCCACACACGCCGCCTTGCCGATGGTGTTAATGTTATTTATTGAAATGGCACTTAATTTTTACTCTGCTCCAGATAATACTATTTTTATCTCCCCTTACTTATTAGCGTTTTTTGTTACTTCTTTTATTGCTATTTTAGTGTTATGGAAAGGTGAAATTTGTCGTGGGCAAACCAGCCGTTTAACCTTTATTCTGCCTTTCTTACTAATTTTTGCCGTCGGAAATTTTATTTATTCGATTGGCTTCACGCCTAAATATAACCCAATGGCGATTGCCAGTTTTGCTGCTATTTTATCTTGCTTAATTTATTTCCGCCTACCAGAAGATGAACCATTATATAACACGTTGATCTATTGTGGCTTTGGCATTGTAGCAATTGGCATTATTCAATATTTAGCGATTTATTGGATTGAACTGCCCTCACTATTTAACGGAATTCGTGCTAATAACTTTGCCCAAGTGCTGCTCGGCATTTTACTCGCTGGCTGGTACTTAATGTTGGCAAAAAGCCGCTTAGAGATTTTCTTAAAATTATTGGTAAAAGCGGCGTTAATTGCCTTAATACTTAACTACTGCTGGTCATCATTTGTGTTATATCAACACTTGCAAATTATGCCAGAAATGCCTTTGCTCTCATTTATTCTCTATTTCATCGCCCAATTTATAATTTTATTGATGTTGGCGTGGCTGTTACTTGGAAAAAATATTAAAAATCCGACCGCTTGGAGTGTCGCAACACTGCTTGCGATGCTATATCCTTTTTCTAATGTTGTAGTTTGATTTTATGAAATGGGCATTAAGAATTTTCGGCATATTTACCGCAATCTTGATTGCGGTGATTGCCTTTTTATTCGTACCTAATGCCCAACTAGCTATTCCCATTAACTGGATTTTACCAAAAGATTGGAAAGTACAACTTCCACAAGGGTTAAACCTGAATTGGCAAGGTTCATCAGTTTCACAATTTCAACTTTCTTATCGAGATTGCCCGCTGATTAGTACAGATAAAACGGATCTCACTTGGATTAAGCAAAACCATCTATTTGTTGAAAAATTAGACATTGACTACCACTGCCTATCACTCTTACCGCAATCAGAAAATAATTCCGAGACTTCGCTAAAAGCATTACTGGCAGTTATTCCTGATGGCGAAGCAACCATTCAGTCGCTTAATTGGAAAAATCTGCCAGCAAATTTTAATCCAAGAATTATCCAGTTATTAGAGCAACAAGCTGCTTTAAAACTTTCATTGTTTGATGGGAAAATCAAGGCAGCATTGGCCCAACAAGCGGTCGATTTTTCCGCATTTTTTGCAAACGGCAAATTGAATGCCGATTTAACTTATCAGCCGAGTGAACAAGAGCAGCATAAACTTACCTTTTCTGCTGAAATTGAGGATAATTTCCTCACTCTCCCACCCACCCTTTTTGCAGAATATCACTGGCAGCTGCCCAATGAAATCATTGCCACCAAAGCCTTACAAACAGGGCATTCAACTTTAAATTGGCAGAAAAATGCCCAACAACAACTTGAGGGTAACTGGCAAGCAAGCCTTAATAATGCTGAAAATGATAAGCTCGATTTCCCTTTTCTGTTTGATGGAAAAAGCCTAGAAATTAAACAAGGGCGTTTTGACTGGAGCTTAACCGAACGCTTTCCGCTGCACGGTTTTGTTACGGCGAAATTTACACCACAATCTTTTACCAATGAGCCATTTTTTCCCCTCAAAATCGCTATTCGTATCAGCTTACTTTCCCAAAATAGTTGGGGGAAAGGTAATATTGTTATATCCAACTCGGAGGGAGAAATTACCGAACAAGGGTTGAATTTACCGCTGCGTTTAACGGGTAATATCAAGCAAGGTAACTTTATTTTATACAGCAGCATTCCTCTGGATTTTCAAGGTAATTACGATGATTTAGCCCTGAAATTTTTACCTACTTCCCTTCTTCGTTTGACAGGGCAAGAGCGTTATTTAACGATTGAAGATTTACGCTTTCCGCTTGCAGGGATCAAAATAGATAAATACGGCATTCACGGGCGACTACACGCTATTTTGCGGGGGCAAAGTCCTGACTTTAAAAATATTGAATTCCATTTAGATGGACAAGCTCAAAATTTTAAAGCGGGTGCGTTGGATTTCTTCCAAGATCCGAAAGACCCTAAGGCAATTAAAGACAGCTGGAAATGGCGAATTTGGGGAAGCTCAAACCTTAAAGCCCTTAATAGCAAAGTCAATTTAAGTGGACGAGGGCAATGGCATAAAAATATTGTTCAACTCAACGAATTAAGGGGAGATTTATCCTCTGTGAGGCTTGATGGCACAACCATTCCTAAAACAGAGCTAACCAACACTCAAGCAATTAAATTCAATATCAAAAAATTCACACTTGATGGAGCTATGCAGCTCAAATCGCCTGAAATTACCTTTGATTACGGCGGAGGACTACCAAAACCACAAGCAAAACTGGCTTTTAGTGGCGAGTTGGAAAATCTTAATTTCAAAGGTACTATAAGTAGCACCGAACTCGGTCCACTGAGATTATTTGCTCATCGCCAACTAACCGCAGATGCCAGCCAAATTATCGGCAAACTTTATTGGCCAGAACAATCTGCACACGGTTTTCAGCCACTTTTTCCATTCCGTAGCCAATGGGTAATTAATAACGGCACAATTCGTGGCGAAACCGCCTTTACCGCCAGCTCGCAAAAGGGATTAATTGCAGGCGGACATTTAGCTATTCGCAATGGAGGATTATCCTTGCCCGATGGCGAGGCGAAAGGTATTGAATTTGCGCTGCCCTACCGTTATCAAAACGGACGTTTTCATTTTGGGGTCAAAAAACCCATTGATGTTAAAGTTGCACAAGTCAAACTAGGTGATTTAGCCCTTGATAATGCCTCAATGAAAATTAATGGGTATTATCCTTACAATAAATCTAAGCCACTCAATTTAAATAAGCTATCCTTTGAATTATTTGGTGGTAAACTCAATGTAAAACGTTTTGCTTTACCACAAACCGAGATTGCTTATCTCAATTTAGAGCGGCTAGATTTTGAGAAAATTTTACAATTTATGCAATACCAACAAATCGATCTAAAAGGCAAAGCCAACGCCACTTTGCCATTTTGGCTAAGCGGCAAGCCTTGTTATATTTGTGATGGCTTACTCACGCAAGCAGAAACTTCTTATTTAACCTTTACTCCTGAATTGCTTTCAGAAATGAAGAAAAGTGGTTACACCGAACAAATTTTGCTACATTTAGTGGATAAAAGCACGATTAATGATTTTCGTAGTCTGATTAATGTTGGCCCGAAAGGCGATTTAGTGTTGGACGGAAAATTAAAATTATCGTCTAACCAAGATCAATCCAAAGTGAATTTAAACTATAATCACCGAGAAAATATGTTTGATTTGTGGAAATTAATTAACTACAGCTCACAATTTGAGCAAAAGCTAGAAAATTATCTCTACCAAAAATTAGATGATGAATAAAAATAACGGAAGAAAAATGAAAACAGCCTCATTTTGTTTTGCAATTTTTTTGCTAAATTTGACCGCTTGTACACCCAAAGTGCAGCTCGAAACGCCTGCTGATGGGATAACCATTAATATGAATGTAGTAGTAGATCACCGCATTGATGTGAAGATGGACGAAAAATCCCGTGCGGTGATCACGAAAAGTGAAAATAAAACGAAAAATTAGTTAAAGGTTGCCATTTGGTGATCTTTAAATTGCTGATAAATATCGGCTAACTTTTCTCCTGTCGGTAACACGAGATCCGGACTTAAATCAAACATCGGCACAATCACGAATTCACGATTTTTCATCTCAATATGTGGCACGTTCAAACGCTCGGTTTGAATTTGCTCATTGCCGTATAAAATAATATCCAAATCCAACGTCCGCTCGCCCCAACGGCGTAAACGCACTCTGCCCTGCTCATTTTCAATGCTTTGTAACTTATCTAGCAATTCAGTTGGCGATAATTCGGTTTCAAATTTCGCTACGGCATTCACATAATCAGGCTGATCTTGCGGTCCAACCGGTTTTGAGCCATAAAATGGGCTAATTTCAAAATGAATTGCAAATTTTTTTAATTTTTCGACCGATTGTTTAAGCTGTTCGAGAGGATTATCAAGGTTTGAGCCTAAGGCGATGTAGACAGTTTGCATAATTTTCCTTTCCTAAAAAAGTAGGAGCGAAAGATTTTTCGCCCCTACAACATTATTCAGTTTTAGATGTTTTCGTTTTTTTCTTAAACGTTCTACGGCGGCGTTTTTTCTTCGCTTCAGGCTGAACATTAGGCAAATGACGAACCGATTTTAACAACTCACCACGTTGCCCCTCATTGCTGAATTGGTATTCGTGCCACCAAGCAGAAAGTTCAACTAAATCTCCACCTTCAATCTCCGCACGCATCACTAGCAAGTCAAAGCCTGCACGGAATTTGATATGTTCCAGCGTTTGTTTCGGGCGGTTGCCACTACGTTTCATCATTTGAAATTGCAATGCCCAAATATCACGAATAACCGAAGTATGGCGACGGTGCAGAGCAACTGCTTTACAGCTATCAGCTAAGATATCGTTTGCTGCTAACATCATTGCATCGTGGCTGTTGAAACCTCCTTCATTTTTAAGCTGTTCCATTTTTTCACGTAATGGATACCAAAGCAGTGCAGCAAATAAGAAAGCAGGATTAACAGGTAATTTATCCGCAATGCGTTCATCCGTTGAGGCTAATGCTTTATTAATCATACGCTCAGCATTTGAATCCCCTTTCGGGGTAAAAAATGGCGTTAGCACAGGGAACAAGAATTGCCACAAATTGTATTCACGCAATAATTGATAGGTTTTTAGACCTGCTCCTGTTTGTAATAATTTGAGTGATTCATCAAATAAACGAGCAGCTGGTATATTCGTTAAAAGTACCGCCATATCACGAATTGGAGCTTCTGCTGCTTTATCAAGGAACATATCCAACTTCGCCATAAAGCGAATCGCTCTGAGCATACGCACAGGATCTTCTTGATAGCGAATAGCTGGTTCGCCAATTAGCGATAATTTGCCTGCTTGTAAATCTTCAATACCGTTGAAGAAATCAAAAATCAAGTTACGTTTTGTGTCGTAATATAACGCATTGACGGTAAAATCACGGCGTTCTGCATCATCTCTTAATGTGCCATACACATTATCACGCAACAACATTCCTTCATCACTTACTTTGGAAATTTTATCGTTACGATGTGATTCGTGTCCTGCACGGAAAGTTGCTACCTCAAAAATTTCACGCCCGTAAACAATATGAGCTAAGCGGAAACGACGACCAATCAAGCGGCATTGTCTGCCAAAAATACGTTGAATTTCTTCTGGACGAGCATTGGTGGCAATATCGAAATCTTTTGGTTTTTTCTCAAGTAATAAATCACGGATACAACCGCCAACAATATAGGCTTCAAATCCTGCAAGATGTAATTTATCTACAATAGAAAGGGCATTTTTAGGGAAATCCTTTGGACTAATGCCGTATTGAGCAGCACTTACCGTAAATTTTTTATGTAGGAGATGAGAAGGCACATCTGCTTGATGACCTTTACTACCTTTTTTATGACTTTTTTGTTCTGTTAATTTAGGTGCTGAACGTTTAGAGCGACTTGATTTATTGGTTTTCTCTACTCTTGACCCAACTTCTAGCTTATTTTCCTTTTCTTGCTTTTTCGGTTTGGAAAACAAGGATTTAATATAATTAAAAATAATACACCTCTAAATAGTAAATGCCTCTTATAAAAGAGGCATTATGTTACTTGATTATAAACCTAGCTGCTTCTCACGAATTTCAGCCAATGTTTTGCAATCTATACATAAATCTGCAGTTGGACGAGCTTCTAGACGTTTAATGCCGATCTCAACACCACAGGTCTCACAAAATCCGTAATCATCTTCTTGAATTTTATGTAGCGTTTGCTCAATTTTTTTCAATAATTTACGTTCGCGATCACGATTACGAAGTTCAAGGCTAAACTCTTCTTCTTGGCTTGCACGATCATTAGGATCAGCAAAATTAGTCATATCTTCTTGAAGCTGACTTTTAGTTCGCTCTGCTTCTTCCATAATTTGCCCGTGCCATGCTGTCAGAATTTTTTTGAAATGCTCACGTTGAGCTTCATTCATATATTCTTCATCTTTTGCTGGCTCGTAAGGCTTAACACCTGCTAATGCTAATAAACCGAGAGAGGTGGTTTTAGCCGCTTGAGTCATAGATTTACTCCTTGTGTGGAATTTTATTGTTTAAATTATCACCCGAATACAACTTAACTTCCTTGTAACCGCACTACACGAAAAAATCAACATCTTCGGGTTTTTAGTAATGGCGGCTATAAATAACACAAAATTGGTTTACTCACAAACAAATTTGCAAAATTTTTGTATTATCTTCAATTAATTTGATAAAAAATAACAGCCGAATAAAAATTCGGCTATTCTATACTAAGATACTAAGTAAATTTTACCAGCTTTTCGACCATTCAGAGAGCCATTTTTGAATAGTCTGCTGAGAAACTGGGGTAAATTCTAACGATTTATATTCAGGCATCTCTGAAAACGCAGGATCAACACCTTCTTTTATCACAGGGCTCATCACATTATGATAAGAGATGATATGTTGTGCCTGTGGGTTGTGTAAAAACTCCAGAAATTGATTTGCCAATGCTTTTTGCTTTGTCGTTTTCACAATAGCTGCATTTTCGACTTGTACTAAATGCCCTTCCTCGAATGGAGCTGCCACATATTTATCGGTGTTTTCGTGCCACTTATGATATAAAGGCGATGTTGTGTAACTTAACACTAAATCTGACTCGCCTTTCAGGAATGCACCATAGGTTTCAGACCAACCTTTGCCCACCGTGACCGTATGTTTTGCCAATGCTTTCCACGCATTTGGAGCCTCATCACCATATACTTGATTTATCCACATTAAGAAACCACGCCCAACGCTACTGGTCCTAGGGTCTTGATAGATAATTTTTAAGTCTTGGCGTTCAACCAACTCTTTCAAACTTTTTGGTGGGTTTTTCAGCTTTTCTTTATCGTAAATAAAGGCATAAGAACCTGTATCATACGGGAAGAAAATTTTATCTTTAATTTCTAGCTTTGTTTTAGCCTCAAATTCTGTAAATAAACCACTTTTTTCGGCTTCAGGTTGAAGAAAATTATCAATGCCTAATACCACATCTGCTTTCGTTTTTTCACCTTCCAAACGCACACGATTAAACATCGTTACACTATCATCAAGTGGTATAAATTTTAAATCACAGTTACACTCTTTCTCGAAATTTTGTTCCAACTTAGGTGCAGGTCCATATTCAGAAGCAAAAGAGCTATAGGTATAAACCGTGAGTGTCGGTGAGTTAGCGGAAGTGGCAGCGCTAAGCAGTACAAGTGAAGATAAAATGAATTTCATAAAACGTCCTTCTAAAAATCAATGAATAGAAGGATTTAAGAAAGGCAAATTGCAATCTCAAATCCCTACGCTGATATTAATCAGATCAGGTTCTATGGGTATTTCTCAGCCACAAGCAGTTAGTTCTTATAGAAAATTTGTAAATTTTTATACAAATTAAACCGCTTGCAGCACCCCAATGAGAACGCTGCATTGTAAAAACTTTATCGGAAAATTTCAACAGCAAGCAACCGTTTGCTTTTCATGTAAAAAGCCATTATACTACCGCCCTAGTCCAAACAAGGAACTAGAAATGAATTATCCAATTTTGACAACACCAAATTCCATGCAGCTACGCTTCGTATTTCGAGGCGTGGCTGTTTTTTTATTCATTTCATATTTATTTCAAAATCGCTTTTTTAAGCGGTTTTTTTTCGCCTAAATTTTGCAAATACTACATTTTATAAGAGGAAGAATATCAATGAGCCAGCTAATTCGCACCCTGAAAAGCCATATTCGAGATGAGATCATCAAAAAAGGCGGTTGGGTTAATGCGCACGCCCACGCAGACCGAGCGTTTACGATGACACCGGAGAAAATCACCGTTTATCAAAATGCGAATTTGCAGCAGAAGTGGGATTTAGTGGACGAAGTAAAACGCAACTCCAGCGTAGATGATTACTACCGCCGCTTTTCACAAGCCATTGAGTTGATGATTTCGCAAGGGGTCACGGCATTCGGTACTTTCGTGGATATCGACCAAGTATGCGAAGACAGAGCGATCATCGCCGCCCACAAAGCCCGTGAAGTGTATAAAAACGACATCATTTTGAAATTCGCTAACCAAACCTTAAAAGGTGTGATCGAACCCACGGCGAAAAAGTGGTTCGACATCGGTTCAGAAATGGTGGATATGATCGGCGGCTTACCTTACCGTGATGAGCTGGATTACGGTAAAGGCTTAGAGGCGATGGATATTTTGATGGACAAAGCGAAATCGCTCGGCAAAATGTTGCACGTTCACGTCGATCAATTCAACTCGCCAAAAGAGAAAGAGACGGAACAGCTTTGTGATAAAGCCATCGAACACGGAATGCAGGGGCGAGTGGTGGCAATTCACGGCATTTCGATTGGCTCTCACCCGAAAGAGTACCGCAAAATGCTCTACCAAAAAATGCGAGATAGCCAAATGATGGTGATCGCCTGCCCGATGGCATGGATCGATAGCGGCAGAAAAGAGGATTTGCAGCCGTTCCACAACGCTTTAACCCCAGCCGATGAGCTGATTCCCGAAGGCATTACGGTGGCGGTTGGCACGGATAATATCTGCGACTATATGGTGCCACTGTGCGAGGGGGATATGTGGCAGGAATTGAGCTTACTTTCGGCAGGTTGCCGCTTCACCAATCTTGAAGAAATGGCGAATATTGCCAGCATCAACGGGCGGAAAGTATTGGGATTAATTTAGTTTCCAAAAACGTTAAAAGGCGAACATCAGTTCGCCTTTTGCAAAATTCAGAGAAAAATTGACCGCTTGCAGCCACTACCTAGCCGGCCAAAATCGCTCGCACTCGTTCCAAATCTTCCGGCGTATCCACCCCAACTTGTGGAGCTTCTTTTGCTAGCTCGATATAAATTTTCTCTCCGTACCATAACGCACGCAGCTGTTCTAATGATTCCAACTGTTCCAATGCGGTTGGTTGCCACGCTACATATTGCTTCACAAAACCGGCACGGTAAGCGTAAATCCCGATATGGCGTAAGTAATTTTGGCTTGCCACGAAAGCATCATCGCAATCTGGGAAGCTGTCACGAGCAAACGGAATGCTGGCTCTGGAAAAATAAAGAGCCATTCCGTTTTTATCCGCTACTGCTTTTACGGCGTTCGGATTGAATAATTCCTCTCGAGTTTCCAACTTCACACCAAGGGTTGCCATATTCACTTGGTAGGCGTCTAAATTGCGAGCCACTTGTTCCACAATCACCGGTGGCACTAACGGCTCATCGCCTTGAATATTAACGATGATGTCGTTATCCGCAATCTGCATTTTGTCGATCACTTCTGCCAAACGCTCGGTGCCGGAATTGTGTTTGTCAGAAGTCATACAGACTTCCGCCCCGAACGCTTTAGCGGTAGCTTCAATTTCAGGGTGATCGGTGGCGATAATCACACGGCTCGCCCCAGCCTGTTGAGCTTTTTCCCAAACGTGTTGAATCATCGGTTTGCCGGCAATATCCAACAACGGTTTGCGAGGTAAACGGCTCGAGGCATAGCGAGCTGGAATAATTACGGTGAAGTTCATAGTCTATCCTTACGCTTCTTGAGCGTCTAAGAAACGCTCTGCATCAAGGGCTGCCATACAGCCTGTTCCAGCAGAGGTAATCGCTTGGCGGTAGTTGTGATCCATTACATCACCGGCGGCAAACACACCTTCAACCGAAGTTGCCGTTGCATTGCCTTCTAAGCCTGATTTCACTTTAATATAGCCGTTTTCAAGCTCTAACTGACCGTCAAAAATTGCTGTGTTCGGAGCGTGACCGATTGCCACAAAGAAACCATCAACTTTCACTTCTTCGGTGCTCTCGTCTTTGGTCGATTTTAAACGCAAACCGGTTACGCCCATATTGTCACCCAGTACTTCGTCCACGGTGCGGTCTGTGTGCAGAATGATTTTGCCCTCTTCAATGCGTTTTTGTAGGCGACCTAATAAAATTTTCTCAGCACGGAAGCTATCACGGCGGTGAACCAAATGCACTTCGCTGGCTAAATTCGCTAAATATAACGCTTCTTCAACCGCGGTATTGCCGCCGCCAACTACCGCAACAGGCTTGTTACGATAGAAAAAGCCATCGCAAGTTGCACAAGCGGAAACGCCTCTGCCTTTGAATTTTTCTTCAGACGGTAAGCCCAAATATTTTGCCGATGCCCCGGTTGCGATAATTAACGCATCGCAAGTAAAGGTGTGTAAATCGCCTTTTAAGGTAAATGGGCGTTGAGATAAATCGACCGTATGAATATGGTCAAACACAATTTCAGTATCGAATTTTTCAGCGTGTTTGAGCATTTTGTTCATCAATTCAGTGCCGGTGGTGTGTTCAAATTCCCCCGGCCAGTTCTCGATTTCATCAGTGGTGGTCAGCTGCCCACCTTGTTGCATACCGGTGACTAAAACAGGGTTCAAGTTAGCACGAGCCGCATATACCGCTGCCGTGTAACCTGCCGGGCCTGAGCCTAAAATTAATAGTTTTGCGTGTTTGGTTGTCATCATAAATCCTCTCAATAAATGTAGTAGTATTCTATCTTAAAATTCCATTCAACTCTATTTTCGTTTTCACTCAAATTTTTTTGATTTTGTGACACACTTAACAGAAATATCAACACTTTTCCTGTAGATTAAAGCCGCTTCACTCACTTCTAAAAGGAGAAAACTTATGAAAAAGCTTATTAATTCAATTGAAACTGTGTTAGATGAACAACTCTCCGGTTTCGTAAAAGCACATTCTGACTTAATATTAAATAAAGAACCTGTCTATATTTATCGCACACCACCAAGTAATCAACCGAAAGTTGCTTTAATTTCAGGCGGTGGAAGCGGACACGAGCCAATGCACGCTGGCTTTATTGGAAAAGGTATGCTTGATGGGGCTTGCCCGGGAGCAATTTTCACCTCACCAACGCCAGACCAAATGTTTGAATGTGGTTTAGCAGTAGATCGGGGCGAGGGCGTTTTGTTAATCATCAAAAACTACACTGGTGATGTGCTAAATTTTGAAACCGCAACTGAATTATTGGCAGATAGTGGTGTGCAAGTGGCAACGGTATTGGTTGATGATGATGTGGCAGTAAAAGACAGCCTCTATACCGCCGGTCGCCGCGGTGTTGCCAATACCGTCTTGATTGAAAAATTACTCGGTGCAGCCGCAAACAAAGGCTATTCCTTAACCGAGCTTGCTGAACTTGGTAATAAACTCAATAATAACGGACACTCTCTTGGTATTGCGCTTGGCGCTTGTACCGTGCCAGCCGCAGGTAAACCATCATTTACCTTAGCAGAAAATGAAATGGAGTTTGGTGTGGGTATTCACGGTGAACCTGGCATTGAACGCCGTCCGTTTGAGAATTTAGATAAAACCGTAAAACAGATGTTTGAAACTTTAATTGCTCACGGCGATTACACTCGAACCATTCGTCATTGGGATAATCAAACCCAACAATGGAATGAAGTAGAAGAAAGTAAGCAAGCGCTCCAGAAAGGCGATCACGTTATTGCTCTTGTAAATAATTTAGGTTCTGTACCGCTTTCAGAGCTTTATGCCGTTTATGATACCCTCGAAAAAGAATGCGAATCTTTTGGTCTAACCATTGAACGTAGCCTTGTTGGCTCCTATTGCACTTCTTTAGATATGCAAGGAATGTCTATCACCTTACTCAAAGCCGATGATGATATTCTGCAATTATGGGATGCACCGGTTAATACCCCTGCATGGCGCTGGGGCGAATAATCATTTTAAGGAAAATATATGACAATATCAAAACAACAAATTTTAAAATGGCTTGAATTATGCCAACAAGTAATGGACGAAAAGCGTGATTATTTGACCGAGTTGGATACCGTTATCGGCGATGGAGATCACGGCTTGAATATGCAGCGTGGCTTTAGCAAAGCAATTGAAAAAGCTAAAACGGTGGAAGACAAAGACATCGGCACAATTTTAAAGACGGTCGGAATGACCTTACTTTCACAAGTTGGAGGTGCAAGCGGTCCACTTTACGGTACATTTTTCATTAAAGCTGCACAAAGTGCAAATACGAAAGAAAGCCTTACTTTCTCTGAACTGTTAGCTTGCTTGGAACAAGGAATTGAAGGCGTTGTGCAACGAGGGAAAGCAGAAATTGGTGACAAAACAATGTGCGATCTATGGTTGCCTTTGCTGGCTGAGCTAAAAAAAGCAGATATCTCTCAATCGATTGGCCCAATTTTGTTACAAGCGGTCGAAAAAGCAGAAAATTTTGCAAATCAAACAGTCCCTCTTGTTGCTAAAAAAGGACGAGCCAGCTATCTGGGAGAACGAAGTGCAGGGCATCAAGACCCAGGGGCTACTTCGAGTTACTATATTTTCAAAGCCTTGGCAGACGCAGTACAGTAAGGAGAAAATATGGTTAATTTAGTCATTGTTTCTCATAGCGCAAAACTCGCGGAGGGAGTCTCTGAAATTCTTTCACAAATGGCTCAAGGCGGTTGCCGAATTGCTGTTGCAGGAGGAATTGACGATGCGGATAATCCGATCGGCACTGACGCCGTTAAAATTATGCAGGCGATTGAATCGGTCTTTACACCTGATGGTGTGATTGTTTTTGTCGATTTAGGCAGTGCAGTATTAAGTACCCAAACCGCTATTGATTTACTTGAGCCGGAAATTGCCGAAAAAGTGGTTATCAGCTACGCACCTTTAGTGGAGGGAGCTTTTGCTGCGGTGGTAGCAGCCTCAGCCGGCGATAGCTTAGAGTTAATTTTAAAAGAAGCCAATGAAGCCGCTCAGCTTAAACAAGAGCAAGCGGAATAAGCCTCGCTTAAAACAAAAAATGCCGTAATCAGTTACGGCATTTTCATTTTATTAATACAGCAGAGAATAAAGCTGTCTTCTGAATTTAGACACAATAGGATCTGTTCCAAGTGCTGATAATATTGCTAAAAATTGGTTTTTCAGCTCGCCGTTTGATACATTCAAATCTGATTTCAACCAATCAAATAAGAGCGTTAAGGCTTCTTCATTTTTGTGAGCTTGGTGTAATTGATTAGCCAATTTAATCGCAATTTCAGGTGTTTTGCTTTGAGCATAATCAGCTTGCAACTGTTGCAACTCGGGGGATTCACTCGCCTGCTCTAATAACTCGATTTGAGCTTGCAAACCGTGCCAACGGCTATCTCTGTCTTGAATTGGAATCGCTTTTAAGATTTCACGAGCCGGCTCAACATTTTTCATTGCGATATAAGTTTCAGCGTAGAGCAAAGCAAAATCGCTGTTTTTCTTTTCCGTCATTTCCCAAGCGGCTTTTAGCAAAGGCAAGGCTTCATCGTAGCGTTGATCTTGTAGAAGTTCTAGAGCTTGGTTAAATTTAAGTTCTTCCTCTTTCGGTAAAATATTAGCAAGCCGAATTCGCAACTCTTGCTCACTTACCGCACCTTGAATAGCATCAATCGGCTGACCGTTCGAGAAGAGATAAAGCGTTGGAATTTGTTGAATGCGAAATTGTGCGGCTAATGTCTGCTGTTCATCACAGTTAATCGTTGCCAACAAAAATTGCTGTGGGTTTTCATCCGTAATACGGCGGAGTAAAGCATCCATTTCTAGCGAGGCAACCTCACGGGGAGAAATAAAATGAAACACTGTCGGCATTTGCCCTGCAGCACTCCACACTTCACTAAAATTTTGTTCGTTTACATTTACCAAATAGTCCATAAAAATCTTCTTTAAGCTAAAAATTACATTTTATATTGTAGTGTTAATAAGAGGTTTCAATAGGTAGCCCGTTTCTTTCCCACGCTTCAAAACCACCCTTTACGCTGTAAACGTTTTCAAACCCTTGTTCAATCAAAAATTGAGCGGTACTTTGACTACTAACCCCATGATAACAAATAACGACAACAGGATCATCGTAATCAACTTCGTCTAAAAATTTACCGTAACTTTGGTTAGTTAAATGAAAAGCATCTTGCGGGTGGCTATAAACGTAGCGACGAGCATCACGAATATCAGCAAGCACCGCCCCTTCTTTTTCCATTAATTCCCACGCTTGCTGGGGGAGTATTTCTTTAAAAGTAACTTCCATAAGTGATTTATTCCTCAAATAAATAGGCAAAACTATACCATAAAATAGCTAAGAGAATGGCTATTATTTCGAGTTGAAAATTCAATGTTCATTAGATATAATTGCGAACTATTTTCAAATGCGAGATTTATCCATTTTTTCTTTGAGGTTTTATATGAATCAACTTTTTCATTTTTTAGAACGTTATACAGACTTCGTTATTTTAGGTTTATTAGGTTTATTAAGCGTTATTTGTGTATGGAAGGCAATTGAACGTATTATGTTCTATTCGAAAGTGAATATTTCCAAATATAGCACCTTAGAAGAATTAGAAATCGACTTAACCCACAACCTAACCACCATTTCTACTATTGGCTCAAATGCACCTTATATAGGGCTATTGGGCACCGTTATTGGTATTCTTCTCACCTTCTACAACTTAGGACAATCAGGTGGCGATATTGATGCTGCCGCTATTATGGTAAACCTTTCCTTAGCATTAAAAGCAACTGCAGCAGGTATTTTAGTAGCAATTATTGCAATGGTTTTCTATAACGGTTTTGGCCGTAAAGTAGAAGAAAATAAATTGAAATGGTTAGCTCTACAAGCTAAAAATCATCAAGCGGTCTAATTTCCTCTATTTTTTGCAAATTAAGAAGGCATAAAGATGAAAAAATTTGATGAAATCAACATCATCCCATTTATTGATATTATGTTGGTATTGTTGGCTATCGTGTTAGTTACAGCCTCTTTTATCTCACAAGGTAAAATTCAAGTGAATGTACCAAAAGCGACAACAACACAGCCGATGCAAGCAGATGAACTTGCTAAACTTTTGACCATTACTGAAAACAATGAATTTTTCTTTAATGACAAACCTATCACAAAAGAACAGCTTGTGGCGGAAGTTTCAACTTGGGATAAAAGCCAAAAAGTATCACTTAAAGTTGATGGTGCAGTTGCTTTTGAAAAATTTGTGGAATTAACCGATGTGTTATCTGCAAATGAGATCAAAAATGTGGCAATTATTACGAAAAAAGAAACCGTTGCGACACCTGCTACCAATACGCCAACCACACCAGCTCAAGCACCAATAATGCCTTAGTAGGATAAATGAGATGAAAAAACACCATTCTAGAATCGGATTAATTGCCTCATTAGCCATTCACGGTGCATTGATTGGTGGTAGTTTTGCCTTGCTTAATGAGCAAAAAATTGAAAAAACGGCAGAGCAAAATTCGCTTTCAATGGAAATGGTTGCGGCTTTATTAGAGCAACCACAGGTGGCAGTTTCACCCGAAACTACTGAAGAAGTGAAGGAAATTGAGCCGGAAAAAGTTGAGCCACCTGAACCAGAGGTTCAACCTGAGCCTGAAGCTATTCCTGATCCAGTCCTAAAACCGAAAAAAGAAAAGCCAAAGGAAGAAAAACGTAAAGAACGTCCAAAAGAGAAAAAAGAAAAACTAAAAGAAGAGAAACGCAAAGAGAAGCCAAAAGAGCGAGAGAAACCTCAGCAAAAACCAATCAAAGCCCTAGAGCGTGGTCCTGAAGTTAAACAAGGCATTGTAGCAAAAGCTATTCCGAATGCGGTACAAGGCGAAAAAATGGTTACTGGCGTTGTAGGCGGGCAAAAAGGCGGCTCATTGAATTCAACCTCGACTACAGGAGGCAATGCAAGCGAGCTTTCCGCTTATAAAACCGCATTACAGCGTGCATTACAACGTAAAGCAAATAATTCATACCCTCAGCGTGAAAAGATGATGCGTAAAACAGGCACGGTAACTATTAAATTTAATGTTACCTCATCTGGAGCAATCTCAAATGTCTCAGTGGTTAATTCTTCAGGTAACAGCAATTTGGACAATGCCGCGGTAAAAAGTGCACAGGCGGTAAGTATGCCATCGCCACCAGCAGGTTTCCCACCTTCAGTTACCGTACCAATTAGATTTTCTCTTGAATAAAAAAACACCCTCAAAAGTAATGAGTTTTGAGGGTGTTAATGCAAAAAACGTAGAGAAAACAACCGGTTACTTGCGACTTACATCACTATTTCTTACATCTCTACTTACCTCACCTGAACGCGTTTGCGTACTAACTGCCGTTCCAGGGTGTTTAAAGGTATAGTCTGCTTTGCTGAACTCGCCTGTTTGATTGTTTAAGAAGAAATGGCGATATTCGTTTACCCATAATGCTGTTGCCCCACACACTGCTACAGGCATTACTACCAAATTAACAAATGGGATCATCGTAAATAAGCTCACTAAGGCACCAAAAGTAAAATTAAGGGTGCGATATTGTGCAAGTGCATTTCGCATACGTTGAAAACTGATTTTATGGTTATCAAACGGATAGTCGCAATATTGAATTGCAATCAACCACGCACCAAACATAAAGGTCAGAACCGGCACTATGGTTTGCCCAACCACAGGTAAAAAGCCAAGCACAAAGAGAACAATTAATCTTGGAATGCTGTACATCATTTTCTGCCATTCACGTTTTAGCATTCGTGGCACATCTTTTAACATTGATCCGAAAGACATATCGCCCAATGGCTCACCCGTCAGTTGTAGTTCAACTTTTTCAGCCAGTAAACCATTAAAAGGAGCTGCAACAAAGTTTGCTAATGTGGTAAAAGCAAAATAAAAGCCGACTAAAATCATTAAAAAAATTAACGGAATTAGAATAAAGCTAAGCCATTCCAACCAACTTGGTAACATTAATGCCAACAACCCACCAATATTGGCAAAAAACGCCCATATCAGCCCTACCATTAACACCGTATTAATCAAAATCGGAAAAATCACAAAGGGTAAAAATTGGCGTTTCAGCAACAACTTCCAGCCATAAATAAAGTAATGAAAACCAAGCCCTACTTGGTTTTGTGGCTCTGAAAAAACAGAAGACATAATGATTCCTTATTTTTTGTCAAAAATTCTTTAGAAATATGGTAAGCTACACACACTATTTTCGCAAATATGAAAATGTATTTTTTACTGATTATTTAAAAATAAAGAGGACACAATGGAACTGCATATTATTTTCTTTATTCTAGCTGGATTATTGATTGCGGTGTTGATCGGCTTTAGTATTTGGTCTGCCCGCCGTGAAAAATCGAACATTTTCTCAAATACCTTTTCAAGTAGACCTGTTATTGTGCCTCCACCAAATAATGAGTTAAATAACAATATTCCTGCTTCGTTGCAGCCACAGGCTAATGAGTATCAAGCGATGTCTGTACCGGAAGAAAATCCACAGCAGATCCAACAGGAAGTGGAAAGCTCATTGCAAAATATCAAAATCAGTTTACCGGGAGAACCTCAAGTTCAAGCAGTACCACCTGTTCAACAACCTATATCTGAGCCTGTTAGTACTTATGGTCAGCAAATTTCGAATCAGCAACATATTCAAAATACACCTGACTTTGCGAACCCGACGATTAATGTTGCTATTACTCCTGAACAAGAAGTGCAAGTTGCACCTGTAGAAGAAAGCGAAGTTGTACAAACTGAGCAGGAAGAAAACCCATTTGTAACGCTTTATGTTTATGCACCACAAAACGAGCCGTTCCGTGGCGACTATGTGGTTCATTACTTGGAAGAAGTTGGGTTGCGTTTTGGCGAACACCAAATTTTCCACCGCCACCAACACATTGACGATTCGCTCAGCCCAATTATTTTCAGTGCGGCAAACTTAATGAACCCAGGTACATTTGATTTACACAATATTACCAACTTCTCGACCGCTGGCTTGGTACTATTTATGCAGTTACCAACCGAAGGCAACGATATTGTGAATATGAAATTGTTACTGAGCAATGCGGAACACTTGGCATCATCGCTCGGTGGCTATTTATATGACGATGCTCAACAGCCATTTAGCGAAGAATCCCGCCAACGTTATATGCAACGTGTAATGCATTAATTGCAAAAATAATTGTTTTTTCGACCGCTTGTTACAAGCGGTCTTTTTTGTAGAGAATTTTACCAATGTCTTTATTTAGCCAAGGCTCTTTATTTGAAGAAAATACAACATCAGCGTTAGTTGAGCAAATCGAACAGCTTCGCCAAAAGTTACGTCAATACGAGTATGAATATCACGTTTTAGATAATCCTAGCGTACCGGATGCGGAATACGACCGCTTAATGAATGAACTGAAAAATATTGAATGGCAACGCCCGGAACTGATTACCGCAGATTCGCCAACGCAACGAGTGGGTGCAAAGCCATTATCAGGCTTTGCTCAAGTTACACACGAAATGCCAATGCTTTCGTTAGATAACGCCTTTGGTGATGATGATTTAGATGGCTTTTTACGCCGAATGGAAAGCTATATTATTGCCAATCCAAATGAGTTAACATTTTGCTGCGAGCCGAAATTAGACGGTTTAGCCGTAAGTATTTTGTATGAAAACGGCTTACTTACCCGTGCAGCTACCCGAGGCGATGGCACAACAGGCGAAGATATTACCGCCAATATCCGTACCATTCGTAATATTCCATTAAAACTAAACACGCTCAATCCACCAGCTCGTTTAGAAATTCGTGGTGAAGTGTTTATGCCACAAGCGGGCTTTAATGAGTTAAATGAAAAAGCCTTAGCCAAAGGCGAGAAAACCTTTGCTAACCCTCGTAATGCGGCAGCAGGTTCGTTAAGACAGTTAGATCCAAAAATTACTCGCCAACGCCCACTCGTGCTAAATGCTTACGGTATTGGCATTTATGAAAGTGATGATGAATTGCCAAACACTCAGTTTGAGCGTTTGCAATGGCTCAAATCGCTTGGCATACCTGTCAATAATGAAATCCGCTTAGCTCAAGGCAAAACAGAACTCTTGGCGTATTATGCTGAAATCCAAGCTAAACGCCCAACGCTAGGCTATGATATTGATGGCACAGTATTGAAAGTCAATGACATTGCCTTACAAGAGCAACTTGGTTTTATCTCTCGCTCCCCACGCTGGGCAATTGCTTACAAATTCCCTGCACAGGAAGAAATGACTATTTTGAAAGAAGTAGATTTCCAAGTAGGAAGAACAGGGGCAATCACGCCTGTTGCAAAATTAGAGCCTGTGTTTGTAGCAGGTGTAACAGTAAGCAATGCTACGCTACATAATGGCGATGAAATTGAACGTTTAGGCATTGTGATTGGCGATACCGTGATTATTCGCCGTGCAGGCGATGTTATTCCACAAATTACAGGGGTGGTTGCTGAACGCCGCCCTGAAAATGCAAAAAAAATTGAATTTCCGACCGCTTGTCCAATCTGTAATTCAGCGGTGGTGCGTGTGGAAGGCGAAGCCGTAGCACGCTGCACTGGCGGACTGTTCTGCGGAGCCCAACGCAAAGAAGCGTTAAAACATTTCGTTTCTCGCAAAGCGATGGATATTGACGGCGTAGGCGAAAAACTGATTGAGCAGTTAATGGCTCGTGAGTTAATTAAAACTCCAGCCGATCTATTCAAGCTCGATCATACAACTTTAATGCGATTAGAACGAATGGGCGAAAAATCGGCTCAAAATGCCCTAAACAGTATCGAAAAAGCGAAAAATACCACCCTTCCCCGCTTTTTGTTCTCATTAGGCATTCGTGAAGTTGGGGAAGCAACTGCTTTGAACTTAGCTAACCATTTCGGTTCACTTGAAGCAATTCGCCAAGCCACTTTCGAGCAATTAAAAGAGGTGCAAGATGTGGGCGAAGTGGTAGCAAACCGCATCGTTAGCTTCTGGCAAGAACCACATAATGTTGAAGTAGTTGAAGATTTGATTACTCAAGGCGTGCATTGGGAAAATGTAGTTAAAATTGAAATTGTCGATAATCCATTAAAAGACAAAAACGTAGTGTTAACTGGCACTCTCACCCAAATGACCCGAGATGAAGCCAAAGCTCTATTACAAAGTCTAGGCTGCAAAGTTTCAGGTTCGGTTTCAAGTAAAACCGATTACCTCATCGCAGGTGAAAAAGCAGGCTCAAAGCTAACTAAGGCTCAGGAATTAGGGATACAAATTCTCAGCGAACAAGGATTTATTGAGCTCACAAAAGGCTAATAAAAAGGGCAGTATCTGATGGAATACTGCCCTTTTGTTTATTATTTCACTTAATTACCCAATAATACCAAACTGCTGTGCTAAGAATAGTAAGGCAAAAGCAGTTAAATAAATTAGCCCAACTACAGCTAACCAGAATAATCCACCTGTTACACGATGTTCACCTTTCAACACTAATGAAAAGTTTAACCACGCAAAAATTGGCGTTGAAACAAATGATGAAATCATTGCAAATTTCAGCATTGCCGCTACATCACTCATAAATACACTAATAATTAAGATGCCAATTGCAGATGTGAGTGTTAACCAAATCGCTAATTCTGTTTGAGAATGCGCTTTACGCCCTGTTAAAATACGCAATGTTTCTGCATTCGCACGGGAATAACCATCAATAACCGTAATGGTTGTACCAAACATACACATAAAGGCAATGAATGCAATTAACAGTTTAGACCAATCACCAATTGCAAAGGCGTACATTTTGATTAATTGGGCAATATATTTTACACCTGCCTGCTCAACTTGTTCGCCTGAACCATATTGTACTAATGCACCTAATGCTAAGAATACGATTGCTAAAATTGCTGTACCAATATAACCCACATTAAAGTCAAAAATACCATCTTGATAGCTGATTTTACTAAAACGTTTTTTGGCAATAACCCACATTGAGTTAATCGCTGAAATTTCAATTGGTGCAGGCATCCAGCCCATTAATGCAACAATAAAACCAAGAGCAGCTAAATTCCAAGGTGATGGTTCAATAAAATCAGGAGCAACTGGAATACCGCCTTTTAACGCTGCAATAACTACCGCTGTTACTGTTGAAATGGTTAGAGCAATCATAATCCATTTAGAGAGAGAATCTAAGAAACGATATTTTCCTAAAAGCAATATTCCCCAGGTTACTACAATCACGATTGTTCCTGCCATTGGAATGCTTAAATCAAATGAAACACCTAGTGCTGAAAAAATAAATTTTAAGATTGCAGCAGTTACAATACCCACGGCTGCAGTATTAATCATACCTGCCAGTACATTTAGAATAAAGAAAATAACAAGATAAATACCACCCTTATCTTTATAACCTTCTAATAAACTTTTGCCACTAGATAAAGTGTACTGCACTCCGAAACGGAAAAACGGATACTTAAACAAGTTTGCTAAAATAATAATAATCGCTAATTGCCAACCATAAATCGCCCCCGCTTGAGTGGAAGCAACAATATGCGAACCACCCACAGCTGCTGATGCCATTAAAATACCCGGTCCCATTGCGGCAAATTTACTTTTCCAAGTTGATTGTTCTATTTGTTGTGTCATATATTCTCCAAAATATGTGTAAGACCTCGAATAAGTTTTCATTCTACTCATAAAATAAAGTAAAAAATAGATGTTCAAAAATCTTGTTAAAAAAATGCTAAAATTATTATTCTGCTTAATAAATTGAAATTCTTTTATATGGCGATCATAAAAACAATTTAACAAAATTTAATGCTAAAAATATAAATATAAGCAGATAAAAATAAAATTTGATTTTTTTGTGAAAAAAATAGAGAAGATACGAAACAGGAATCAATTTGCAAATTTTTAGCAAAATTCAACCGCTTGTAGGTAATAAAAAAGTGCGTTACCGCACTTCTTTATCTTTATCCATTAAGATGAAATTATTTTGAATAGCGTTGGAACACTAAACAAGCGTTTGTACCACCAAAGCCGAAGCTATTAGACATTACAGTGGTTAACTCTTTGTCTTGGCGTTCAGTTACAATATTCATACCTTCAGCTTGCTCATCGAGAGTTTCAATATTAATGCTTGGTGCGATAAAATTGTTATCCAACATTAATAATGAATAAATTGCCTCGTGGGCCCCTGCAGCACCAAGAGAGTGCCCTGTCATTGATTTAGTTGAAGAAATAGCAGGAGTCTTATCGCCAAATACATTGCGGATTGCACCCAGTTCTTTCACATCACCGACTGGAGTAGAGGTACCGTGTACGTTAATGTATTCAATTTCGCCATTTACAGTTGCCATAGCTTGTTTCATACAACGTTCTGCACCTTCACCACTTGGGGCAACCATATCGTAACCATCAGATGTTGCACCATAGCCCACAATTTCTGCGTAGATCTTGGCACCACGAGCAAGGGCGTGTTCTAATTCTTCAATCACTAAGATTGCACCACCACCTGCAATAACAAAACCATCACGATTTGCATCATAAGCACGGCTCGCTTTAGTTGGCGTGTCATTATATTTAGAAGATACTGCCCCCATCGCATCGAACTGTGCCGCGCCTTCCCAGCAAAGCTCTTCTGCACCACCCGCAAAAACAACATCTTGCTTGCCTAATTGGATTAACTCCATTGCGTGTCCGATTGCGTGAGCTGAAGTTGCACAAGCAGAACTAATGCTATAGTTTACTCCTTTAATTTTAAAGGGCGTAGCTAAACAAGCAGATACGCTTGATGCCATTGTTTTAGTTACCGCATAAGGCCCAATACCTTTTACACCGCGAGGTCCACGCACTGCATCTGTTGCCGCAACTTGAGCACGAGCAGAGCCGATACCAGAGCCAATTACTAAACCTGTACGCTCGTTTGAAACATTATCTTCAGTTAAACCGGCATCTTCGATTGCTTCTTTCATACAAATGTAGGCATAAGCTGCCGCATCGCCCATAAAACGGTAAACTTTACGGTCAATCAGCTCTGCTGGGTTTAATTTAATCGTGCCCGCCACTTGGCTACGCATACCTACTTCAGCAAAATCAGGTACAAATTCAATACCTGACTTACCTTCTTTTAATGAGGCTAACACTTCTTCTTTATTGTTACCAATACTTGAAATAACACCTAAACCTGTAATAACAACTCTTTTCATTTTGTTTCCTTCATCATTTATGAAAAAATAGTAAATTCAGCTTACACTTGTTCGCTCAAATAAGCTACTAAAACTTATCTATTTTACACAAAATTGTGACTGGTCTGAACTCTTTTCGAATAAGATAGTGGTCAGATCCGAGCTGTTTTATACAAAAAGATATAAATCAGATTTATTTTTACAGCATTCCATAACAATAGCTTTTGAGCTAAAATGTTGAGTAGATCACATTTTTAGTAAGGAAGCTGACGTGAAAACACTAAGTCTGAAAGCTAATCAAATCACAGTAGAAAAAACGACTATTACTACTGATAAACTTAGCTTTTCTCAAAAATTAGACTTTACTAAAAAGCGGCTCGATCAATTAAATACCTACCGCATTGAACGAGCAATGAGAGCAAATAACCAATGCTTCACCCATGTTTTTTCGTTACTTCCACTGCTTATCCATCTAAATCATCCTACATTGCCTGCTTATGTTGAGAATGCTCCGCAAGGTATTTGGCGTTTTGAACTCTCTGATTATCAGAAACAATCATTAATGTCTTATAGCTTTGATGAGGCAATTTCTGCTTATCATTTAAAAAATCAAATCAGTTTTGATGCACTTTACTGTATGGGAAGCATCGGTTCTATTACCCAAACAAGTTTGTCTGATTTAGATTTATGGCTCTGTTATTCAAATGATTTAACCATTGAGCAATATAAGCTAATGGAGTTAAAAATCACTAAACTACAAGAATGGGCAAAAACTTTCGATGTAGATATCAATATTTTCTTAATGAATCCAGAGCAATTTAAAGCTCAAACTTATAGTAGCGGTGTGACAGATGAACATAGTGGTTCAGCTCAGCATTTTTTCTTACTTGATGAATTCTATCGTTCAGCAATCTTACTTGCTGGCAAACGCTTACTTTGGTTACATTTACAGAAAAATGAATATTTAAACGCACATAACAATCCTGATATTGATCTCAGTGAATGGATAGATTTTGGTGATTTTTCTAGTCTTTCAACCAGTGAATTTTTTGGTGCAAGCTTATGGCAACTCTATAAAGGTATTAATAATCCGTATAAATCTGCTATTAAAATTTTATTGCTTGAATGCTATGCCCATACTTACCCTAAAACAAAGCTCATCTCAAAAGAGTTTAAGAAAAAAATATTAAGTGATGAGGCAGTAACATATCATTTTGACCCATATCTTGCGATGCTTGAGCTAGTTACCGAACATCTTATTGCTCGTAAAGAATGGGTAAAATTAGACCGCTTGCGTGTTTGTTTTTACACTAAAGCGATTGAAGGAACTCTCCATAAAAGTTGGCGAGCAAATGATTTACAAGAACTAGTAGAATCTTGGTCTTGGAATGAGAAACAGACTAATTTGCTGTTTAATCGTCCCAATTGGAAAATCAAACAAGTGATGAAACACGAAATCATGCTTGTCGATCACCTACTACAGAGCTATCGCAATCTTATCCATTTTGCACGGAAATTTCATATTAATCCGAGTATTATGACAAACGACATTGATATCCTAATGCGCCGACTCTATTCTGTTTTTGAAAATCTGCCAGGTAAAGTTTCTCTCATTAATCCTAAAATTTCATCGAATTTAGCAGAACCTAATCTGACTATTATTGAAGCAAGAACTGGTGGCTCGATGCAGCCAGGTTGGTATTTAGTAAACCAAGTGCCAAAAAGCCAATATGATGCCGAAAATCGTTATGTTCACTATAACCGTAGCCCAATCAAATTAATTGCTTGGGGATACTTTAATGGGATTATTAATGCAGCAACGCATCTACACACAATAAGCTCAAGCCTAAACACCGAGAAATTACGCCAATTCATTACTGATTTACGTCTTTCATTTCCTATTCAAGCTCCCGAAATGACAGATGAAGATCTATATCATCCAAACGAGATTCGTAATTTATCCATCGCGATTAATTTAGTACAAGATCCAACACTAAATATCCAGAACTTACCGAAAAAAATTCAACAAAGTGATTTGTTTAACTTTAGTAGTTCACAAAAGTCATTAGTGGGAAGCGTAAGCATTATTTACCGAAATGTCTGGAATGAAATCAGAACCCAACACTTTGAAGGCGATGATGCTATTTTAAAAGCACTTAAATTAGTCTCTAACCGCATTTATCAAAGTGCATCTTCACCACAATCAGTCAATGTGTTTTGTTATAGCAAATACTTACGAAGCGAGCTACGTGATTTTGTTGCAGATTTAGTGCATAAATGTATTACGATTCAAACAGGTTGCGTATTACCATCTGATGGTAATGACACCTTCAAAATGGCAGGTAAAACCTGGCAGCTCGTTTTCAGCAAACAGAATTTTGGTATTCGACAAGTAGAAGAACAAGCGGTCGAAAATGCCGATAATTTTGCAAATACGAAGACAACCTCACCTGAAAATAACAAGAAATCATTCCCGAAACAAATTAGTGAATTTGCCAGTGAAGGATTCCTTCAATTTTTCTTTGAAGACAATTCTAACAGTAGCTTTAACGTTTATATTGTAGATGAGCGTAATAATGTAGAAAGTTACTACAACTGCCAAGGAAACAAAGAAGAAAAAATAATAAAAATCAATAAGTTACAACATGACAAGCATCTTGATTCAGATGAATATTCCACATTTAGTAGTTTTAACCATCCGCAGTTTTATCAATTAATTTCACTAAATGATGATATTTCTATTGTGCCTTACCAAAGCAGGCAACACTTAGATTATTTAGCTCAAAAAGCCCTTTCTAAATAAGCAAAAAGGCTAATATGTATATTAGCCTTTCTTATAACAAAACTCTTAGTGTCTATATTTACCTGCCATTGCTTGGTACACCGCATTTTCATTCGCTAAGATGGTGTACTTGGCATTTAAAATGGCAAGTTGGGAATTACGCTCGGTGTTCATTGCAGCTATCCATTCACGGAATTCTGAAACACCTTGTTCATAACGATTTTTGTAGTATGTACTGATGCGTTTATCTTGATTATATGCATCTTGTAGCACTTTTAACGAGCTTCTTGATTGCGTATAGCCATAATAATAACGATCAATTTCATTTAACGCCGAAGTAATTTTTTGCTCATAATTTAAACGAGCCGTTACATAATCCGTTTCTGAAATTTTTACATTATTTTTTACACGATTCCAATCTAAGAATGGTAAATCCAGTTTAATTAACGCATTACCAACCAGGTTATCTGCAATATTCCCCACATTTGTAGCATTACCTGTAATAGAACCGCCAATAGTTAAAGTTGGGAACCAGCTTTTCTCTGTCGCCGTTAAAGATTTAAAGGCACTTTGTAAACGTTGTAGCGAACCCACTACATCAGGGCGATTTGCAATCGCTGAAACCGGCACATTTAAATCCACACCTTGCAATTTCACGTTCATAATATTTGGATAGCGGATATTAAGCGGTGTATTTGGGTGAACATTTAGCAAATTGCGTAACGTCTGCTCTGCCGTTTTTTGCATTGTGCGTAATTCAATCACCTTGTTGCGAGCAGTTAAAACTGCTTGCTGTGCTTGATCTACCGCTAAACGGTCAATTGCACCTGCATTCATCTTGTTCGTTAAAATACGGCTGATTTGCTCATAGTTTTTAATGCTTTCTTCGGTAATACGAATAGCATCACGGTAATAAGCTAATTGATAATAAGTAGTTACCACTGAGTTGATGATAGATAAGCGAGTTGCTTTTAAATCTTCAACCGTCGCTTTATGAACCCATTCTGCCGCACTCGCGGTGTCAGCTAAACGCTGCCATAAATCAATGGTATAACTTAAATTGAATGCTGCTTGAGCCGCTGTAGTTGAAACACCGGTTGAAATATTATTAGAAGAAGCCGAACCCAATCCTTTTGCGGCTGAAGCAGAACCTGAACCACTAAAGGTTGGAACTAGATTTGCCCCCACTAAGTTCGCATTATAAAGAGCTTTATTTACTGCAATCCCGCTTTTTGCTAAATCAAGGTTGTTTTTAATGGCTAAATCAACAACACGGTTTAATTCAGCATCACTATAACCTTGCCACCATTGCTCGTTAATTTGATATTGCTTAGTGATTTCATCATAACTTTGATAAGTTTCTTGTGCTTTTTGCAAAGAACCATCATTGCTCATATTTCCGGTGGTACAAGCCGTTACTGTTAAGGCTAACACCACAGAAAAGGCTAATTTTGAGAGTTTCATTCTATGTCCTTATTTGGGATAAAATAATTTTGTGAAAAAATTTGGGTAGAAAACCGGCGTATTCTACCCAAAAACTGCGTTTCTTTCCAGCTAAAATGAACGCTTGTTCATTTAGTTATGTAATAGTTCACTAATCAGATTGGTATGACGAATTTTCTGACTATTTAAACTGACACGCTCTGCCACTAAAATTGCTTTTAGCTCAGAAAGAGCTTGTTCAAAGTTATCATTAATAATCACATAATCAAACTCATCATAATGGCTCATTTCAGAAACGGCTTCTGCCATACGTTTTGCAATGGTTTCTGCTGAGTCTTGCCCTCGCCCGATTAAGCGTTTTTCGAGTTCAGCTTTTGAAGGTGGCAAAATAAAGATCGTTTTCACATTTGCCACTTTTTCCCGAATCTGTCTTGCCCCTTGCCAGTCAATATCAAGGAAAACATCAATCCCTTGTTCAAGGCTGCGTTCAATCATTGGTAGCGATGTGCCATAGTAATTACCGAACACTTCCGCCCATTCCAAAAAATGCTCTTGCTCAATTAAACGCTTAAATTCTTCGTGGTTGGTAAAGTAATAATGCACGCCATCTTGTTCAGCCGGACGTGGATTACGGGTTGTGTGAGAAACAGAAAGTTGGACTTCAGAACGTGGCAAATCAGCTAATAATGCGTTAATTAACGACGATTTACCTGCACCACTGGGTGCTGAAATAATATAAAGATGACCTAAACTCATTTTCTTAATCAATTTAAAACAGATAAAAATAATGGACAATTTTCATTGTCCATTACACAAAATTACTTACGAGCCAAAGGCGGAACAAAGGTAATACCTAAATCCCAAGGCTGCTCAATCCAGGTTTCTTGTGGAATGTCGATGATATAATCATCAACTAATGGAGCACCTTGTGGTTTAGCAAATACGGTTACAAAACGTGCTTTCGGGTACATTCTGCGAATTTCTTTTGCGGTATTTCCGGTATCCACCAAATCATCTACTACAATAAAACCTTCGCCGTCAGTTTCAGCTGCGTGTAATACTTTTAATTCACCTTGATTATCGTGATCGTAGCTTGCGATACACACTGTTTCTACGTGGCGAATACCCAACTCACGTGCTAAAACAGCAGCAGGGAATAAACCGCCACGACTTACTGCAATAATCCCTTTCCACTGAGAAGCGGGTAATAAATTTTCTGCCAACTTACGGGCGTGCATATGGAACATATCCCACGTTACCACATATTTTTCGTTTGTGTATTTTTCGCTCATAGAAACAACCTAATATAAAATTGGGGCTCACCCCGATATAAAAAAATTGCACTAGAATAACCTGAAAATGGTTTTTTCGCCATCATTTCATTCATTTTTTTATACAACTTATTACGCAACCGTATGCGTAGTGCAAAAAACCAGCACTAAAATAGCTTCTCTAACGTAAAAAACAGTTCTTTATTTTGTCGAGAGTAAAAATCGGCAATATTACTATCCATTTTTTGATAACGGAAATTCAACTTCGGCACAATGCCTTGCCAATGCCAAGTACGATTCCAAACCGCAAGATTAACTTGATATTCCTTATCTTGCCGTTTATAGCCAAATAAATAGTGCTTATCAGCAAAATAGCGTTTTCCAAAGCCTAAACTTGCCTGAGCTGCCCATTTTTCGCCTTGATAAATCGCTCCAACTCTTGCTAACCACTTATTTGACGTTTGAGCTTTCTCACGAGCAACCTCACGGCTGCTGTCTAAATTTGCAAAAAATCGCCAATTTTTGACCGCTTGCCATTGTAATCCGCCGCTGATTTGGTGCTGGTAACTGCTATAACGACTTGCGGTTAGCTCATCAAAATAGCGTTTTTGTAAATGGGTAACACTGCCTGATATCAACCATTGTGAATTGAGATAACGCAAGCCACTTACCGTTGCCCCAAACTGATAATTATAACGGCTACTGCCTAGCCAATTCTGCTCAATAAACGGCGAAACGCTAAAGCGATAGCGAGCCTTGCGGTAACTATAACTTGGTGAAATAGAAAGAGATTGTTCACGGTAATCTTGATTATCCCAATAATAAATACCGCTATAATTTAGCCCTAATTCCACAAAGTGATTACCACGCAAATTCTGTAATTTGCTTAACCCTAAGCCATAACGAATTCCTTTGGCCGATTGTGGTAAATTTTCTTCATTTTTGCGGAAAATCCGCCCATTTACGCTTACAATCGGCGAAGATGACGCATTATTCACGTTATTTGTCTGGGTATATTGCAAGTAAAAATCAGGCTGCCAACGCTCATTTTCTGCAATTTGCATTTGAGTATTCGCCGCAATTTTGCCTAAATCGGGCGGTAAATTGGCTTGAATACGGCTAAATTCACGCTCCGCCTCACGAAATTGCTGATCTTCTGCCAAAATTAACGCTAAATCAAAACGTGGATAAACCAAATTGGAATTTCTGGAGAGTAATTGGCGATAGTGAAAAATGGCTGAATAATGATCTTTTTTCGCATAGGCAAGTGCCGCTTTGGCGTAATGCCAAAGTAAAGGATCAACATTGGGCATTTGCTGATAATGGCTTAAAAGCGGTGCTAAGTTTTCCCAATTTTGGCTCAAAATTGCTTGATTAATTTGCTGTTCAACAGTCTGATTGAATGAATATTCAGCTTGATAAGCGGTCGTTTTTTGCGATTTTTTTACAAAATTTTGCTCAAATTTGACCGCTTGTGAATGGCGTTCAAAAGAAACGGGATCTGTGTTGTGCTCAATCGCGGTTTCTGCCAACACAAAAGAGCTAAAAAGTGGAAATAACAGGGTATATTTTTTCATAAAGACAAAGAAAATTGGGGATACGGTTAATATAAATGCCGTTTAATTTGTGGTTAAACGGCATTGGATATTAGAAAAGGTTATTATTGGATATCGCCACGAGTGCCTGCTAGACCGAGTTTTTCATCACCAATATTTAACTCTCCTCCTATTTCTTCAGCATTCGGTCCAAAAAATTGAACTTTATAATCCCCACCTGAATAATAATTTCCACTATTATGATTTGGATTACCTTGATGTTTTGAGGCTGTGCCCGAAATTATCCCATTATCAATATTCCCCTGTGATAGCGTATAACTATCCCCAAGTGAATTTCTAATCTTTCCAGATCCAATTCTTTGAGAAAAATCTACATTATATGACAGATCACCAGAGCGATAAAATCTATAGTCAAACGCTTTCCCTGTGTAAGTAGCTTTTCCTTCCTTAGGTAGAATTTCTGTTTTGAGACCTCTAGTATCTACAGTAGATACATCAGAATTTACATAAACATCATTATTCCAACCTATTTTAGTAGTAGTTGTTACAACGACAACAGAATATTTTTGGTTATACAAATTTCCCCAATGCTGTACATCTAGATTACCTTCTTGGCTAGATGTGTGAGGGACTGTTGAAAATCCCTTTTCTTCAATATCTATCCCTTTGGCTTTTGATATCTTTTCAGCGTCTAAACGCTCTGCTTCCGCTTTCTCTTTCGCTGCTTTTTCGGCTGCTAAACGTTCCGCTTCCGCTTTCTCTTTCGCCGCTTGTTCCGCCGCTAAACGCTCCGCTTCTGCTTTCTCTTTCGCTGCTTTTTCTGCCGCTAAACGTTCCGCTTCCGCTTTCTCTTTTGCCGCTTTTTCTGCCGCTAAACGCTCAGCTTCTGCTTTTTCTTTAGCAGCCTTGTCCTTCGCTGTCTTCTCAGCTACGGCTTTATCGGCTTGTTGTTGAGTGGTTTGCGGTTTAGCATTCGGTTTTGTTGCATTGTTTGAGTTGCCACCGGAGCCGCCACTACCACAAGCCGTTAAACTCAACAAAATCAAACTTGCTAATGTTACTTTTTTAATAGACATAAAATGTTCCTTTTGTAAGATAAAAGATAATTTTTGTGTTTAAAACACACTCAGATTGTACAAAAAAAAAACAATCAGTCATCAAGTTCTTTTTTCACTTTTTTTAAGATTTTTTTATTAAATTTCAATCAAATTATTCTACAATGGTAGAGATAGCTATCCAGCTTAAATACAAGCGGTGATTTTTTCTCAATTTTTTACAAAAGGAGCTCATTATGTCTGAAATTGCAACTCTCTCCCCTCAACTGCTCTGGCAATGGTTTGATAAAGTGTGTGCTATTCCGCACCCGTCTTATCACGAGGAAGAACTAGCAGAATTTATTGTGAGTTGGGCAAAATCGAAAAATTTCTTTGTAGAGCGTGATGAAGCGGGTAACGTGTTAATCCGTAAGCCTGCAACGGCAGGAATGGAAGATCGTGCCGTCATTGCCCTACAAGCTCATTTAGATATGGTGCCACAAGCCAATGCCGGCACAGTTCACGATTTCAAAAAAGACCCGATTCAACCTTATATTGATGGCGAATGGGTGAAAGCGAAAGGTACAACGCTTGGGGCGGATAACGGCATTGGTTTAGCTTCGTGCTTAGCTGTGTTGGATAGTGATGACTTAGCTCACCCAACCATTGAAGTGCTACTTACAATGACAGAAGAAGCGGGAATGGAAGGAGCGATTGGTTTACGCCCGAACTGGCTGACTGCCGATATTATGATTAATACCGATACCGAAGAAAATGGTGAAATTTATATCGGCTGTGCCGGTGGCGAAAATGTGAATATAACGCTTCCCGTTTTTTTAGTGCCACATCAGCAAGATGCGGCTCTTACCTTTACGCTTAAAGGCTTACAAGGCGGGCATTCAGGTTGTGATATCCACACAACTCGAGCAAATGCAATTAAAGTTTTCGCTCGTATTTTGGAAGAAGCTTACAACGAAGTGGAATTTCAAATTTCCGCTGTTCAAGGTGGCTCTGTGCGTAACGCTATTCCACGTGAAGCTCACGCAACACTAATTGTTTCTGCAGAAAATAAGGAAAAATTGACCGCTTGTTTAACCCAAACTGCCGAGCAGTTAAAAACAGAGCTCAGAATTGCAGAGCCAAACTTCCAATTTTTCATTGAAGAAGCTGGCGTGCCTGAACAAGTATTCGACCTAGCGAGTACCGCACGTGTAATTCACTTCATTAACGCTCTGCCAAATGGTGTGGTGCGTAATAGCGATGTTGTGGAAAATGTGGTGGAAACTTCATTAAGCATTGGCGTGCTGAGTACCAAAGAGAGCGATGTAAAAGCGACTATTCTCGCTCGTTCTTTAATTGAAGGGGGCAAAGCCGATATTCGCAGTAAAATTCGCTCATTAGCCACACTTGTAGGGGCGGAGGTTGATTTTTCCGGCAATTATCCGGGCTGGGAACCAAATCCATATTCAAAAATCACCCCATTAACCAAAGCGATTTACGATGATATTTTAGGTTATGAATCTCAAATTAAAGTTATTCACGCAGGTTTAGAATGCGGTTTAATCAATAAAATCTATCCTAATATGGATTTTGTGTCGATTGGACCAACTATTCTCAACGCCCACTCGCCAGATGAAAAAGTGCATATTCCGGCGGTGGAAACGTATTGGAAGTTATTAACTCGCTTGCTTGCACAAGCTCCGCAAAAATAATTTCATCAATATAAAGGGCGAATACCTTTCGCCCTTAAATACCTTGTTATTTTTTATTTGCTTTCAACATCGCCATTAAATTCGCGATATTCGCCGAAGACTTCGCCCCTTTTTGTTGCTCGGTGAGCGGTGGTTTATCTCTTTCCCACACCAAATCATCTTGCGGCAGCTCCAGTAAAAAACGGCTCGGCTCAGGCTTGATAATTTCACCATATTGACGGCGTTCTTTGCAGAGCGAAAAAGTCAGTGTTTGTTGAGCCCGAGTAATACCCACATAGGCCAAACGGCGTTCTTCCTCTACATTCTCTTCATCTAGGCTGGTTTGGTGCGGCAAAATGCCCTCTTCCATTCCAATTAAGAAAACATGCGGAAACTCCAATCCTTTCGAGGCGTGGAGCGTCATTAGCTGCACTTGGTCGGCTTCGTCATCGTCTTCGCCACGCTCGAGCATATCTCGCAACGTCAGGCGGTTCACCACCTGCACCAAATTCATCGGCTCTTCAATTTCATCCCCCTCAAGCATTCCTTGCACCCACTCAAACAAGGTTTGCACATTGCGGCTCTGCATTTCCGCCACTTTCAGGTTCGCCGCCATTTCATACAAATGGGCTTCGTATTGAATTTTTGCCAGCAGATCTTTCACCGCCTCAATCGGATCTGAACGCTCCGCTTGGTCGGCAATTTCCACAATCCATCGAGCAAAATCCTGCAAAGCTTGGTAAGGCTTCGGCGTGAGACGTTGAATCAGCTCAAAATCGAAAATCGCCTCAAACAAGCTCACCTGTTTTTCATTCGCCAGCATGCCCAATTTTTCCAGTGTTGCTGCCCCGATTTCACGTTTTGGCGTGTTCACAATGCGTAAAAATGCCGCATCGTCATCTTGGTTCACCACCAACCGCAAATAGGCCATCATATCTTTGATTTCCGCCCGAGCAAAAAACGAGGTGCCGCCCGAAATTTTGTAAGGAATGCGGTTCTGCATCAGCAATTTTTCCAGCAATCGGGATTGATGATTGCCCCGATATAAAATCGCATAATCCTTATATTTCGTCTTGCGAGAGAAACGGTGAGCAATCAGCTCGCCGACAATCCGCTCCGCCTCGTGTTCCTCATTTTTTGCCTCAATCACATTCAGTTTTTCGCCCTCGCCAAGCTCGGAAAAGAGACGTTTGGTGAACAGGTGATCGTTATTGTCGATTAAAATATTGGCACAATGCAAAATCCGTTGGCTGGAGCGGTAATTTTGCTCCAGTTTTATCACTTTCAGCTCGAAATCTTCACGCAGCCGCTGCATATTTTCCGGCTTCGCCCCACGCCAAGAGTAGATGGACTGGTCATCATCACCCACTACGGTGAAATTCGGCTCGTTGCCGACAATCAACTTAATCAGCTCGTATTGGCTGGTGTTAGTGTCTTGATATTCGTCCACCAGCAAGTAACGAATTTTCTGCTGCCAACGGGCTTTTGCCTCTGGAAATTGGCGGAACAGCAGCACCGGCAGCATAATTAAATCGTCGAAATCCAAGGCGTTATAAGCCTTGAGCTGGTTTTGGTAGAGCTGATAAAAATGCGAAAAGACTCTCTCACGCTCATCACGCACCCGAGCAATCACCATTTCAGGCGAAAGCAGATCGTTCTTCCAATTTGAAATGGTGGAAATCAGGGCTTTGAGCAAATCCTTATCTTCCGTCACATTTTCCGGCAATAGATGTTTGAGCAGAGCAATTTGGTCGTGTTCGTCAAATAGCGTCATTCCCGATTTAAAACCGAGCAGCTTGTATTCACGCTTTAAAATATCAAAACCGAGCGTGTGGAACGTGGAAATCGTCAGCCCTTTGCTGTTTTCCTTGCCGATAGAGTGAGCCACCCGCTCCCGCATTTCACGAGCCGCCTTGTTGGTAAAAGTCACCGCTGCAATCTGCTTCGGCGAATAGCCACAATGTGCAATTAAATGGGCGATTTTATTAATAATCACCCGAGTTTTGCCCGAGCCGGCTCCCGCCAGCACAAGACAAGCCCCCTGCGTATATTCCACCGCCTGTTGTTGTTGAGAATTGAGTTTCATTGGATCTGTTGAAAAGTGATTTTGCCGGCTATTTTAACGGAAAGAAAACAAGCGGTCGAATTTCTGCTAAAACTTGCAAAAAGTAGAGGAAATTTGACCGCTTGGTAAATTGAATCACGAATGTTGAGAAATATAGTCTTCCAACACTTGGTTCATTCGGGTTTGCCAACCTTTGCCAGTGGCTTTGAATGCTTCAATCACTTTTGAGGAGTAACGAATAGTGACACTCACTTTTTTATCAGCACTTGTCGGTCTGCCTCGTTTTTTGGCTTGTGAAACTAAGACTAAATGTTGTAATTGTGGTGGCAGTTGGTCAAAATGAAGTGCATTGTCGAAATCTGTTTGTGTCCACATCGGATTTTCAATCTCAATCACTGAATTTTTTGTTTTGCTCATAAAGTTTTATCTCCCTCACATTCGCTTTTCTAAAACTGATTACTCTCACGGCTTCATTTCTCAAACAGAAAACGAGAGCATAAAGCCGATTGCCTATTCGCCCTAATGCTCGGTATCTTGTTTCTGCATATTCATAACGTAAATCCTCTCGAATAAAGGCCGTATCAAACTCGAAATCTGCAACCATAGAGAATGGCAAATCCCGTTCTATACGATTTTTCTCGCTTTTTTGTTCGTCATATTCTAGCTTCATTCATAGAACCTCTGAATTTATAGCATTCTGATTTTTTAAGATCAATGATTTTTTGTTGTTACAAAAAGTCATTAGACTCTTAGCATATTCGGAATATATCAATTCGGCATTCATTAAAATGCCATTTTTCGACACAGATCGCAAAAATAAATTTATTGATGTACAAAGCGGTCAGATTTCTTCCAAAATTTGCAAAAAACAAGCAAAAGTAGACCGCTTGTTAATCCGAGAAAAATCGGGAAAACGCAAATTTTTCCTTTCAATCTTGCCCCTTTAGCTATATCATTATCAATTGATTTTTTGGGGGCTGCAGGCCTGGTTTTTTAATCCTTTTCTTTTGATTTAAGGGAAAACAACAGTAGATGGAAAAATTAGAACAAAAAGCTATCATCGAGCTTAAAAATGTAACAAAAAGCTACGGTAGTAAAACGATTCTTAAAAATTTGAATTTAACCATTAACGATGGCGAATTTTTAACAATTTTAGGGCCTTCGGGTTGTGGTAAAACAACTGCATTACGTTTAATTGCCGGTTTTGAAGATTTGACTGAAGGCTCAATTATTCTTGATGGGCAAGATGTTTCTAATGTTCCAGCGGAGCAACGCCCTGTTAACACCGTATTCCAAAGCTATGCGTTATTCCCACATATGACCATTTTTGAAAACGTGGCGTTTGGTTTACGTATGCAAAAAGTACCTAATGCAGAGATCGAGCCTCGTGTCATGGAAGCATTGCGTATGGTTCGCTTGGAAGACAGAGCTCAGCAAAAACCGGCTCAACTTTCCGGTGGTCAGCAACAGCGTATTGCGATTGCTCGTGCGGTGGTGAATAAGCCAAAAGTGTTGTTGTTAGATGAATCGCTTTCAGCATTAGACTATAAATTGCGTAAAGAGATGCAAAACGAGCTGAAAGCGTTGCAGCGTCAATTAGGCATTACCTTTATTTTCGTAACACACGATCAGGAAGAAGCCTTAACAATGTCTGACCGTATCATCGTAATGAACGGCGGTAAAATTGCTCAAGATGGAACACCTCGTGAAATTTATGAAGAGCCGAGCAACTTGTTTGTGGCGAAATTCATTGGCGAAATCAACGTATTTGATGCGACTGTGATTGAGCGTGTTGATGCCAAAAACGTGAAAGCGAATGTGGAAGGCCGTATCTGCAACATTAAAGTAGAAGATATGGAAGTTCATCCAAATCAAAAACTGAAAGTGTTGTTGCGCCCTGAAGATATTGTGATTGAAGAGTTAGACGAGAACGAAAGCTCGAAAGCGATCATTGGTCACATTATTGACCGTAACTATAAAGGTATGACGTTAGAATCAAGCGTAAAACTTGATCACAACGGCTTGAACGTGTTGGTTAGCGAATTCTTCAACGAAGACGATCCAAACATTGACCACGATGTGGGTCAGAAAGTGGCTCTCACTTGGTACGAAGGTTGGGAGGTTGTGTTAAACGATGAAGGCGAATAACAAATTCCAAAATGGTGCGGTCGCAACTATTTTCGGTTGGTTATTACTTTTCGTATTAGTGCCGAACGTACTCGTTTTAATTATTAGTTTCTTAACAGAAAACCGCCAAAGTCAATATTTCGTTGATTTTGCTTTCAGTCTTGATGCTTATAGATCGTTATTTAACGATACCTACGCCAAAGTGCTATGGAACTCGCTTTATATGGCGGGTATTGCGACGTTCTTCTGTTTAATTATCGGCTACCCTTTTGCCTTTATTATTGCCAAAATGCCAGCGAAAGTTCGTCCGTTTTTACTCTTTTTAGTGGTATTGCCGTTCTGGACAAACTCACTCATTCGAATTTACGGTATTAAGATTTTCTTAGGCGTAAAAGGCTTTTTAAACGAAAGTTTAATGGCATTAGGCATCATCAGCGAGCCGTTGCGTTTATTAAACTCCGAAGTGGCGATTGTCATTGGTTTGGTTTACATCTTGTTGCCATTTATGATTTTACCGCTTTATTCTTCTATTGAGAAAATTGACAACCGCTTATTGGAAGCTGCGAAAGACTTGGGTGCAAACGCATTCCAACGTTTCGTTAAAGTCACAATTCCACTCACCATGCCGGGCATTGTGGCAGGCTGCTTGTTAGTATTGCTTCCAGCAATGGGTATGTTCTATGTAGCAGACTTATTAGGCGGCGGTAAAACACCATTAGTGGGTAACATTATTAAGAGCTTATTCTTAAATACCAACCAATTTGCCTTAGGCTCTGCGGTGAGTATTGCTTTAACTATCTTAATGGCATTAATGCTTTATGTTTACTATCGTGCAAATAAATTATTGAATAAAAAGGTGGAGCTTGAATAATGAAAAAGACAGTTAGAAACCTTTTTATGTTAGCAGTGTTTGCCTACCTCTACATTCCAATTATCATTCTTGTGATCAACTCATTCAACGCTGATCGCTTCGGTCTGAATTGGAAAGGCTTTACCTGGAACTGGTACGAACGCTTATTTGCCAACGATACGCTCGTACAAGCGACAATGAACTCATTAACCATTGCGTTCTTTGCAGCAACATTCTCCACTATTTTAGGAGCATTAACCTCTATCGCTCTCTACCGTTACCGCTTCCGTGGTAAAAAATTAGTGGGCGGAATGTTATTCGTGGTAATGATGTCGCCGGATATCGTAATGGCGGTGTCAATGCTTGTGCTATTTATGATTTTAGGCATTAAATTAGGCTTTATTTCGCTGTTAATTGCCCACATCACCTTCTGTTTGCCTTATGTAGTGATTGCGATTTCATCACGCTTAAGCGACTTTGACGGCAAGATGTTGGAAGCAGCGAAAGACTTAGGAGCAAGTGAAGTAACGATTTTACGCAAAATCATTCTACCGCTTGCGTTGCCTTCGATCATTTCAGGTTGGTTATTGAGCTTCACGATCTCATTAGATGACGTCATTGTTTCATCATTCGTGACCAGCCCAAGCTACGAAGTATTACCACTGAAAATCTTCTCATTGGTGAAAACCGGTGTGACCCCAGAGGTCAATGCCCTTGCAACCATTATGATCATTTTCTCACTAACGCTTGTGGTATTAAGCCAGTTAGTGGTGAGAAAGAAGGTTTAAATCACCATAGCTAGATAAAATAAACCCCTTAACATTACTGTGTTAAGGGGTTTATTATTTGCAAAATTCTGACTAAAAACGACCGCTTGCATAACAAAATATTGAAAATATCCTAATTATAAATATAGTTATTACAAATCAAATCTTTACAAAACTTTTAATTTACGCTATTAATTACTCCCAAAAATAACTAAAAAGAGTGGTGTTTATGCTGAAGTTTATCTTTAAACGTCTTCTTGAGGCGATTCCAACCCTGTTTATTCTGATTACCTTTTCTTTTTTCCTAATGCGGCTTGCTCCCGGCAGTCCGTTTACCAGCGAAAAAGCCTATCCGCCCGAAGTGATGGCGAACATTGAGGCGAAATACCATATGAACGAGCCTCTCTACAAGCAATATTTCATCTATATGGAAAACTTGGCGAAAGGCGATTTCGGCCCCTCTTTCAAATATAAAGATCAGTCGGTAAATAACCTGATTGCTTCTGCCTTTCCTGTTTCAATCAAACTCGGCATTACCGCTTTTATTTTTGCGGTGGCGATTGGGCTAACCGCTGGCACGGTGGCAGCTCTCAAACAAAATAGTAAGTGGGATTATTGGGTGATGGGCTTTTCGATGACGGGCATTATTATGCCAAGCTTCGTCTTCGCTCCGCTTTTAGTTCTTGTCTTTGCGATTTACCTCAAATGGCTGCCTGCCGGTGGCTGGAACGGCGGTCAGCTCTATTATATGGTGCTGCCGGTGCTTTCTCTTACTATCAGCTATGTGGCAGGTATCGCCCGTATCACTCGTGGCTCAATGATTGAAGTGCTGCACTCAAACTTCATTCGCACCGCCAAAGCTAAAGGTTTGCCGATGAATAAAATCATCTTTAAACATGCCCTCCGCCCTGCTCTGTTACCGGTGATTACCTATTTAGGCCCTGCATTCGTGGGCATTATTACCGGCTCAATGGTAATTGAAAGCGTGTTTGGCTTGCCAGGCATCGGGCAGCTTTTCGTGAATGGGGCGTTAAACCGTGACTATTCATTAGTGTTGAGCCTGACGATTTTAGTCGGCACCCTCACCATTTTATTCAATGCGATTGTCGATATTTTATATGCGGTGATCGACCCGAAAATTCGTTACTCATAAGGAGCGGAAAATGCAAAATTCTACTGAAAATCAACCGCTTGTTGAGCTAACCGCAACCGTTCAAGGAAGAAGTTTATGGCAAGATGCCCGCCGCCGTTTTTTCCGAAACAAAGCTGCGGTGGCAAGTCTGGCGATTCTGTTTTGTATCCTATTATTTATCACCTTTGCCCCAATGCTAATGCCGTTTAGCTATGAAGATACCGACTGGAATATGATGGGTATTCCTCCGGATTTTGAATCTCAACACTATTTCGGCACAGATTCGTCTGGGCGAGATTTATTAGTGCGTGTGGCAATAGGCGGACGCATTTCATTAATGGTCGGCATTGCTGGTGCATTAATTGCGGTGATTATCGGCACTATTTACGGGGCGATTTCCGGCTATTTCGGCGGTAAAGTCGATATGGTGATGATGCGTTTTCTCGAAATTTTAAGCTCATTCCCATTTATGTTCTTCGTGATTTTACTTGTTACCTTCTTCGGGCAAAATATTTTCCTGATTTTTATTGCTATCGGAATGGTAGCGTGGCTGAACCTCGCCCGTATTGTGCGTGGACAAACCCTTTCCCTGAAAAATAAAGAGTTTGTGGAAGCCGCCATTGTGTGTGGCGTCTCTCGCCGTCAAATTATTTGGCGACACATTGTGCCAAACGTGCTGGGCTTGGTGGTGGTTTATGCCTCTCTTGAAGTGCCGTCTTTGATTTTATTTGAGTCTTTCCTGAGCTTCTTAGGGCTTGGCACACAAGAGCCGATGAGTAGCTGGGGAGCGTTATTAAGCGATGGTGCGGCACAAATGGAAACCTCGCCGTGGTTGCTCGCCTTCCCTGCTTTTTTCCTATGTTTAACGCTGTTTTGTTTTAATTTTATTGGTGATGGCTTGCGTGATGCCCTCGATCCAAAAGATAAATAGAGGTTGAAAATGAAATTATTAGAAGTTAAAAATCTCGATGTTTATTTAAAAACGGACGAAGAGTTGGTGCACGCAGTGCGTAATGTCTCTTTCTCGATTGAAAAAGGGCAAACCCTGGCTATTGTGGGCGAGTCCGGCTCGGGTAAATCCGTCACCTCAATGGCGATTATGCAACTTTTGCCGAAAAACATTGTGAAATTCGGCGAAAATTCCAGCATTATTTTTGAAGAGCAGGAGCTACTCTCGCTGTCCGAAAAGTCAATGCAAGCGATTCGAGGTGATCGTATTGGTATGATTTTCCAAGAGCCGATGACCTCGCTCAACCCTTATCTGCCTATCGGAAAACAAGTGGCAGAAGCAATTCAAACGCATAATCCACAAATTACCAATGCTCAAGCCGAAAAATTGGTATTGGAAACCTTACAGAAAGTAAAAATTCCTGACGCTGAAAAGAAAATGGTGTGCTATCCGCACGAATTTTCGGGCGGTCAGCTACAGCGGATTATGATCGCAATGGCAATTATCAACAAACCTGATTTGCTGATTGCCGATGAGCCAACCACTGCTTTAGACGTGACAACTCAAGCCGAAATTTTGGATTTAATGCACGATTTACAGCGTGATATGGGAATGGCGATTATCCTGATTTCCCACGACTTGCGTTTGGTGCATAAATACAGCGATTTCGTCTGCGTAATGCAAAGCGGCGAAATCATTGAGCGTGGCGAAACCGAGCAAGTGTTCACAAATCCACAGCACCCTTACACTCAAGAGCTGCTAACCCCAATTCCCGATAATCTCAAAGGCGAATTGCCGGCAAATGCTCCAACACTGATTCGAGCAGAAAATATCGAGGTGGATTACATCTTAAAACGCTCGCTATTCGGCAAGCCGAAAAAGGTGTTCAATGCGTTGAAATCGATTTCGCTTGAGCTCAAAACCGGCGAAACCCTCGGCATTGTGGGGGAATCGGGCTCGGGCAAATCTACGCTCGGGCGTGCGATTATGCAAATTTTGGATTACCGAGGCAATCTCACTTTTGCCGACAAAACCCTCGCTAAATTGAATAAAGCCGAACACCAAGCACTGAAAAAAGATATGCAAATGGTGTTCCAAGATCCGTTCAACTCGCTTTCGCCACGCTTAACCGTGGGCGAAATCATCGCCGAAGGCTTAACCGTGCATTATCCGCAAATGAGCAAAGCCGAACGCCGTGAAAAAGTGATGAAAATTTTGGAAGAGGTGAATTTAAACCCTGCGATGATCAACCGCTATCCGCACGAGTTTTCCGGCGGACAACGCCAACGTATTGCGATTGCCAGAGCGATTATTTTAGAACCAAAATTTGTGTTGCTGGACGAGCCAACCTCCGCCCTTGACCGCTCTACCCAAATCACCGTGATCGAACTACTCAACCGCTTACAGAAAAAATATGGCTTAAGCTATATTTTCATCAGCCACGATCTCGCCGTGATCCGAGCCTTAAGTGACCGAGTGCTCGTAATGAGCCAAGGCGACATTGTAGAAAGCGGCGATGTGAAACAGATCTTCAACGCCCCACAACAAGAGTACACCAAGCGGTTAATTTTGGCGTCTAATTTGTAAATTAAAAAAACCTTATTTTAATCAAAATAAGGTTTTTTGTTTTATAGAAAATCATTCTATTTCTTATTTTTATAGACTATATCGCTAAATATTGGAACTTTTATGAAATTCTATACTCCAATAGGTATGGTTATCTAGCACATTAGATAATATATCATCTCAATATTTAAAAGGAAACTTTATGAAAAAATTAATGATGATCGCAACAGCAGCAATGATGGTTAGTGGTTTCGCCCATGCAGCCGGAGAGCAAAGCGATCCAAGAGAAGCTCACGAAAGCACAGTAAAAACGTCAACAGTCAAATACAGCTGTCAAAATGGTAGGAAGGTAACAGTTAAGTACGGCTTTAATAAGCAAGGGATTCCAACTTATGCAGAGGCAAAATTAAACGGAAAAACCCGTTTTATGCCGATTAACTTAAATACAACGGATGCAACCGGCACTAACTTCGGTGATGAAAATAATTTTAGTCTTTACGGTGACCCAATGGAGTTCGACAACCACCGCAAAGTGGAAATGAGTATTCAAAGCCCTTCAAGTGAAATTTTATATAAATTCTGCAAACCAAGAAAAAACTAAGGCTTGGTTTAAAAGCCCTTAACACTCTAAAACACTAGGTAAAAAACCTTATTCTTAGGAATAAGGTTTTATTCTTCAGCATATCCTGTTACTGATAATTTTTTCCCATCTAAATAAGCTTTTCCATCTTTAACCACCAAGCGCCCCGAACAGAACCATTCAATAACCAGTGGATAATATTGATGTTCTTGTTCAACAACACGCCCCATAACATCTTCAACTTCATCATCAGGATAAATAGGTACTTTTGCTTGCAGTACAACCGCCCCAGCATCAACCTCTTCATTTACAAAATGAATGGTTGTCCCGTGCTCAGAATCGCCCGCTTCTATCGCTCTTTGATAAGTATTTAATCCTGGATATTTTGGTAATAATGAAGGATGAATGTTTAGAATTTTCCCCTCAAAACGTTGGGTAAACTCAGGCGTTAAAATCTTCATATAGCCTGCAAGCACGATTAACCCTGCTCCTAACCGCTCGATTTGCTCAGCAATCGCTAGATCCATTTCTAGATTACTTTTATAATCTTTACGAGAGAATACAAAGGTTGGAATGCCTTCATTTTTCGCTCGAACAAGTCCATAAGCATCGGCTTTATTACTGATTACACCACAAATTTTCCCACTTATTTGCCCTAAATTTTGTTTATCAATAATTGATTGTAAATTTGAACCATTACCTGAAATTAATACAACAAACTTTTTCATTTCATCACCAAATAAATTAAAAGCGGTAATATTTTATGAAAATATCACCGCTTGTCAGTCTATTTAATTCATTATGCGTAAACTGGTAAACGTTTACAGATATCTAATACTTTCGCTTTCGTCTCTGCAATCACTTGTTCGTGATTGTCTTTACCGATACTTTCCAATACATCACACATCCAACCGGCTAGTGCGGTTACGTCTGCTTCTTTAAAGCCACGACGGGTAACAGATGGTGTACCTACACGGATACCTGATGTTACAAATGGTTTTTGTGGATCGTTTGGTACTGAGTTTTTATTTACCGTGATATTTGCTGCACCTAAAGCTGCATCTGCCGCTTTACCAGTTAAGCCTTGTTTTACAAAACTTACTAGGAATAAATGATTTTCCGTTCCGTTAGAAACAACTTCAAAGCCACGTTGTTTAAATACTTCCACCATTGCTTTTGCATTTTTTACTACTTGTTGTTGGTAGGCTTTAAATTCAGGCTCTAATGCTTCTTTAAAGCAAACCGCTTTTGCTGCAATAACGTGCATTAACGGACCACCTTGACCTGCCGGGAATACCGCAGACTGTAGTTTTTTATAGATTTCTTCATCGCCACAAGCAGATAAAATTAAACCACCGCGAGGACCGGCTAATGTTTTATGTGTTGTAGTTGTAACAACATGTGCGTGTGGAAGTGGATTTGGGTAAACTCCAGCTGCGATTAAACCTGCAACGTGTGCCATATCCACAAATAAGTAAGCACCTACTTCATCAGCAATTTCACGCACTTTTGCCCAATCAATCACTTGAGAATAAGCAGAGAAACCAGCCACAATCATTTTTGGCTTAACTTCTTGAGCTTGCTTACGCAATGCATCGTAATCAATTAAGCCTTCTGCGGTAATACCATATTGCTCCGCTTTATAGATTTTGCCGGAAAAACTGACTGAAGCACCGTGTGTTAAATGCCCACCGTGAGCCAAACTCATTCCTAAAATCGTATCGCCCGGATTTAATAACGCCATATATACTGCGGCATTTGCTTGCGAGCCAGAATGCGGCTGCACATTAGCATAATCAGCACCAAATAGCTCTTTAGCACGATCAATAGCTAATTGTTCAACAATATCCACATACTCACAACCGCCATAATAACGTTTACCTGGATATCCCTCAGCATATTTATTTGTCAATTGTGAACCTTGAGCTTGCATTACACGTGGGCTTGCATAATTTTCTGATGCAATTAACTCAATATGTTCTTCTTGGCGACGATCTTCATCTTGGATAGCCTGCCATAAAACAGCATCATAATCTGCGATATTCATATCACGTTTTAACATTGTTGGACTCCTATAAAGCTTAAGTAAACGTTTGCGTAAGTTGATTTACCGATATTTTACGCATTTTTTAATCTAATAGATAGTATTAATTTAAATAATCATATTCCTATAAAAGCAGAAAGCAACAAGCGGTTATATTTTGTAAACATTTTACAAAATATAACCGCTTGTAAGACAGTAATTTCGCTTTTCTAACCCGCCAATTCTGCTCTAATTATTGCTGCACCTTGACTAAGTGCATTGAGCTTACCACGAGCGACTTCACGAGAAAGTGGAGCCATACCACAATTAGTGCAAGGATAGAGCTTATCGGCATCAACAAATTGTAATGCTTTACGCAATGTATCTGCTACTTGTTCTGGCGTTTCAATTACATTGGTAGCCACATCAATTGCTCCCACCATTACTTTTTTACCACGAATAAGTTCAATTAAATCCATTGGTACTTTAGAGTTCTGACATTCAAGCGAGACAATATCAATTTTAGATTGTTGTAATTTCGGGAAACTCTCCTCGTATTGCCGCCATTCTGAACCAAGCGTTTGTTTCCAGTCCGTATTGGCTTTAATACCGTAGCCGTAGCAGATATGCACCGCAGTTTCGCATTTTAAGCCTTCGATAGCTCGTTCAAGAGCTGCAACGCCCCAATCGTTTAATTCATCAAAGAATACGTTAAACGCAGGTTCATCAAATTGAATAATGTTCACCCCTGCTGCTTCTAACTCTTTTGCTTCTTCGTTTAGAATTTTGGCAAATTCCCACGCTAATTTTTCACGGCTTTTATAGTGAGCATCGTACAGAGTGTCGATCATTGTCATCGGGCCCGGCAATGCCCATTTGATTGGCTTATCAGTATGAGCTCGAAGGAATTTTGCATCTTCAACGAAGACTGATTTAGGGCGAGAAACTGCACCTACCACGGTTGGCACGCTGGCATCGTAACGATTACGAATGCGGACAGTTTCACGCTTGTTAAAATCTACACCGTTTAAATGCTCAATAAAAGTAGTTACAAAATGTTGGCGAGTTTGTTCACCATCACTCACGATATCAATGCCTGCTGCTGTTTGTTCAGCAAGTGAAACTAAAAGAGCATCTCTTTTTGCTTGTAATAATTCACTACCGCTGAATTTCCATTCAGACCAAAGCTTTTCAGGCTCGGCAAGCCAAGTAGGTTTTGGTAAACTGCCAGCAGTGGACGTTGGGAGAAGGATTTTGCTCATAATTTTGTTTTCCTATATAAAATGCGTAAGAGCGAGCCCTGTTCCCGCCCAATATTAAGTATTACGGTCGGCACAGAACCTGACCTAACAGTGACATTCGTTTATTTATCGTACACCCAAGCATCTAAAATCGCTTTGTACGGCTTTATGAAATACTCTTCAGCATATTTACCTTGCTGAATAGCCAACTGTGTGCGTTCAACACGATCGTATTCTACTTTGGTTAAAGAGTAATCGTCATAAGTCAGGCTTGGTTTGTAAGTTTCGCCTGCCACAGAGTTCGCATTATAAATTTCCGGACGGTAAATTTTTTGGAATGCCTCCATTGTTGCAATGGTGCTAATCAATTCTAAGTTACTGTAATCATTTAACAGATCTGCTGTTTCAGCAAAATAGAATGCATAAGGTGCGACTGATTTTGGTGGCATAAAGTAACGCACTTTTAATCCCATTTTTGCAAAGTATTCATCGGTTAATGAATAGTCGTTTTGCACATACTCCACACCTAAAACTGGATGAATGTTAGTAGTTTTATGGTAAGTACGAGTAGTTGCCACACTTAAGCAGAGGACTGGAGCTTTCTTAAATTGGGATTTGTACTCCGCTGATGCTAACAAGTACTTATACAGCTTACCATGTAAATCACCGTAGCCCTCTGGCACAGTAAAGTTCGGTTTATCTTTGTTGAAATCAAGCAGTAATACGCTAAAATCGTAATCACGTACAAATGAAGAGAAACTGTTACCTAGAATACCATCAAGGGTTTTACCAACTTTATGATCAACCACTGAGGTTTTTAACCACTCTAACGCAGGGAAAAACTCACCTTTACCTTCAATGTCAATATCCATAGACACAATGTCTAATTTCACCGCATAACGAGCTGCTGATGGGTTATCCCAATTCGCTAAATCGTTGAAACGCTTATTGATCATCGCAATCACATTTTGTAGATTTTGCTTGCGGTTTTCGCCACGTGCAAGATTCGCAAAGTTAGTTGTTAAACGGGTATTGTTTGCCGGTTCATAGTTTTCGGTAAATTCAAGTGTGTGTAGTCGGCATTTGAAATTTGTGCTCATCTTAACGTCTCCTTTTGAGTTCTTATTGTTGCTGAGATGACTTATTGAACCACAAATTCTCATTGAATAAAAATGATATGTTTTGAAGTTTAATATGAATAAATTTCATATTGCATTCTAAAGAATATTCGAGGATAAAAAAGGCGAACACTATTAGTTCGCCCTTATTTCTTTTTATTTATCTTGTTATAGTCCAACTTTTTTATAAATATCTTCCCCATTTCGTCTAGTTTTGAGTAGTCGTAGGATCCAAACATATTGCTCTGGGTTTTTCTCCACAAAGTATTCAATCACACGGTTCATTTCTCGGGCGGATTGAACAGGATCGCCAGAAAATTCAAGTGGTGGTAAAATTTCCATCTCATATTTTGCTTTATCGGCATTATAGTTCGAGAACATCGGGATCACTTCCGCATTTGCCACCCTCGCCATTTTATTCAAACCAGGAAGGGTTGCTTTTTCGGTTGCAAAAAAATCCGCATACACACTTAATTCCTCACCGAAATCTTCATCAGGCAAGAAGTAACCAACATCGCCTTTGCGTACATCCGCTAAAAAGGCTTTAATGCCATTTTGGCGAGTGTGCATTCGCCCACCTAAACGCTCTCGGGTAATGTTCCACAGCCAATCAACTAACGCATTGCGGTGTGGATTGTACATTGAGGTCATAGGATAGCCTAACGAGAACATTGCCACCCCCGCCATATCAATCGACCAAGTGTGTGGCACAAGCATAATCACGTTTTTTCCGCTCTCTTTGGCTTTTACCACATATTCAAAACCTGTAAATTCACAACGTTTTTGTAAATACGACACTGGGCGGATTGCCGTTTCACCAATTGCTAACATCGTTTGAGCCACCGTGATAAACATTTTCTCCACCACTTCTTCACGCTTTTGCTCACTCCAATGCGGAAAGCAGTAACGCAAGTTCACTTTTGCCCGATGATAGCCTTTTTTATTTTTCTTTTTAAGGTATTTATAGGCAGTTTTACCTACAAAAGTAGAAAATTTATCTCTTATTCTTGCCGGCACATATGCCAAAATCACAAGCCCCAATACGCCTAACCACACGCCCCAATACTTTGGGTGGAGAAAAGACCATCGGAATTTGTGTGTGTAACCGTCTTGAGCGGTAATTCTTGTCATTCTGTATTCCTCTTTATTTGTCACTTTTCTTTGCTTGTGCAAAGAAAAGTAACGAAATCTTATCTCTTATCAATAATATTCTTCACCGCCAATATCACCCCAAGCCCGATAAAAGCTCCAGGTGGTAAAATTGCAAGCAGCAAACCTGAATCAATATGCAATACGTCAATATAGAGTGCTTTTGCCCAGTCGCCAAATAATAAATCTAAACCATAGAAAAGCGTTCCATTACCAAGAATCTCACGCAACGCTCCTAACACCACAAGGCTTAATGTCATTCCTAGCCCCATTGAAAAACCGTCAAAGGCGGAGAATTTGACTTCATTTTTCGAGGCGTAGGCTTCAGCTCGCCCAATCACAATACAGTTAGTCACAATCAGCGGAATAAAAATACCTAGCGATTGATACACAGGGAATGCAAAAGCATTCATTAGAAGCTGTACTGCCGTTACAACCGTTGCAATAATCATCACATAAATTGGAATGCGGATATCGTGCGGTGTAATTTTACGGAAAAGCGATACCGTTACATTAGTGCAAATCAGCACAAACATTGTCGCTAAGCCCAGGCCTAACGCATTGGTTACGCTATTTGAAACCGCTAACAAAGGGCAAAGCCCTAATAATTGGACTAACGCACCGTTATTTTTCCACACACCATCGGCAAACAGATCTTTCCACACTGCTGCCTGTTTAGGTTCTGCTTCAATATTGGCTACAGGGATTTGGTTTTCTCTTTCCATTATTGCCCCTATCTACACTCTTTAAATTGGTCGATCATTTGCGGATTTTGTACAAGTTCGGTAATCACCCATTTTGCACTTTGGCGGATATTATTCACTACTGCACGAGGAGTAATGGTAGCACCAGTGAATTGGTCGAATTGTCCGCCATCTTTTTTCACATTCCACTCTGCTTCATTTTCTAAGCTAAAATGTTTATTGGTGAAAGATAAAATCCAGTCTGACACACGGGTTTCAATTTTATCGCCCAAGCCCGGTGTTTCTTTATGTTCAAGGGTACGAACACCTAACAGATTACCATTTGGTTCTATACCCATTAATAATACGATGTTGCCTGAATAACCATCCGGTGCGGTACTTTGAATTAAGTAAGCGGTCGTTTTTTCCGATTTTTTTGCAAAATAAAGACGATTTAAGTAAGTGTGATTTTCTAACTCAATCATTTTACAAGTGGCTAAAACATCGTTATCAAAATAGGTTTTTGGCACAACTTCTTCTAATAATTTACGCTGTTGCATTGCTGTTACATCATCAATTCTGCTTTTAGTAAGCAGATACACACCGGTGGAAACTGCGGTACTTAACAACGCAATTAAACCTAAAATTAGGGCATATTTTAACGTGATTTTTGAGGTATTCATTATTTTCTATCCAATTTTGTACCGTAAAGTCTTGGTTGTGTGTAGTGGTCGATTAACGGTACGCAGATATTTGCCAGTAAGACGGAAAATGCAATCGCATCAGGGTAATTGCCGTAATAGCGAATAACATAGAGCAGAATGCCGACCAACGCCCCGAAAATCAGTTTTCCTTTAGGTGTAATAGAGGCACTGACAGGATCGGTTGCAATAAAAAATGCCCCGAACATCATCGCACCACTGAATAAATGGCTGATAAAATTAAGATGTTCTTGTTCGGTTACTAACTCAGTTACTCCGCTTAACACAATAAACACTGCCAGCATTGAAACGGGGATTTGCCAGTGGATAATGCGTTTATAAATCAGCACAAGCCCGCCTAATAAAAAAGCAATATTAAGTTGTAGCCAACCTGTTGCAAATAATCCGTTAAAAATCGGTGTATTCATTACAGCGTCGAAACCCGATTTGGATAAACTGCTTTTCATACTGTCTAACGGTGTGGCTTGTGCGATGCCATCAACGCTACTCACTAATTGGTGAAGGCTAAAACCATCGCTGGTTACTCCACTGAAAATTAATGAAATTGCATCACTAAATGTAGGTGGCTCATTTAACAAATCAATCGGCACAATCCAAGAAGTCATCTGCACAGGGAAGGAAACCAATAATAACGCATAACCGATCATTGCAGGATTAAACAGATTCTGCCCTAAGCCGCCATAACTGTGTTTTGCTAGTAACAGAGCAGCTATAACGCCAATGACGATAATCCAATAAGGAGCATAAGGTGGGATCGACATTGCTAAAATCAATGCGGTTAAAATGCCCGACATATCCGCCAAATAGAAAGCGGTCGTTTTTTTGCGTAATTTTGCAATTCCCACTTCAATGATAATTGCCAACACAATCGCAATCACAATTTGGATTAGCACCCCAAAACCGAAATAATAAAGCTGAACCCCAAGTGCGGGTAACATCATCGCAATCACCCACAACATAATATTGGCAGTGAGATTACTTGAATGGGTATGTGGGGAACTTACAATTTTGAACATTAATATAAGCCTTTTTATAAAAAATAAGAAAAGATCTAATTAAACCTTTGGCAAATTCAAATTAAACCGAATTGCTAATAAGCGGATAATAATCACGGTGAAAACGGTAGCGAGATAAACCCAATCACTTTCTAGCCCAAATGAATTTGCCATTACAAAAATCACGCCGCCAATCAAGCTTGCCGTTACATAAACTTCTTTTTGTAGCACAATCGGCACTTCGTTGCGGAGAATATCCCGAATGACACCACCGAAACAGCCGGTTACGCCGCCGAGGGCGATACAAATTAAGGGGTGCAGCCCGAAATCTAAGCCTTTTTGTACACCGATTACGGTGAACACACCAAGCCCGATGGCATCAAACACCAGCAGGCTGGTTTGCCAACTTTTGCGAGGAATTTGATTACGGAAAATCGCCGTAATCACCACCGCAATGGAGATCATCAGCACATAAATCGGCTGTTTCATCCAAAACACCGGGGTTGAGCCGATCATCATATCTCGCAGCGTGCCGCCACCGACGCCGGTCACAAAAGCCAAAATAAACATACCGAAAATATCCATTTTGTGCTGGCGGGCGGCGATTGCCCCTGAAATCGCAAACACAATCGTCCCAATCAGATCCTGAATAAACAGGAACGACCAAGGCTGCGGTGGAAATAATTCGCTAAACATTTTTGTATCCCAGTAGCACTAAATCTTCAAAATGGCTTTGCATATCCGCCACTTGAGGCAATTTACCCCATTCGGAAAAACCACATTTTTTCAGTAAGCCCAAACTTGCGGCATTGTTGCCAAACACTAACGCTACCAGCGTGTGTAAGCCGTGTTTGGGCATTTTGTCAATCACAAACTCCACGCACATTTTGCCTAAACCTCTGCCTTGAGCGTTGCTGTCTAGGTAGAAGCTGATTTCCGCCGTGCCATCATAAGCTACTCGGGAGTGAAATGGCGAGAGGCTGCACCAACCAAGGATTTCGCCCTGTTGTTCATACACCCAAATCGGGTATTTTTCGCTGGCACGGTGGAAATCGAACCATTCTCGGCGGCTTTCCTTTGTCGCAGCAACGAGATCTGCCGTCACGGTGCGGCGCTCGATGACTTGGTTATAAATCGCCAAAATGGTTGGGAAATCAGCTTCTCTGGCTAATCTAAACATCACTTTTCTCCAATGCTGATTTTTTGGCTTTAGCTCGAGCGATTGCAGCAGCTACGGCTGCTTTACGTGGATCGGTTTCAGTATTGTCCGCAATTCCTGTTTCACTATTTGCAATATTTTCTGATTTTTCGACCGCTTGTTGAGCAGCTTTTTTCGCTTTTGCTCGGGCTAGTGCGGCGGCTACAGCGGCTTTGCGTGGATCTGCTTCGGTAATTTCAGCTTCGCTGTTTGCAATATTTTCCGATTTGTCAACCGCTTGTTGAGCGGCTTTTTTCTCTTTTGCTCGGGCTAATGCCGCAGCAACTGCCGCTTTGCGTGGATCAGTTTCTGCATCGCTTGTACCTTCAGTTTCAACGTTTGCAATATTTTCCGATTTTTCGATCGCTTGCTCTGCCTGTTTGGCTAAACGTCTAGCTCTGCGTTGTGCCATTAAATCGCTGTTATCAGGCTCGCCGTTAGGTTTTGCTTGTACTTCTGGAGCTTCTGCCACAGCCTCCGATGCTTTTTTCGCTTTCAAACGTTCAAGAGCTGCTTTTACAGGATCAACCCCACCTGCATTTGCCACTTCTTCACGACGTTTTTCAGCAGCTTTAGTAATACGAGCTGTTCGAGCATCTCGCTCTTTTTGTAAACGGGCTTCTCTCGCCTCAAATCGGATTTTCGCTTCTTCTGCCTTGCGTGCTTTTTCCTCGATCTCAAAGATTTTCGCTTTTTCTTGGCGGAAGTATTGAATGAGCGGAATATAGCTTGGGCAAACGTAGGCACAAACACCACACTCAATGCAAGAATCCAAATTGTATTCTTTGGATTTATCGTGATCTTCTGCACGAGCAAACCAATAAAGCTGTTGTGGTAATAAGCCAACAGGGCAAGCGTCAGAACAGTTTGAACAACGAATACAGCTACGCTCTGGCTCAGGCGGTGCGTATTCAAAATGATCTGGAGCAATCAAACAGTTTACCGTTTTGGTAACAGGTGCCTGCAACGAAGGCAGAATAAAGCCCATCATCGGCCCGCCTAAAAACACGGGGAATCGTTTATCTGCTTGGTAGTCCACCTGCTCTAATAGGTGCTGAATTGGCGTACCGAGTCTTGCCCATACGTTACCTTTATTGCGAATTTTATCGCCCGTAAGCGTAACTACTCGCTCAATTAACGGCTCATCATCAATAATCGCACGTTTAATTGCATACGCTGTGCCGACATTGTGCATTACAATACCCATTTGAATCGTGCGTTGCCCCGCAGGGATTTCAAGCCCTGTTAAAACTTGAATTAGCTGATCAGACGCCCCAGACGGATATTTAGTCGGAATAGCTCGCACAAACATATCATTCGAGCCTTTTAAGGCATCTTCTAAGGCTTTAATGGCATGCGGTTTGTTATCTTCAATCGCAATCACTACTTCTTCAGGGCGAAGCACATAACGCAAGATCCGAATGCCTTCAATCAGATCGCGGGTATAATCTTGCATTAATCGATCATCACAAGTGATGTAAGGCTCACATTCTGCCCCGTTAATCACAAGCAATTTGCAGCGTTTATCCGCAAGGCTTAATTTTGTTGCAGTTGGAAACACCGCTCCACCTAAGCCGGCAATGCCGTATTGGTAAACTTTTTGAATAATTTGATCGCTTGTAAGGCTTAAGAAATCTTCAATTGGCTGGCGTTCTACCCATTCATCTTTGCCATCGGTTTCGATGATAATCGTCATTTCAGGCAAGCCTGAAGCGTGGGTGGAAATATAAGGCTCAATACCAATCACTCGTCCTGATGTTGGGCTGTGAACGGGTAATTGGCGATAATTTTCGCCTTTTGTGAGTGGCTGTCCTTTTAGCACCAAATCCCCAACTTTAACCAATAATTCTCCTGGCCAGCCTGAATGTTGCACCACTGGCACATAGAAAAAGCGAGGTAAATTTAGCGTTCTAATTGGTTTGCTGTTAGATTGGCTTTTATTTTCCATTGGGTGGATACCACCCGGGAAATCCCACAGTTTGCCTATTTCTTTATTTTGGCGGATTCGTTCAATCACTAAATTAGGATTGCTCATTTTTGCCTCCGCCAGTCACTAATCTTTTCTGTAATTCGGTTGTATTTACCACAGGAATAATTAAATTTTGGTCAAACTTCCAGTTCCACGACTGCGTGGTTTGTTTAACCGGAATCATTTCAATACAGTTGGTCGGGCAAGGAGCAACGCAAAGCTCACAACCTGTACAGAGATCAGGTATGATGGTGTGCATTGCCTTATTGGTGCCGATAATCGCATCCACAGGGCAAGCCTGAATACATTTAGTGCAACCAATGCAAAGATTTTCAATCACAAACGCTACTTTAACCTCAGGCTCTTCCATTCCTTCCATCGGTGGCACTTCTACTCCTAAAAGTTCGGCAAGATTAACCACTAAAGGCTGACCGCCCGGTACACATTTTGTAATTACATCACCGTTAGCAATGGCTTCTGCGTAAGGTTTACAACCCGGATAACCACATTGCCCGCATTGGCTCTGTGGTAATAAAGCATCAATTTGTTCAACAATTGGATCAGCTTCAACTTTTAATTTTATGGAGGAATAGCCCAAAATCGCCCCGAAAATCAGTGCGATAAAAGCGATAGCGATAAGGATATAAGCGATAATTGGTAAATCAAGCATTAGAGTTTCACCAATCCTGTAAAGCCCATAAAGGCAAGCGACATCAAGCCTGCGGTGATTAACGCAATAGAGGCCCCTTGGAATGGTCGAGGCACACTAGCAGCTGCCAAACGTTCACGCAAGGCAGCAAATAAGACTAACACTAATGAAAAACCTGCCGCTGCACCAAAGCCATAAAGCACAGACTCCACTAAGTTATTAGCTAAATTCACATTTAATAATGCGACCCCAAGCACCGCACAGTTGGTGGTAATAAGCGGTAAATAAATCCCTAATAGGCGGTAAAGTGTTGGGCTAGTCTTGTGTACGATCATCTCGGTTAATTGCACGATTACCGCAATCACTAAAATAAACACTAGTGTGCGTAAAAACTGTGCGTTTAGAGGCACAAGTAAGTAGGTTTCAAGCAAATAGGCAGAAAGAGAAGCGACAGTCAGCACAAAAGTGGTCGCAAGCCCCATCCCAATAGCGGTTTCAACCTTTTTCGACACTCCCATAAACGGACAAAGCCCTAGAAATTTCACAAGGACAAAGTTGTTAATAAGTGCCGTGCTGATGATTAACAGAATATAATCGACCATAGATTCCACAACATAAAGAGAACAAGCGGTTAAATTTGTCTGTTTTTTGCAAAATGTTAGCAAAATTCGACCGCTTGCTATGAAAATTTCAATAAAAAATAACGTGATATTATCCCCTGTTTTTGCTTCATTCACAATAAGAAATCGGAAGTACTTTTTTAAGCCAAAAACTGCCCTATATTTCAAGGTAAAATTCAAGTAAAATAGGGAGAATTTTTTTGTGAGGAATACGAACAATGTCAAGTCAATTTGTCTATACGATGCACCGAGTCGGCAAAGTTGTGCCACCGAAGCGTCATATTCTGAAAGATATTTCCCTGAGCTTTTTCCCAGGTGCGAAAATCGGGGTGCTTGGTTTAAACGGTGCGGGTAAATCAACTTTACTTCGCATTATGGCAGGCGTGGATAAAGAGTTTGAGGGTGAAGCTCGCCCGCAGCCGGGGATTAAAATCGGCTACTTGCCGCAAGAGCCGAAGCTCGATCCGCAACAAACGGTGCGTGAAGCGGTAGAAGAAGCAGTAGCAGAAGTGAAAAACGCTTTAACTCAGCTTGATGAAGTTTATGCTCAATACGCTGATGAAAATGCCGATTTCGACAAATTAGCCGCCAAACAAGCGGAGCTGGAAGCGATTATCCAAGCTCACGATGGTCATAATTTACAAAACCAATTAGAACGTGCAGCAGACGCATTACGCTTACCGGATTGGGATGCAAAAATCGAGCATTTGTCAGGGGGCGAACGTCGCCGTGTGGCACTTTGCCGTTTATTACTCGAAAAACCGGATATGTTGTTGTTAGACGAACCAACCAACCACCTGGATGCTGAGTCTGTGGCGTGGTTAGAACGCTTCTTACACGACTACGAGGGCACTGTGGTAGCGATTACCCACGACCGTTACTTCTTGGATAACGTAGCAGGCTGGATCTTAGAGCTTGACCGTGGTGAGGGCATTCCTTGGGAAGGCAACTACTCTTCTTGGTTGGAGCAGAAAGAAAAACGTCTTGCCCAGGAGTAAGCAGCGGAATCTGCTCGTCAAAAATCCATTGAGAAAGAGTTGGAGTGGGTTCGTCAAAATCCAAAAGGTCGTCAAGCAAAGAGCAAGGCTCGTATGGCACGCTTTGAAGAGCTTAACAGCGGCGAATACCAAAAACGTAATGAAACCAACGAACTCTTTATTCCACCAGGCCCACGCCTAGGCGATAAAGTGATTGAGGTGCAAAACTTAACCAAATCTTACGGCGACCGCACTTTGATTGACGATTTGTCATTCAGCATTCCGAAAGGGGCGATTGTCGGCATTATCGGGGCGAATGGTGCGGGTAAATCGACCTTATTCCGTATGCTTTCAGGTCAAGAACAGCCGGACAGCGGTTCTATCGTAATGGGCGAAACGGTTGTATTGGCAAGCGTAGATCAGTTCCGTGATGCGATGGGCGATAAGAAAACCGTATGGGAAGAAGTCTCTAACGGACAAGATATTCTCAATATCGGCAACTTTGAAATCCCAAGCCGTGCTTATGTTGGGCGTTTCAACTTCAAAGGCGTCGATCAACAAAAACGAGTAGGCGAATTATCGGGCGGTGAACGTGGTCGTTTACACTTAGCGAAACTTCTACAACGTGGCGGTAACGTACTGTTATTGGACGAACCGACCAACGACCTTGACGTAGAAACCCTGCGTGCGTTGGAAAATGCGATCCTAGAATTCCCGGGCTGTGCAATGGTAATCTCGCACGACCGCTGGTTCTTAGACCGTATCGCCACCCACATTTTAGACTACGGCGATGAAGGCAAAGTAACCTTCTACGAAGGTAACTTCTCCGACTACGAAGAGTGGAAAAAGAAAACCTTTGGTGAGGCAGCTACTCAGCCGCATCGTGTGAAATATAAACGAATTGCGAAATAAAGCGTAATAAACTAAAAAAGCTCAAATCTGCCATCAGATTTGAGCTTTTTCATATCTCTATGTATAAAAATAGAATTTATTTTTTACACGGAGAAACCGCTTCAATAATAGAAATGCCCATAAAGGTCGCATTTTCACATACAGGACCTGAACCGTCGTGTCCACGCACACCTGTACAAGCGGATAATGTTGCAACAACAGATACAACTGCAAAAATTTTCATTATATTTTTCATATTTTGTCTCCTTTAAAATTAAAACTTTTATATTATATTAAAAATCATCTTTTAACGAAAGCAATTTAACCACATTCAATGTATGGTTTTTGTGCATTTAATCTACTTTTAAAACTCAAAGTAAAAATTTCTCTACAAGCGGTTCAATTTTGGTAAAATTTTACAAGATCAAATTATAGAAAGGGAAAATATGACAGAAGAAAAAATTATTCGCCAAGTGGTTCTGGATACTGAAACCACAGGAATGAATATGGCAGGTGGCCCGCCACAAATTGGGCATAATATTATCGAAATCGGAGCGGTTGAAGTGATTAACCGCCGTTTGACCGGGAGAACTTATCACGTTTATATCAAGCCACCTCGTAACGTGGATGAAGAAGCGATTGCGGTTCACGGTATTACTAATGAATTTTTGCAGGACAAGCCTGTTTTTGCCGATATTGCTGATGAATTTTTAGACTTCATCAAAGGAGCTGAGCTGATTATTCATAATGCCCCCTTCGACGTGGCGTTTATGGATCAGGAATTTTCTTATCTGCCTAATCCTCCGGCGAAAACATCTGAAATGTGTACAGTTACCGATAGCCTACAAATGGCACGAAAGATGTATCCGGGTAAGCGAAATAATTTAGATGCTTTGTGTGATCGTTTAGGCATTGATAATAGTAAACGTGTATTACACGGAGCTTTACTAGATGCTGAGATTCTAGCCGATGTTTTCTTGATGATGACCGGCGGGCAAATTTCATTATTAGGCGAAGAAGAAGTAGAAACGATATCGGCTGTTGTCGATAGTGAAGAAGAATTTTCAGCAATTACACTAAATGCAGATGATGCTATTATTCTTAAAGCCAATACTGAAGAGGAAGAATCGCATTTGGCATTATTAAAGCTGATTGAAAAGAAATCGAAAGGTAATTGTCTTTGGACAAAAGCAATGACTGAAGAATCGGAAATCTTAAATTAATTCAAAAATAAACCCAGCACTAGGCTGGGTTTATTTTTATCTTTATTACTGATTATTCAGCAACAACGTTTACTGCTACAGTTGCGTTCACTTCAGCGTGTAAGTGAACTTTAACTTCGTGTTCGCCAGTTGTACGAAGTGGACCTTCACCTAAACGAACTTCAGATTTAGCTACTTCAACGCCTGCTGCTGTTAATGCTTCAGCGATGTCTTTAGCAGAAACAGAACCGAATAAACGACCATCATCACCTGCTGTTGCAGATACTGATACAGCTGCGATTTCAGCAATTTTAGCTGCGCGAGCTTGTGCAGTTGCTAATGCATCCGCTGCTTTCGCTTCTAATTCTGCACGGCGTGCTTCAAAGTGAGCAATGTTTGCTGCAGTTGCCATAACCGCTTTACCTTGTGGGATTAAGAAGTTACGAGCAAAACCAGATTTAACGGTTACTTGGTCGCCCACAGAACCTAAGTGAGCAACTTTGTCTAATAAAATAACTTGCATTGTACTCTCTCCTGATTATTGGTGGTTATCAGTATATGGAAGTAACGCAAGGTAGCGAGCGCGTTTGATCGCACGAGCTAATTGACGTTGATACTTCGCACGAGTACCAGTAATACGGCTAGGAACAATCTTGCCGCTTTCAGAAATGTAGTTCTTTAATGTAGCGATATCTTTGTAATCGATTTCAACAACATTTTCCGCTGTGAAACGGCAGAACTTACGACGACGGAAATAACGTGCCATTTGGCTTCTCCTGATCTATAAATTCAATTTGTTCGGTGTGTAAGACTAACTGATTTAAACCGTTAAAGTCTTTGTGGGTGTGGATAAAACCTTTCACTCGCACATTGGCACCGAGCTTGATTTGTTGGGTTAAATAACTAAATTGATTGCCACTCAAAATCACTTGGATTTTGCACCACGCTTGACGTTCTAAATTTACCTCAGTTTGTGTTGAACGATGTTCTAACCAAAAACTGTAATGAGGTATGCCAAGAGGGCTTAGGCTTTGTTTAATCAACGTGGCGACTTTGCCCGTTAGTATTAAACAATTTTCAACAGACAAATTATTCGCCTGCTTCTTCTACTTCAACTTCTGCTGCTTCAACAGGCTTACGCTCTTCACGTGCTTTTAACATCGGAGAAGCTTCTGTTACAGCCGCTTTAGTGTGAACGATTAAGTTACGAAGAACTGCATCGTTGTAGCGGAAGTTAGTTTCTAACTCGTCGATTACACTTTGAGGTGCTTCTACATTCATTAACACATAGTGTGCTTTGTGAAGTTTGTTGATTGGGTATGCTAATTGACGACGACCCCAATCTTCTAAGCGATGAACTTGACCGCCAGCTTCTTTAACAGATGCTGTGTAACGCTCAATCATTGCCGGTACTTGTTCGCTTTGGTCCGGGTGAACCATAAAAACGATTTCGTAGTGACGCATTGATGACTATCCTTACGGGTTAGCAGCCTCCAACTTTAGCCAGTCACCAACTTGTGGAAGCAAGGATTAAAAAACAAATGTGACTGAACGGCGGAATTATACGGAAAAAAGACTATTTTGCAAGCAACAATTCGCAAATTTGCAAAATTTTTAGGAAAAATAACCGCTTGTTTTGAGGTTTATTTGTCAGCCTAAATAAAGTAGAATACGCAAACGTTTGCTTTGGTTACACATAAGGAATTCAAATGAATATTTTAATTATTGGAAATGGTGGTCGTGAACACGCATTAGCTTGGAAAGTGCGTCAATCTCCCCTAGCGGATAAAGTATTTGTCGCACCGGGCAATGCCGGTACAGCAACGGAAAACGGTATTGAGAATGTGGCGATTTCAGGCACAGATTTACCGGCGTTAGTTGCGTTTGCAAAAGAGAACAACGTAGGTTTAACCATTGTCGGGCCGGAAGCCCCGCTTGTGGCTGGCGTAGTAGATGCTTTCCGAGCCAACGGCTTGAAAATTTTCGGCCCAACCCAAGCAGCGGCTCAGTTAGAAGGCTCGAAAGCCTTTACCAAAGATTTCTTGGCTCGCCATAATATCCCAACCGCAGAATACCAAAACTTCACCGAAGTTGAACCGGCACTTACCTACCTAAAAGAAAAAGGTGCTCCGATTGTGATTAAAGCGGACGGTTTAGCCGCAGGAAAAGGCGTGATTGTGGCAATGACGCTGCAAGAAGCGGAAGATGCCGTACGTGATATGCTTTCAGGCAATGCATTTGGTGACGCCGGCAGCCGTGTGGTGATCGAAGAGTTTTTAGATGGCGAAGAAGCGAGCTTTATCGTGATGGTGGACGGCAAAAACGTGGAGCCGATGGCAACCTCACAAGACCACAAACGTGTGGGCGAGGGCGATAAAGGCTTGAACACTGGCGGAATGGGGGCTTACTCACCGGCTCCGGTTGTGACCCAAGCGCTCCACAACCGTGTAATGGAAGAAATTATCTACCCAACCGTGCGTGGAATGGCGGCAGAAAATAATCCATACACCGGCTTTTTATACGCAGGTTTGATGATTATGCCAAACGGTCAGCCGAAAGTGATCGAATTTAACTGCCGCTTTGGCGACCCTGAAACCCAACCGATTATGATGCGTTTGGAGTCCGATTTAGTCGAACTCTGCTTAAAAGCGTGCGATGGCGAGCTAGACACCATTCAATCCAAATGGTGCGAACAAGCCGCGCTAGGCATTGTGCTTGCCGCTGAAGGCTACCCAGGCGATTACCGCAAAGACGATGAAATCACCGGTATTCCAGCCGCTACCCCAAATCAAAAAGTATTCTTAGCTGGTGTGGAGCAAAAAGAGGGCAAATTAGTCACCAACGGCGGACGTGTGCTTTGTGCCACCGCTCTCGGCAACTCAGTATTTGAAGCCCAACAACAGGCATTAAAACTGGCTGAACAAATCCAATGGACAGGCAGATTCTACCGCCGTGATATCGGCTACCGAGCGGTTGCCAGAGAACAAGCAAAATAATAAACAAAGCTAAAAAATAAAGGCATACAACTTCTGGTTGTGTGCCTTTTTCATATTATGATTCTGCTATTCAAGAATTCTGATAAAGATGCTTAAGGAACACAATGACAACGCCAAGCCCTTATTTTACGATCCTAACATCAAAGAATATGCCAATCCGGCGGCTTTTGGGAAAATTGAAGCTCTGTTAAATGCGAAAGGAGATTTGCAAAAAAATAACCAAATCTTACCGCTTGTAAAGGTGATTACAAAGCAGATGCCGAACCACAAGTGGTCAAAATTCCGCTATTTTTTGCCAATTTCCGCCACTTAGAAAATCACGCTTGAAATAACGTAACAAGCGGTCATTGTTTCGTAATTTTTTACCAAAAAATAACCGCTTGCATTTATTTAATTATCTAATTTCTTGCCTATGATTTCTATGAAGTTTAATCCAGTTGTAATAGCCGTAAATTGAGTTGCAGAGATACATCACATACATCACTAATAATGGCAAGCTAGTTTCTCCATTTTTGAAATACATTGCCGCCCAAAGTGAGATCGTCATAATATTAACGATAATCCATAACGCCCATTGTTCTCGGTAACGCAGCACCATTAGGATTTGTGCCACAATTGAAATCACAACTGTCGCACCATCTAATACCGCTAATGCACTACCTAGATATTTTAGCAATTGAATATAGAGGTAAGTCCCAACAATAGTTGAGATAACAACAATTACCCACTGTTTAGCCGTTAAAGCCTTTGCAATTACCTCCTTTGCACCTGATTTATTCACCGTATTTTGGCTGCTCATATTCTTGCGCCAAAAGTAAAAACCGATAAATTGCACAGGAACATAAACCAAGAGGTTTAACATCATTTCACCATAAAGTTTGAAGGTATAAGAAATATAGGCATAAAGCGACACAGAAATTAAGCCAAAGAAGTAGTTACTGATCTTCCCCTTCCCTACAAACACTACACATAGAATACCATTGATAGCGGCGATGGTAGCAAGCCAAGTATCGGGTTGATAGACAAAGATTCCTATTTGAATAACAAGAAAAATTAATAGCCAAATAGCCTCAAAAGTAGTCCAACCACTAAAAATTTCTTTCCTTATTTTATCTAAAATAGATAAGTCGCCCATTTCTCCTCCAAATAAAGTGAAATATACGTTTTAAATTCTAGATCATACAAAGCAAAAAATCAAAATAAGCATAACATCTACAACAAAATCTACCATCTACAAAAACTGACAAAAAATTACGTAAACTTACAAAGTTAGCACTACTCGTCAGTGGTATTACCACTATAATTCTCTACTACTTATTAGAACATTAAAGCAAGTGCAATCTTTCGCATTAAATTTCTAATAAACAAATCTAAGGAGTAATTTATGAATAAAATTTATCGAATAGTTTGGAATCACGCTAAGCGTACTTGGACTGTGGTTTCTGAATTATCGAGAAGTTCAAGTAAATCAGGCTCGAAAATAGCAAAAACATCTTTAACTTCTAAGGCATTTAAATTAAGTGCAGTAAGCCTTGTGCTGTCAGCATCTTTTGCAAATGCAGCGGAGGTAGCTTATACCTTTAATGGGGGAATGGTTCCTGACAATACGCAAACGGCTGAATCAATTGATAAGTTAACAGCAGTTGCTATTGGCACAGGCTCTAACGTGAAGTCAACGATTACTACTGTGACTGATCCTGTTTCAGGAGAAACTATTGACAATATTAGTAATGCAGGTAAGTACTCTACTGCTATCGGCTATAATGCAACTGCAACTGCAGATGCTTCAACTGCTTTAGGAGGACTTGCTAGTGCTACATATGCGTCAACCGCTTTAGGGGCAAATTCAACAGCAAGTAATTTATCTGTTGCGGTTGGTTATGAGTCTAATGCCACAGGTTTTCGTGAAGTATTTATTGGTAACAAAGCAGGTGCAAACCATACAGATACCTCATATAACATCGGATTAGGTTATTCTGCTGGTTCTAACTTAACTGGTAATAATACTATTTCTATAGGTAATGCGGCAGGTGATGGCACAAGTGGTGACCATAATATTGCGATTGGTACTTATGCTAATGCGAAAGTAGCAGGGCCTACTACTAACGTAACCAGTAGTAACAATATTGCGATAGGTAATTCGGCTCTTGCAAATGGCATTAATAATTATAAGAGCTCAGCAACAGCAACAACTACAGATGTAGGGGGGGCTACTGCTATAGGTAGTCACGCATATGCAACTGGTATAACGAGCTCTGCCTATGGTGCTGAATCAAATGCTTCTGCGATTCACTCAACTGCGTTAGGTTCAAAATCTAAAGCAAGCGGTGATAACTCAACAGCGGTTGGTTATGAAGCAAGAACATCTGGGCATGGTTCAACTGCATTAGGCTACTACGCAAATGCTACTGCTCTTTTAACAACAGCTGTTGGTACAAATTCAAATGCAGGTAAAGACTATGATTCTGCTTTTGGTCGTGAAGCTAACGCAAGCGGTGGCTCTGCAACGGCTTTAGGTAACCGTGCAACAGCTTCAGGCGCTGCTTCAATTGCTCTTGGTTTAAGCTCTAAAGCAACAAACCAGCGCACTATTGCAATCGGTGATTCAGCAAATGCAACAGGCTTTTACTCAACAGTTATTGGAGCTGCTGCAACTGCAACAAACTCAACGGTGATTGGTCGTAATGCAACAGCAGGAAATGCTGATGCTGTAGCGTTGGGTAGTAATTCCGTTACGGCAGAGGCTGTATCAACAACAGATGCAACGGTAAATGGAATTACTTATAGTGGATTTGCAGGTAAAGAACCAATTGCCACCGTTAGTATTGGTGCAGAAAGTAAAGAAAGAACGCTTACTAATTTAGCTGCTGGTCGCATTTCAGACACTTCTACAGATGCTATTAATGGTTCACAACTATACTTAACTCAAAAAGCATTAGGTAATGTAGCCAATTCTACTGCAACTATTTTAGGTGGTGGAGCAACGGTTAATACTGATGGTAATATTACTGCTCCAACTTATACTTTAGTAAATGGAAGCCCAGCTACTGATGAAAACGGCAATCAAGGAACATACACTAATATTTCTGCAGCACTAAGTGCATTAAATACTGCTGTTATTAGCCCATTAACCTTTGCTGGTGATACAGGCACTAGTGTTACTCGTCGTTTAGGCTCAACACTAAATATTAAAGGCGGTGCAACAGATACATTAACTGATGGAAATATCGGTGTTGAAACTGATGGTACTGATACTTTAACTATTAAATTAGCAGAAAAAGTTAACTTAGGTGCAAACGGTTCATTAACTACAGGTGATACTGTTTTAAACACAACAGGTGTAACTATCTCTAATGGTGCAGCAGGAAACACAGTAAGTTTAACTAAAGACGGTTTAGATAATGGCGGAAACAAGATTATTAATGTTGCCGCTGGTGAAGAGGATACTGATGCAGTCAATGTAGGTCAGCTTAATGAAGTAATTAGTAAATTTGCAGTGCATTATGTGAGTATTTCTGATGATGGTATCCAACGTTACAACTATGACAATACAGGCTCTAGCGGAGTTAACTCTATGGCTATTGGGGTTGCAACCAGTTCAAATGGTAATCTTGCAACCGCTTTAGGTTCAGAGGCTAAAGCAAATGGTGAACGTACCACTGCTGTGGGACCTCGTGCAACAGCTGATGGCATGAATGCAACCTCTGTAGGTTATAATGCAAATGCAAATGCCACAAATGCCTTAGCAGTTGGTTCTGCAGCTAATGCAAATGGTGATACCTCAACAGCTATTGGTACTGCTTCAACAGCAACAACTGCTCGTGCAACTGCATTAGGTGCTAAATCTGAAGCTACCGGTGAAAATTCAACCGCTGTAGGTTATGAAGCAACTTCAACCGGCGCTGGCTCTCTTGCTGCAGGTTATAACGCAAACGCTGGGGGTACACAGTCAACCGCTTTAGGTAATTCTGCTAATGCAGATGGAATGTGGTCAACCGCTGTGGGGAGAAATGCTAACGCTACAGGCAGCTCCGCAACTGCTTTAGGTAATAACGCAAATGCTGTTGGCGCTGCTTCTGTTGCATTAGGCGTTAGCTCACAAGCAACTACAACTGGTGCTGTAGCTCTCGGACAAAATGCTTCAGCAACACATATTGGTTCCGTTGCTTTAGGTACAAATTCTGTTACCGCAAAAGCAGTTGCAACAGAAAGTGCTCAATTAAATGGCAATACATACACATTCGCTGGAACGACCCCAACTTCAACTGTAAGCATTGGTTCTGAGGGTAATGAACGAACATTAACGAATGTTGCTGCAGGCCGTATATCCGGAACCTCAACTGATGCAATTAATGGTTCACAACTTTATGCAGCTTATACTGAAATTGATAATTTAAGTACTGAAGTAACTGATCTAAAAAATGGCGGACTTAGTTTTGCAGATGATACAGGTACAAAGCTTACTCGTAAGTTGGGCGACACATTAAATATTAAAGGTGGTGCTGATACAACAACATTAACTGATAACAATATCGGTGTTGTTGCAAATGGTGATGATACATTAATTGTTAAACTAGCTAAAGATGTTAATTTAGGTGACGATGGTTCTGTTACTACAGGTAAAACCAAAGTAAATACTAATGGTTTAACTATTGAGAATGGACCAAGTATCACGACAACAGGCGTAGATGCAGGTAGTTTAAAAGTAACTAGTGTTGCTGATGGTGATATTTCACCTGTTTCTGCTGATGCTGTGAATGGTAGCCAACTCTATAGCACTGCAAATTCTATAGCTAATGCATTAGGTGGCGGATCAACCGTTAATACTAATGGTACTGTTTCAGCTCCAAGCTATACTGTTGTTAATGGTGCTCCTGCCAGTGAGGCAAATAAGACTGTTAACAATGTAGGTGATGCAATTACTGCACTAAATGATGCTGTAACGAGCCCATTAACATTTGCCGGCGATACAGGAACTGCTTCTACTCGTAAGTTAGGTTCTACAGTAACAGTAAAAGGTGGAATATCTGACGAATCGGCGCTAACAGATAATAATATCGGCGTTGTTTCAGATGGTAATGGCACACTAAATGTAAAGCTAGCTAAAGATGTTAAGGTGAATTCTGTAACAGCAACAACTGTGGCCGCAGATACTGTTAAAGCAGGCGATACTGAAATCACAACAAATGGATTAACTATTAATGGTGGTCCAAGTGTTACTAAATCAGGCATTAATGCAGCTAACAAGAAAATTACTAATGTGGCTAAAGGTACAAATGATACTGATGCAGTTAATTTCGGGCAATTAAAAGCATCTGAGCAAAATATTAACAATAAGATCAACAATATCGATTCTAAAGTTAATAAAGTAGATAAACGTTTACGTGCAGGTATTGCAGGAGCTACTGCAACAGCTGGCTTACCTCAAGCATATTTACCAGGCAAAAGTATGCTTGCCGCTTCAGGAGGTACATATCGTAATGAAGCTGCAATCGCGGTAGGCTATTCTCGAATCTCGGATAATGGAAAGGTTATTTATAAATTAACCGGTAATAGCAATACCCGAGGTGACTTCGGCGGAAGTATTGGCATGGGGTATCAATGGTAATATCCTAACAAAGAAATTCATTTAACATTAGCAAGGTTTACAGAATTATAGTTCTGTAAACCTTTTACTTTCTTATGGAAATATGAGGCAGAAAAGAATAATAAACAAAATAGTTAGTCTTTTTTACTCTTAACCTGCCTTTTTATAAACTTCGTCTATTTATTATGGATAAAATGGGAAGAAAATTGGAATTAACAGCACAGCTAGACCCCAATAGATTAAATTCAATGGCAATCCGATTTTAATAAAATCAGTAAATTTATAACCACCCGCACCATAAACCATCGTATTAGTCTGATAACCGACAGGTGTCATAAAACTCGTTGCTGCAGCAAACATTACCGCAATAATAAATGGCGAAGCATCTACCCCAAGCATTTTGGCTGTTGAAATAGCAATAGGCGTTAATAACACAGCAGTACCAGCATTACTCATAAACTCTGTTAAGGTTGATGTAAGTAAGTAAAGTACTGCTAGAACAACCAATGGACCAAATGCACCAACTTTTCCAAGTGTATTATCTACAATAAATTGAGCAGCTCCACTATTTGCCATTGCTTCACCTAATGGTAATAAACCGGCTAATACAAGAATAATTTTCCAGTCTATTGATTGGTAAGCCTCATCAGCCGTTAAACATCCAGCAATACACATTGCCACCGCACCAACTAAAGAACTAATTGAGATAGGAACAATATCCAATGCGGCAGTAGCTACTACAGCAGCCATAACTACTAGAGCAAATTTTGCACGCCATGATCTCTCTGTTTTGACTAATTCGGAAGACAAAACGATAAAATCTTTATTTTTACGCAAACTCACCATATCTTCACGAGGTAAGGTAACTAATAGAATATCTCCCATTTTAAACCTTATCCCACGCAAACGCTCACGAATTACTCTACTACGGCGCTGCATACCCAATACCGTTGCATTTTTATTCCAGCGTTGTTGCAAGATAGGGATGGTACCTCCTACCCAGCGAGAAGTTGGTGAAATCATTACTTCTGTTAAAACTAAATCATCAAAACTTTCTTCATCAAGATCACGCCTGCCATACACAACATGATGTAGACCATATTTTTCACGTGCACTCGCTAAATTTTCCGATTCACCACGTAATAATAAAATATCGTGTTTTTGCAGTACTTGATGACTTGGTGTGGATAAACGCTCGCCATCGCGCAATACCGCAATAGTAAATAGATTAAATTCGTCCATTAAGCCTGAATCAGATACTGTTTTTCCAATTAATACAGAATCTTTGTTTACCTTAAGCTCAGATACATACTTACCAAAACCCTCTCCATCTTCTAGTTGTAATCGAGATTCTGGTAATAGGAAACGACTTGTAATTAATAGATAAGCCCCCCCTACTAATAAGAAAATGATTCCCAGGGGTGCAAACTCAAACATACTAAACCCAGGATGTCCTTGTTGTTGAGCAATTGCATTAACTAATAAGTTAGTAGATGTACCAATAAGAGTACAGACCCCAGCCATTTGAGATGAAAATGAGAGAGGAATTAATGCCTTAGAAGGCGCTAAATTAATATTCTGAGCAGCAGCAATCACAATTGGAATTAATACCGCAACAACTGCTGTATTATTCACAAAAGGAGAAATGACAGCATTTACGCCACATAATACCAAAATAAATAACCAAGGCGTTTTCACCTTTGCCAGCAAACCACCTATGCTATCTAACGCTCCACTATTCTGTAAACCTGCAGCTAACACAAACATTGCAGTAACAGTAACTGTTGCGGAATTAGAGAATCCGCTTAATGCGGATTTAGTATCAATTTGTCCTAATAAAACCAAAGACGATAAAACTAAAATAGCTACCGCATCCATTCGAATTTTTTCTGTTGCAAATAAAAATACCGCAATAAAAGTTACTGCTAATGTTGCGACAATATCCCAAGACATCCTTTTACTCCAATTTCAATATAAGAAAGCGCAATCATAAATCAAGCCTTTATGTTTGTCTTTAAATTTTATTAAAATAAAAAATAGCCGACTCACACTAGAATCAGCTATATCATTCAACTAACCACGATATTTTTGATGTTGTTTTACCGCTTTTCTGATCTGGCGAATGTTTGTTCGGCGTCGGTTTGCCGTAACGTCCACTTTGGTTTCCGTTTCTGCTGGTAAGCCGACCAACTCACGCAAGTAGTTTACCTGCTCCAAGCCCATCTCTTCCCAACCGCCACGAGGCAAGCCTTTATCAAGCTTGATATTGCCGTAGCGAATGCGAATTAAGCGACTTACTTCCACCCCTTGTGATTCCCACAAACGGCGAACTTCACGGTTACGCCCTTCAGTTAAGGTCACATCAAACCATTGGTTTAAGCCTGTTCCGCCCACGACTTTAATTTGCTTGAAGTTTGCCGGGCCGTCTTCCAGCTGCACACCTTTGCGTAAGCGTTGCAACATTGCATCATCAATATTGCCGAACACACGCACCGAATATTCACGCTCCACCTCACGGCTCGGGTGCATTAAGCGGTTTGCCAGCTCGCCGTCTGTCGTGAACAGCAATAAGCCTGAGGTGTTGATATCCAAACGCCCCACCGCAATCCAGCGTGAACCGGTTAAGCGAGGCAAGCGGTCAAATACAGTTGCTCTGCCCTCAGGGTCTGAACGAGTGCAAAGTTCGCCTTCCGGTTTGTAATACATCAACACACGACAGATCTCTTTCTGGGTAGAAATTAAGTTGATCAAATGTCCGTCAATACGAATTTTGGTGGAAGAACTCACTTGTACACGGTCACCCAAGGTAGCAATTTTGCCGTCTACGCTCACACGCCCTGCGGCAATGATCTCTTCTAATTCACGGCGAGAACCTTGCCCTGCACGAGCCAAGATTTTTTGTAGTTTTTCACCCACCACTTTGACTTTTTTCTCTTGGTTTTCCGCCCCTTTTGCAGCGTCACTAGCGGTCGTTTTTACGACTTTTTTTGCAACTTTGGCGGCTAAAGGTTTCGAGGTTGGTCGCTGCGGTTTTTCCGTGCTTTTGCCGAATTTACGTTCTGATTTTTGATCTTCTTTTTTGAAAGAAGGACGGCTATCGCCACGTTTGTCCGAGCGAGCGTTGTGGGTTGGTTTCTTTTGAAAAGTTGTCATAAAGTTCCTTTTGTCGCTTTCACAAGCGTCTGAATATGCGGACGCTGATGCGTCCATACAAAATTAATTAAACGGCGTTGGGTCACCCGAGCCTTCTCGAATAACGGTTGGCGAGTCTTCACTTAAATCCACCACCGTGGTTGGCTGTTGCCCTAAATAGCCGCCGTGGATAATCAAATCCACCCGATGTTCCAAATGCTCTCGGATTTCATCAGGATCGGATTCGGTCATTTCGGTATCCGGCAGCATCAGCGAGCAAGACAAAATCGGTTCACCAAGGGCGGAAATTAATGCCAATGCAATCGCATTATTCGGCACACGAATGCCGATAGTTTTACGCTTCGTCATTAAACGGCGAGGCAATTCTTTGGTTGCCGGCAGAATAAAAGTGTAAGGATTTGGCGTATTATTTTTGATTAAGCGGTAAGATTGATTGGTCACCGACGCATAGGTTGAAAGCTCAGACAAATCACTGCACACTAAGGTAAAATTGTGATTTTCCGGCAATTTACGAATGGCGACAATTCTGTCCATTGCGTGCTTATCGCCAATGGCACAACCTAAGGCATAACCTGAATCGGTCGGATAAACGATTACGCCCCCGTTTTTAATAATTTCCACCGCTTGATTGATCAAGCGTGGTTGCGGATTATCGGGGTGAATATAGAAAAATTGCGTCATCTTACCTCAAGCCTTAGGCTGCACTCAAAAAGTGCGGCAATTATACACGAATATCTTTTAATCACGAATAAATATCTGAAATAACCGCTTGACTTCTCTTTAATGTACTAGTTTAATAGTGCAAAACATTTTTAATTCGGGAACCTGCTATGCCTCAATTACAAATCACTCAAACTCAGCTGCCTTATTTTGCAGATACCACGGCGGTTTGTTACGCCTTGTGCGGTGAGCGTCCGCATACGCTGTTATTAGACTCCGCCGAAATCCAAAGCAAAAATAGCCTGAAAAGTTTACTGTTCGCTAAATCGGCGGTGCATATTTTTTGTGAAGATCAAACCGTCACTTTCCACGCTCTCACCGAAAACGGCAAAGCAGTGTTGCCTTTAATCGAACAAGCCCTCGGCAAATTAAACCCTGCTCCGATTTGCAAATTATTAAGCGAAAATAACCGCTTGCAAGCGGTTTTCCCAACTATCAGCAACCATTTAGACGAAGACAGCAAGCTGAAAGCCACCACCATTTTTGACGGTTTACGCAGCGTGAGCCGCCTTTTTGCCGAAAGCCCATCGCCGGTCTATTTGGGAGGCTTATTCAGCTACGATTTGGTGGCGAATTTCATTCCAATGGAGAACATCAGCCTGCAAGATGACGGTTTGAGCTGCCCAGATTATAGTTTCTATTTAGCCGAGCAGCTGCTCACTATCGATCACCAAACCGAAACCGCTGTTCTCAACAGCTTCTGTTTTAACCCGAGCGAGCAGGAAAATCTCGCCCAACAAGCGGTGGAATTTTCCCAAAAATTAGCAAATCTGAACGAAACGGAGCTTTCACTCAACATTCAAGCCGCAAGCGGTGAGGCGAAAGCGAATATTGAAGATGAAGCATTTAAAGACATTATCCGCAAGCTGAAACACCATATTAATATTGGTGATGTGTTCCAAATTGTGCCATCTCGCCGTTTCAGCCTGCCTTGCCCGAACACCTTGGCAAGCTATCGCCAACTGAAAATCAACAACCCAAGTCCGTATATGTTTTTTATGCAGGGGGAGAATTTCACCCTGTTTGGGGCTTCTCCGGAAAGTGCGTTGAAATATTCCGAGTATAACCGCCAGCTCGAAATTTACCCGATTGCTGGCTCTCGCCCTCGTGGATTTGACGAGCAAGGCCATATCGATCCTGAGCTAGACAGCCGTTTGGAGCTGGAATTACGCCTCGATCAAAAAGAGCTTGCCGAGCATTTAATGTTGGTGGACTTGGCTCGAAATGATGTGGCTCGAGTGAGCGAATCCGGCACTCGCCGTGTGGTAGATTTAATGCAAATTGACCGCTATTCGCAGATTATGCACCTCGTTTCCCGTGTGATCGGCACACTTCGCTTTGACTTAGATGCTCTTCACGCCTACCAAGCCTGTATGAATATGGGAACATTAACCGGAGCCCCGAAAATCAAGGCGATGCAGCTTATCTACCAAGTGGAACAGCAAAAACGCCATAGCTATGGCGGTGCGGTGGGCTATTTGACTTCAGACGGCAATTTAGACACCTGTATCGTGATTCGCTCCGCCTTCGTGCAGAACGGCATTGCCTATGTGCAAGCAGGCTGCGGCGAGGTGTTGGATTCCGATCCGCAAGCAGAAGCAGATGAAACCCGCCACAAGGCAAAAGCGGTGTTGAAGGCGATTGGGCAAGTAAATTTGGGGTAACACACTATGGCAAATATTCTTTTTATTGATAATTTCGACTCTTTTACTTACAACTTGGTCGATCAATTCCGTGAGCTTGGGCATCAGGTGACGATTTTCCGCAACGACTATCCGCTTGAGGATTTCCTCGCCAAAGCCCAAAATACCGAAAATTGCTTGGTGGCACTCTCCCCTGGCCCAGGAAATCCGGCTGAGGCGGGTAATTTGCTGGAAATCATTCGCCGTTTGAAAGATAAAGTGCCAATGATTGGAATTTGTCTCGGACATCAAGCCTTGATCAAAGCTTTCGGCGGTAAAGTGGTTCACACCGGCACGGTGTTACACGGCAAGGTTTCTCGCATTGAGCACGACAACCAAGCGATGTTTGCCGGCATCAACAACCCGATGCCAGTGGCTCGTTATCACTCGTTAATGGGCGATGAATTGCCCGAAGAATTTGAAGTGAACGCCAAATTTGAGCATATTGTGATGGCAATCCGCCACAAAACACTACCGATTTGCGGCTTTCAGTTCCACCCGGAATCCATTCTCACCGTGCAAGGCACAAAATTATTGAAACAGTCGGTGGAATGGTTACTTGGAGGCAGAAATGATTAGTGTCTATGGGCTAAAACAGGCCTTAGCCGACCGCCGAGCAAAAATCGCCGAAGTCATTTTTGACTGTATGGAAATGAGCCTTGGCGTGCCAAAACAACGCCACGCATTACGCTTTGAATTGTTAGAAGCGGAGAATTTTTATCCGCCGATTAACCGCAGCCAAGATTTTATTGTGATTGAAATTAACTTGATGCAAGGGCGTAGTGAGCAGATCAAAAAACGGCTGATTAAAGGCTTATTCAGTGCCTTGCAATCCAAAGTCGGCATTGTGCCAATGGACGTAGAAATCACCATTAAAGAGCAACCCGAACATTGCTGGGGCTTCCGTGGAATGACAGGCAATGAGGCAACTGATTTGGAATATCAGGTGCACCGCTAATCTGTGATGCCTCAAGCGGTCACAAAAAGCATTGCTTTTTGAACGTTGGCTTTGCCAACAGCCCCAACAGGGTGAACAATCCGTCATACGGATTGTGAATAATTTTTAAGGAAAATATTATGCAAAAATTACTCGATAAATTATTCGCCAACCAAGCCTTAACCCGAGCGGAATCCCACGCTTTTTTCAGTGAAGTGGTGAAAGACAATATCTCAAACGAACAGCTCGCCGCCGCGCTTATCGCCTTGAAATTACGGGGCGAAACGGTGGAAGAAATCGCAGGGGCTGCTACCGCAGCGTTAGAAAATGCCGCCCCATTCCCAACGCCGGATTACGCCTTTGCGGATATTGTCGGCACGGGGGGCGATGGGCATAACACCATCAATATTTCCACCACCTCAGCCTTGGTAGCGGCGACAATGGGCTACCGCATTGCCAAACATGGCAACCGCAGTGTATCGAGCAAAACCGGCTCAAGCGATGTGCTCACCCATTTGGGCATTAATGTGGGCGTAAGGCCTGAAACCTCACGCCTCGCCCTTGATGAAACCGGCATCTGCTTCTTATTCGCCCCAACCTACCACGGCGGTTTTAAATATGCGGCTCCGGTTCGCCAAGCGTTGAAAACTCGCACCCTGTTCAATATTTTAGGGCCGTTGGTAAACCCGGCTCACGCCAAACGACAACTACTCGGCGTTTATTCGCCGGAACTGGTGAAAGTTTATGCCGAAACGGTGAAAACTTTAGGTTGCGAACATACCATTGTGGTTCACGGTGCAGGCTTAGATGAGGTGGCGGTACACGGCGAAACGCAAGTGGCAGAAATCAAACAAGGGCAGATTAAAGATTACACGCTGACCCCTGAAGATTTCGGAGTTCAACGTCACTCTTTAGAAACCCTCAAAGGCGGCGAACCTGCAGAAAATGCGAAAAAAGTGACCGCTATCTTGCAAGGCAAAGGCGAACCGGCTCACATTGATGCGGTGGCGGTAAATGTGGCGTTATTGATGAAAACCTTCGGCGAAAACGATTTAAAAGCCAACGTGCAGAGAGTGAAAGAAACCCTCGCCAGCGGAAAAGCATTTGAAACCTTGGTGAAATTGTCGCAATATAACGATTAGTTATTAATTCCCCCTACTCCGCCGTTGGCGGTACTTCCCTCAGAGGGGGAAGTACCTTGCTTCGCAAAGGGTAGGGGCAATATCATCAAGGAAAACCTATGCTACAACTCTATTTCAATCCACCGAAATCATCGTGGTCGCTCAGAGTTTGGATTCTGCTCAAAACGTTGAATATTCCCTTTGAGCCCAAAATCGTCCGCTATCAGTCTGATTTAAACGCTCAACGTCAAGCATTTCAGCAATTTTCTCCCACCGCTAAAATCCCTGTTTTGGTGGATAACGGTCACACGGTTTGGGATAGCCTAGCCATTACCGAATATGTGGCAGAAATCTACCCACAAGTTTGGGCGGACGATAAAATTGCACGAGCGTGGAGCCGAAGTGCGTGTGCGGAAATGCACTCAGGTTTTAACGTTTTGCGAGAAATTTGCGATTTTCGACCGCTTGAACGCATCACATTAACCGAGATTCCTGCCAAATTAGCCAATGAATTAAGTCGAATTGATCAACTTTGGCAAGAAGGGTTGAACCGTTTTGCCGGCAACTTTTTAGGCGGCGAGCAATTCACCGCCGTTGATGCCTTTTTCGTACCCATCGCATTACGCATTGAAACCTACGGCTTGCACGCTTATTTCAGCGAAAAACCACTGGCTTACCAACGCCGATTATTAGCGTTACCTCAATTAAAAACCTGGTTGGAAGGGTAAGGAAAAATGAAAAAAAGCATTTACGACACCCCGATTTTTTTCGAGCGTTACCAGCAGCTTCGCCAAAATCCAATCAGTATGAATGAAGTGGTGGAAAAGCCGACAATGTTCTCTCTTCTGCCCGATTTAAAAGGCAAAAAAGTGCTGGATCTCGGCTGCGGTACCGGCGTGCATTTAGCTCGCTATTTGGAACTGGGGACGGAAAAAGTGGTCGGGTTGGATCTTTCAGAATTAATGCTACAACAAGCGGAAACGGATCTTTCCGCTCGTTGGCAAAAAGGGCAGGATTTTTCCCTCTATTGCTTGCCGATGGAGCGTTTAAATGAGATCGCAGAAAATGATTTTGATCTGGTTACAAGTTCCTTTGCCTTTCACTATATTGAAAATTTCCCCGACCTACTTGCAAAAATTTCCGCAAAAATGACCACTTTCGGCATGCTGATTTTCTCGCAAGAGCACCCGATTGTGACTTGTTACAAAGAGGGCTACCGTTGGGAAAAAAACGAAGCAAAACAGCAGGTAGCTTATCGCCTCAATTATTATCGGGACGAGGGCGAGCGAGACCGCAGTTGGTTTCAACAGCCATTTAAAACCTATCACCGCACAATGGCAACCATTGTGAATAACCTGATTCAAGGTGGATTTCAGATCGAGCAAATGGAAGAGCCGATGTTTGCCGAACAACCCGAATGGCACAATGAATTTAAAGATCTGCAACATCGCCCGCCGCTGCTTTTTGTGAAAGCAAGCAAAGGTTAAGTGTTTATTTTGCAATCATTTGATTATTTTTTAGCAAAAAACATTTGCTAAATTTAGGTGAAAGCACTATTATTCACGCACCAGTACGGAGCGGTAGTTCAGCTGGTTAGAATACCTGCCTGTCACGCAGGGGGTCGCGGGTTCGAGTCCCGTCCGTTCCGCCAACAAATTGAAGCCTCTGAGAAATCAGAGGCTTTTTTCATTTATCACACTGTAATCCATTTTTGGAGCTGCCCCAGTCCATTCAGGCGGGTACTCGTCAAATTCGGCGAGATTTTCAATTCATCGAACATCGCTTTTAAATCGAAACTTTTCAATTCTTCCATGGATTTCTCAGTGAGTGCGGTCACGACAATAAATAAAATCCCCTGCATTAATCGGGCATCACTGTAAGCTTGTACCTTTCTCGGATCAAGTTGGAACTGAAACCACAATCGGCTTTCGCAACCTTCAATTTCGGGCAAGGTTACGAGTTCTACCTCACTCGGTTTCGGGAGTTGGCGGCTGAATTGAATTAACAAGCGGTATCTTTCTTCCCACGATTTGCAATCTTCAAATTTTTGGTAAATCTCTGCTAATGTCATAGTATCCTCAATAAATTTGCAAAAGATTTTAACAATCTGTCCGCTTGTTGTTAATGATTTTCTGAAAATTTGCTAGAATAGAGTGATTTTCGTATTACGATAGAGGAAATAATAATGGCATTAGTCCCAATGGTGGTAGAACAGACCTCAAAAGGCGAACGTTCTTACGACATTTATTCACGCTTATTAAAAGAGCGTATTATTTTTTTAAATGGTCAAGTTGAAGACCAAATGGCAAATTTAATTGTGGCACAACTGCTCTTTTTAGAAGCGGAAGATCCTGAAAAAGATATCTATTTATATATTAATTCGCCAGGTGGTGTGGTAACGGCAGGCTTAGCGATTTACGATACGATGAACTTTATTAAGCCTGATGTGGCAACCCTTTGCACAGGGCAGGCAGCTTCAATGGGAGCATTTTTACTCTCAGCAGGTGCGAAAGGTAAGCGTTTTGCCCTGCCACACGCTCGCATTATGATCCATCAACCTTTAGGTGGTGCGAGAGGTCAAGCAACCGATATTCAAATTCAAGCTGAAGAAATTTTACGCTTAAAGGCAACGCTAACTCGCCGTATGGCAGAACATAGCGGACAAGATTACGAAAAAGTGTTAGCTGATACTGAACGTGATAATTTTATGTCTGCGGAAGAGGCAGCTGAATATGGCTTAATTGACAAAGTTTTAACCTCTCGTAGCGAGGTGGCATAATGGCGTTTGAAAAAGAACCACACTGTAGTTTTTGCGGTAAAAAACGCACTGAGGTCGATCAATTAGTAGAAGGCACTGAAGGCTATATTTGTAACGAATGTATCGAGGAATCGTACGCCCTATTGCACGGTGAAGAAGAGCCGTTAATTGATGAAAATCAAGATGATGATGCAAGCTTTTTTACCAATGTGCCAACACCACACGAATTACACGAACATTTAGATGATTATGTTATCGGGCAAGAACACGCTAAAAAAGTGCTTTCTGTAGCAGTTTACAATCACTATAAACGTTTAAGAAGTGCATTATCAAATCATGAAGCAACCAATGGTGTTGAGCTAGGTAAAAGTAATATCCTGTTAATTGGTCCTACTGGTAGCGGTAAAACTTTACTTGCCGAAACCCTGGCTCGCCGTTTAAACGTGCCGTTTGCAGTGGCTGATGCGACTACTCTTACCCAAGCCGGTTATGTGGGTGAAGACGTGGAAAACGTTATTCAAAAATTATTGATGAAATGCGATTTTGAAGCAGAACAAGCGGAACGTGGCATTGTCTTTATTGATGAAATCGACAAAATCACCCGTAAATCGGAAAGTGCCTCCATTACCCGTGATGTGTCAGGCGAGGGCGTACAACAAGCCTTACTAAAACTGCTTGAAGGCACGGTGGCGAATATCAATCCACAAGGTGGGCGTAAGCATCCGAAAGGGGAAACCATTCCGGTGGATACCTCAAAAATCCTCTTTATTTGCGGTGGGGCGTTTGCAGGTTTAGATAAAATTGTAGAATCTCGCACAAATACGCAGGGCGGTATTGGCTTTGGTGCGGCATTGAGAAAAGATAAAGATCGCCAAGATTTAACAGAATTATTCAAACAAGTTGAGCCTGAAGATTTGGTTAAATTCGGCTTAATTCCTGAGTTAATCGGTCGTTTACCTGTAGTTACGCCACTACAAGAGTTAGACGAAGAAGCCTTAATTCAGATCTTAACCGAGCCTAAAAATGCAATTATCAAGCAATACCAAGCCTTATTCGAAATGGAAGGCGTAGAATTACACTTCACCAAAGAAGCATTAATCGCCATTGCAGGCAAAGCCATTGCCCGTAAAACAGGGGCTCGCGGTTTACGTTCAATCGTAGAAAACTTGTTGCTTGATACAATGTACGATCTCCCAACCTTAAATGCGAAAAAGGTAACTATCGGCAAAGGTTGTGTGGAAAACGGCGATAAGCCGAAGGTGGAATAATCCACAATAAAGCACATATTGATGTATGTGCTTTATTTTTACTCCTTATTTTAAATTATGAAAATCTGGCAAACAAAATCCCTTATTACTTGGCTGCTTTCGCCGCTTTCATTTCTGTTTTGGTTGATTAGTAACGTTCGCAAGCGGTTATATTCTTGGAATATTTTGCAATCGTACCGTTCACCTGTGCCGGTGTTGGTGGTGGGTAATATTTCTGTGGGCGGAAATGGCAAAACCCCTGTGGTGGTATGGTTGGTGGAGCAACTGCAAGCTCGTGGCGTAAAAGTTGGCGTGGTTTCTCGGGGTTATGGCGGCAAAATCAAAACTTTTCCGCAATTAGTTACTCACGAAAGCTCAGCTGAAATGGTAGGCGATGAACCTGTTTTGATTGTTCAGAGAACCAATGCTCCTCTTGCAATTTCGCCAAACCGCCAGCAAAGCATTGAATTACTGCTAAGCCAGTTTGAGCTAGACATCATTATTACCGATGATGGCTTGCAACATTATGCCTTACAGCGAGATATGGAATGGGTGGTGGTGGATGGCGTTCGGCGTTTTGGTAACAGTTTTGTATTACCAGCCGGAGGTTTGCGAGAACTGCCAAGCCGTTTGAAATCGGTAGATGCGGTGATTTGTAACGGCGGAGAGCCAAAGCCTAATGAGCATTTAATGACGCTTGAGCCATCTGATGCGATTAATCTGCTTACCAATGAACGTAAGCCGTTAAGCGAATTTATCCAGCCTTGCGTAGCGATTGCCGGTATTGGTCACCCACCTCGCTTTTTTACGATGTTGGAAAAACTTGGGCTTCCGCTTACTCATACGCAAGGTTTTGCCGATCACCAAGACTTTGATAAAACCCAACTTCTTGAATTAGCCGATAGTCAAACACCATTATTAATGACGGAAAAAGATGCGGTAAAATGCAAAGAGTTTGCACCAACAAATTGGTGGTATGTGCCTGTTTCTGCAAAATTTTCAGAAAATTCGACCGCTTGCTTGTTAGACCCAATTCTACAAAAACTAGGAAAATAGTATGAACGAAAAACTACTTAACAACCTTGTCTGCCCTATTTCAAATGAACAATTAGAATGGGATAAAGAGAACAACCAGTTAATCAATCGTAAGCTCAATATCGCTTACCCAATTAAAAATGGCATTCCCGAATTACTACCCGAGGCCGGGAAGGCATTATAAATTCAACAGATGTTAGTAGAATCTTATTAATCGGATAAAATATCAATAAATTTATTGAATCTCTACATTAAAGAGGAATACAAAATGGCAATTTTAGTAACAGGTGGTGCAGGTTATATTGGCACTCATACAATCGTAGAATTATTGAATATCAACCGTGAAGTTGTAGTATTAGATAATCTACATAATGCTTCCGAAATTTCATTAGAGCGTGTAAAACAAATTACAGGCAAAGATTTAACCTTTTATAAAGGTGATGTGTTAGATCGTGATATCTTACGCAAGATTTTTGCAAATCATAAAATTGAATCCGTTATTCACTTTGCTGGCTTAAAAGCGGTGGGGGAAAGCGTACAGAAACCTTTGTTTTACTATGAAAACAACGTAGGTGGCTCAATTGTTTTAGTGGAAGAAATGCTTAAAGCAGGCGTAAATACGATTGTGTTTAGCTCGACTGCAACAGTATATGGTGTACCTGAAATTGTTCCTGTAACAGAAGAATTTCAAGTGGGCGCAACAACTAGCCCTTATGCAACGTCAAAATATATGGTTGAACGTGTTTTAGAAGATACTGTAAAAGCCAACCCACAATTTAGTGCGGTTATTTTACGTTACTTCAACCCAGTAGGGGCTCACGAAAGCGGCTTGATTGGTGAAGATCCAAACGGTATCCCAAATAATTTAATGCCATTTATTAGCCAAGTTGCGGTAGGTAAATTACCACAATTATCTGTTTTTGGTGGCGACTACTCTACCCACGATGGCACGGGTGTGCGTGATTATATTCACGTTGTTGATTTAGCGGTAGGTCATCTAAAAGCCTTAGATAAACACCAAGACCAAGCTGGATTACATATCTATAATTTAGGGACTGGCATCGGTTATTCTGTGTTAGATATGGTAAAAGCATTTGAAAAAGCAAATGACATTAAAGTACCTTACCAAATAGTAGCACGCCGTGCAGGTGATATTGACTCATATTACTCTAATCCTAAAAAAGCCCTCGAACAACTCGGCTGGAAAACAGAACGTGGCTTAGAGCAAATGATGAAAGACACTTGGAATTGGCAAAAAAATAACCCGAATGGTTATAAAGGCTAGAAAAATTAAGAGCTATCGAAAGATAGCTCTTTTCTTTAAATCGCAAATAATTAGAGAAGATGGTATATTAATCCATATCATCTTCCCTTTTGCAAAATTTAGGAAAAATATGACCGCTTACAATGCTGAAAATAACGCAGCAAAGCCCTCTATTTGGCAGCATATTTTCACAAAAAATATGCTACTTTGTCTTTACACTGGGTTTTGTTCTGGCTTGCCGTTATTTGTGTTAATTCAGCTAATGCCAGCGTGGCTAACTAGTGCGAATTTAGATATTAAAACCATTGCGGCATTTACTCTAACTTCCCTTCCCTATACTTGGAAATTTTTATGGGCTGCGTTATTAGACCGTTATTTTCCACCATTTTTGGGCAGACGTAGAAGCTGGATTTTTATTTCGCAAATTGGGCTATTAGTTATTTTAGCTAGCTTCGGCTTGTTCGACCCTGTCAAAGATATTTCTATCATTGTTACCCTCTCGGTACTATTGGCGTTTCTTTCTGCTACCCAAGATATTGTGGTAGATGCTTTCCGCCGTGAGATTTTATCGGATAAAGAACTGGGTTTAGGTAATTCTATTCACGTTAATGCTTATCGCATTGCGGGTTTAATTCCCGGCGGCTTATCACTGTTTTTAGCGGATCATTACGCTTGGGATACCGTTTTCCTGATTACGGCTGCTTTTTTAGTGCCTTGTTTATTCGTTACGTTAATAGCCGCTGAACCTAACCATAAACCAATCGACCGCTCTAAGCCGTTTTATATGGCGTTTGTTGATCCGTTCAAAGAGTTCTTTACTCGTAAAGGAGTTGCAGGGGCTATTGGCTTAATTCTGTTTATTTTCCTCTATAAATTGGGCGATTCTCTCGCTACCACACTGCAAACTAAATTTATTTTAGATATGGGTTTTACCAAATCGCACATTGCAGGCATTGTGAAAATGACTTCACTATGGTGTAGCATTGGTGGTGGTATCATCGGTGGTATTGCAATGTTAAAACTGGGCGTGAACCGTGCCTTGTGGTTGTTTGGTTTAGTTCAGTTAGTAACCATTTTAGGTTTTGCTTATCTTGCCAGCTTTGGATATTTCCCCACCGAAAGCATTGGGGCTGCCGAGCTTTGGAAATTAGGTTTAGTGATGGCAGGCGAATATCTGGGCGTAGGGCTTGGCACCGCCGCTTTCGTAGCCTTTATGGCTCGTGAAACTAACCCTGCTTATACTGCAATGCAACTGGCTATTTTCACTAGCCTTGCTGCCCTGCCAAGCAAAATGCTCGGGGCATACACCGGGCACCTGGTAGAAATGATGGGCTATTATCAATTCTTCTGGCTCTGCTTCTTTATTGGCATTCCGGGAATGTTAATGCTGTTTAAGGTTGCTCCTTGGACAGAGCAAAACTCAGCTTAGTTACAAGCGGTTAAATTTATAAAAAAATTTGCAATTTTAGGCAGTAATCGGTAAGGTTATTGCCTAAGTTATTTATTCATTTTTTTAGTTATTGAGGTTTATAAATGAAAGTGATTTTATTAGGCGCACCGGGTGCAGGCAAAGGCACTCAAGCTCAGTTTATTATGAACAAATTCGGTATTCCGCAAATTTCAACGGGTGATATGTTCCGTGCGGCAATCAAAGAAGGTACGGAATTAGGAAAACAAGCTAAAGCCTTGATGGACGAAGGTAAATTAGTACCAGATGAATTAACCGTGGCGTTAGTAAAAGATCGTATCGCACAACCAGACTGTGCCAAAGGTTTCTTATTAGATGGCTTCCCTCGCACTATTCCACAAGCGGACGCATTAAAAGAATCAGGCGTGAAAATTGATTTAGTGCTTGAGTTTGATGTGGCTGATGAAGTGATTGTTGAGCGTATGAGTGGTCGCCGAGTGCATCAACCGTCCGGTCGTACTTACCACGTAGTGTACAATCCACCAAAAGTAGAAGGTAAAGATGATGTAACTGGCGAAGATTTGATCATTCGCCCAGATGATAAAGCAGAAACAGTATTAGAGCGTTTAGCAATTTACCACAAACAAACCAAGCCGTTAATTGCTTACTATACTGCAGAAGCAGAAGCAGGCAACACTCGTTACGAGCGTTTAGATGGTACAAAACCTGTTGAAGAAGTGAGTGCAGAATTAGCGAAAATTTTAGCTTAATTTAAGACGCACAAGCGGTAAAATTTCTTGAAAATTTTACCGCTTGTTTTTTTAACTAAACATAGTTTCTTGTTAGCATAAACAGATCATCATAGATTGGTGAAATAAACACTTCTGGATTTTCAATCTGAATCTCTTTTGTATTCTCTTTTTTCTCTAAGGTCTGCTCGATTTTACTTTCTTCTTTAACCATATCACTTTGTACAATTGGTTTATTTTCTGCAAGGAGTGATATTTGATTTTCCACATTTTCCTGCTTAGATTCTAATTTTTGAGCTTGTTCTACTTTAGGTATTTGATCATTAATTTCTACCGTAGTTTCAGCTTGTGGTGAAAAAAGCTGTTCACCAACTTCTTGAGTTTGTTCAGACTGTTTTTCCTCTACTCTTGGTTTGTAAGATGGATCTAACAATTGGCGGCTAATATCCATTTTGGGGTCAAGCCAAATAGCAACAATGGCATCATTAAAAAGTTTGTCAAATACTTTAGAAACCACTTTATCATTTAAGATAAAATATCCTCTATCTTCTAGTGCGATATAGTGCAAAGTATCTTCTGGCTTAATATCAGGAAAGGTTTTTCTTAGATGAGTGATTATTTCATTTACCTCTTTTTCTGGTAGTTGAATACCTAAATTATTCCAAGTTCTTGCAAGAGAGGCCGCAAAATCACGCCCTTCCCACGGCTTTTTATATTGTAGGGTCAACATTAAAGGGCGAGTCCCCTCAGAATAACTCCCTGTTTCTGTAAAAAGCGTAACATGGTAGATATTAAACGGCCCCCAGGTATAATTCACATCATTAATTTTCATCCAATTCGCATTCGCTGTGCCTAAGAAAAGCGAAAACAGTATCGAAAAGAGCGCTTTGTAACGCATTATATTGTGTCCTTAAATCTAAAATTGCTGCCGATTATTATAGCGTTAAATATCTTGATTACGCATAATAATTTTCGATATAAATTTTGTGATCTAGTTCAAATTTTTGGAAAGATTTCAACAAGATTTATCTAAAAAATGGTAGCATCTAGCTATTAAATTATTTACAAACACACTATAGGAGTTAAATATGTTTCCAGAATTTCGTGATTTAATTACAGAGTTGAAACAAAGCGATGCACATTTTACTCGCCTGTTTGATAAACATAATGAGCTAGATCAACGTATTAAAAATATGGAAGCCAATATTGAGATTGCTACCCAAGAAGAAGTTGAGACGCTCAAAAAAGAAAAATTACATTTAAAAGATCAGATTTATTCAATCTTAAAACAGAAATCAGCCTAATCAAAATGAATAAAGCTCAGAAAAATTCTGAGCTTTATTGTTTTAAAATTAAAGCTTTACCGGCTCAATAATTTCACTTGGGTAGCAGCCAAGCACTTTCAGGTAACTCGTCACTTTTTCCAATTCCGCTAGCGCTTTTTGCGTGTTGTCAGAATGAATATTAGCCTCTAGCTCTACATAGAACATCTCTTCCCACGGCTTACCGTAAATTGGGCGAGATTCCAGTTTCATCATTCGGATATTGTGTGTTTTAAACACCATTAACGCATCTACCAACGCACCTGCCTGTTGAGTCGTGGTCATTAATAATAGCGTTTTGGTCTGCACTTGTGGCGACACCTTCACCACTTCTTTCGAGAGTACAATAAAGCGAGTGATGTTATTCGGTTGGTTGGCAATATCGGTTTTGATATTGGTTAAACCGTATAACTTGCCACCATCTTCATTACCCAACGCCACAATATTCGGCTTGTTTAAGCGAGCCACCATTTGCATTGCGTGGGAACTGCTTTCGCAATATTTGATATGCATCTTGTCTAGCGTTGCCAAGAACTGACTGCATTGTTGAGCCGGTTGTGGATGGGTGTAAACCGTGTCCACTTCCGCCAAATCCACATTGCCGTTGGCTAATACGCAATGTTTGATGGGGTACGCTAGCTCACCTACTAAAGTGAGATCAGTATGTTGTAATAAATCGTACACCTCGTTGATCGAACCTGACGTGGTATTTTCAAGCGGCAACACGCCGAAATCTGCTTCGCCAAGGCTGACTTTTGAAAAAACTTCATCAAAAGATCCGCAGCTTAATTCCACTAGCGAACCTTGATATTTCTTCGCAAACTGACGAGAAGCCATATTAGAATACGAACCTCGCATTCCCAAAAAGGCGATAGAAACCTGCTCTTCTTTTTGAGCATTCAATTTATTCTGCAGATAATTTTGCTGAGTGAGCACCGAATCTTCAATAATGCGTTGGAAAATTTGGGTCACATATTGCGGATCGAGCTGGTAATTTTCCGCCTCGGCAAAATTCACCAACTCTTGTAATAACGCTTTTTCACGCTCCAAATCACGCAACGGTTTTTGGGTAATCTCTTTGCTTCGCACCACATCAAACGCCAAGCGATGACGCTCCGCCAACAATTTTAATAAATTGCGATCAAGAGTGGTGATTTGTGTTCGAATATCGGATAAATCTAAAGACATTGTGCATTCTCTCAATAATAGCTTGCCTGAAATTATAACCTGTTCAAAAATAAAGGAAAGACAAGCGGTTGATTTCGCAACAAAATTTGCGAAAAATTCAGCTTTTTCTACCGCTTGCTACAGTGTAGAAAAGCATTTCTTTCACCGATTTTTTTGTTAGAATAGCCTCGCTCTCGGCACTCACCGAGTGATTACCAACCAAATGGAGTTTTTTTATGAAAAAATTACTAGCACTTTCTGCTATCGCACTTTTAGCAGCTTGTACTCAGTCACACCATCACAAAGGTCACGATCATCACCATAAAGGTAATGAAGCTCACGCTAAAAATCCGGCTCTAGCACAAGCGATGAAAGATTGCCATAGTACCTTCAACAAAGACAGCAAAGACAGCAAAGATATGACAGCATTTGAAAAATGCTTAAAAGAGAAAGGTTTCGAGAAACCGGCTGATCACCCAACAGCAGGAAAAATGCACAAGCACAAAAATCCTGCACTTTCGAAAGCGATGAAAGAGTGCCACAAAGCAGTAAAAAGCAAAAAAGACCGTGCGAAATTTGAAGCCTGCTTAAAAGAAAAGGGCTTTGAAAAACCGGCAAACCACCCGAAAGTGAGCGGTCACCACTAAAACATAAGCGGTTGAATTTACAATATTTTTTGCAAATTCAACCGCTTGTCTTCGTACGTTAAACTACCTGCCTTTAATTCCCCGAAATCCCTTTATGGCGTAACAACGCATCAAGAGTTGGTTTTCTGCCACGGAAGCGTTCAAACAGCACCATTGGTTCTTCTGAGCCGCCACGGGTTAAGATGTTGTCAAGGAATGACTGCCCGGTTTCGGCGTTGAAAATGCCCTCTTCTTCAAAGCGTGAGTACGCATCTGCCGAAAGCACTTCCGCCCATAAGTAGCTGTAGTAGCCTGCCGCATAGCCGCCGGCGAAAATGTGCGAGAAACTATGTGGCGTTCTTGCCCATTCCACGCCTTTTGTGACCGCTACTTGCTCTTTCACGGCTTTGAGTAATTCCAACATTTGCCCTTGTTTGTTCGGGTCATATTCGGTGTGTAGGCGGAAGTCAAACAAGCCAAACTCCAACTGACGAAGCACAAACATCGCCGCTTGGAAATTTTTCGCTGCTAATAGCTGATCTAACTTCGCTTTTGGTAACGGCTCGCCGGTTTCGTAATGCCCTGAAATAAAGGCTAACGCCTCTTCTTCCCAGCACCAGTTCTCTAAGAATTGGCTTGGTAATTCCACTGCGTCCCACGGCACGCCGTTAATTCCGGCAACATCGCCCACGTCAATTTCGGTGAGCATATGGTGAATGCCGTGCCCAAATTCGTGGAATAGCGTGGTGACTTCATCGTGAGTGAATAACGCCGGTTTGTCGCCAATCGGTTTGTTGAAGTTACAGGTTAAATACGCCACTGGTTTTTGCAAGCTGCCGTCAGCTAAGCGTTTTTGGTTGATGCAGTCGTCCATCCACGCACCACCACGTTTGTTTTCACGGGCGTATAAATCAAGGTAGAACGAACCACGCAAGCGGTCATTTTTGTCAAAAATATTGAAAAAACGCACATCTTTGTGCCAAACGTCCACACCTTGTTGCTCTTCCACACGCATTGCAAAAATGCGTTTCATCACTTCAAATAAGCCTGAAAGCACACGATTTTCCGGGAAATAAGGGCGAAGTTCTTCATCGTTTACCGAATATAACGCCTGTTTCTGTTTTTCGCTGTAGAAAGCGATGTCCCACAAATCAAGCTGTTCCACGCCGAAATGTTCTTTCGCAAACTGTTGTAATTCGCTCAATTCATTTTTACCTTGAGCTTTTGAGCGAGCAGCCAAATCGTTTAAGAAATCCAACACTTGTTGAGGATTTTCCGCCATTTTGGTGGCGAGAGAATAATCCGAGTAGGTTGTGAAGCCAAGCAGCTGCGATCTTTCGTGGCGAAGTTTTAAGATCTCATCGATCACGGCACTGTTGTCCCACTTACCGGCATTCGGGCCTTGATCTGAAGCACGGGTTACGTAGGCACGGTACATTTCTTCACGCAACGCTTTGTTTTCGCAGTAGGTCATCACCGGCAAATAGCTTGGAATTTCAAGGGTGAAGCGATAGCCTTTTTTGCCTTTGCTCTCTGCGGATAATTTCGCTGCCTCTAATGCAGATTCCGGCAAGCCTTTCAGTTGGGCTTCGTCTGTAATCACAATATCCCAGCCCATTGTGGCATCTAGCACGTTGTTGCTAAATTGCGAGTTGAGTTCCGATAAACGAGCAGAAATTTCGCCGTAGCGCTTTTGTTTATCCGCAGGTAACGAAATACCCGATAATTCAAAATCTTGCAGGCTATTTTCAATCGCTTTTTTCTGAGCGGCGGAATAATTCGCAAATTCAGGGCTATTTTTTAATTTCACATAGCCTTGATATAAGCCTTGGTGCTGCCCTGCCCAAGTGCTGTATTCCGAAAGCAGCGGTAAGCAGGCTTGGTAAACTTCACGCAATTCCGGCGAATTTTGCACCGCATTCAAATGCCCAACTGGCGACCACGCACGAGAGAATTTATCTCCCGCCATTGCTTGTGGCATATAGAAATTTTCCCAAGTCGGAGTCTCGATTTTTGCAACCGCTTCTACCGTTTCACGACATTCTTTGATCACTGCTTCCACAGCAGGTTTAATGTGTTCCGGTTTGATTTGCGAAAAAGCCGGCAAGCCGGTGTAATTTAAAAGAGGGTTTGACATTATTTTTCCTCACGTTGTAGGAGCGAAACATTTTCCGTCCCTGTTATCATTGTTTTTGTAGGGGCTAATTGCAATTAGCCCCTACAGATTAGAATTTCACTGTATGTCCGTAACTTTCAATGATTTTTTGGATACGTTCTAAATCTTCTTTTGGTGGCGGCAACACGCCGTCCAGCTCATATTTGTAGCCCAAGGTTTCCCATTTGTGAGCCCCGAGGCGGTGGTATGGTAGCAACTCGACTTTTTCGATGTTGTCCATTCCTTGAATAAATTGCCCTAAACGGTGGGCGGAATCGTCATCGTCCGTGTAGCCCGGCACGACCACATAGCGAATCCAAGTCGGCTTGTTCATTTTGTGTAAATAACGAGCAAAATCCAGCGTTCGCTTGTTAGACACGCCGATCAAATCTTGGTGGATTTCATCATTCAGCTGTTTTAAATCAAGCAACACGAGGTCGGTCACTTCCAGCATTTCATCAACCACAGGGCTATAGTTACGCACAAAGCCGTTGGTGTCTAAACAGGTGTTGATGCCCTCGGCTTTGCAAGCTCGGAACCAATCTCGCACAAATTCCATTTGCAGCACCGCTTCACCGCCTGAAGCCGTCACTCCGCCGCCTGTTGCTTTCATAAAGTGCTTGTAAGTGGTGACTTCTTTCATCAGATCTTCTACGCTGATTTCCTTGCCACCGTCCAAATCCCAAGTATCACGGTTGTGGCAATATTTGCAACGCATTAGGCAGCCTTGCAGGAACAGAATAAAACGAATCCCCGGGCCGTCCACCGTACCGCAAGATTCGTAGGAGTGATAACGAGCAATAGACATAAACAACCTTCTATTTTGTAAAATTTTTCTAAAAATTGACCGCTTGTAAGGGGCAAATTACAATTTGCCCCTACGTATTTAAAAGTTAGCCGTTGCTATAACACCGCTTGCCATACTTTTTGCGGCAACAAATAAACATCTTTCTCCGCTTTCTCGCCCTCGCCGACAATATGCCCGATACCGCTTGCCATCACTGCCAAAGTCACGTCAAACGCATTGAGGCTGTCGCCGTAGCCGGCGGTGAGGTTGAACATTGAGCCGTCTGCAAGTAGGTAAATGGTTTTGTCGCCAACTTGGTAAGCATTTACATACGGCATCGGTTCGCTCATCGGGTGCTGTTTGAGGAATGGCACGTCAATCTCTTCGGCAACGTGGCCGACATTCAGAATAAATAAGCCCGATTTTGCCTGTTCGATCAGCTTGCCGCCCAGCACGTTTTTCGCTCCTGTGGCTGTTGCAATCACATCGGCGATTTTCACCGCTTCTGCCAGTGGCATTACCTGCCAGCCGTCATATTGAGCTTGTAACGCACGGGCTTTGTCGATTTCCGCGATGATCACTTTACCGCCGTAGGCTTTCGCCGAAGCCGCCACGCCTTGCCCCACTAAGCCATAACCAATCACCACCACGGTTTTTTCGTGCAGGGTTAAGTGGGTGGTGTCGAAAAAGGTGTGCCAAGCAGTTAAGCCGACCATATGGCGGTTGTGTAAGCCCTCTTTCACTGGCAAGTCGTCCCAGTTAAAAATCGGGTAGTTTGGTTTCAAACCATTTAAGCGATTCACGCCCGAGCCGGTCGCTTCCAAGCCTGCTTTCACGCCGGTTTGTAAGCCTTTGGAGTGAATGAGCGAGGTTAAATCTGAACCCATTTCGCACAAATGGGTCGGCTGCCAGTCAATCGCTTTTTGGAAACTCTCGTGCCATTCTTCATTCGACATATTTCGCCAAGCGTGAGCTTCTGCTCCGTGTTCCACCAAATAAGCGACCACATCATCTTGCACCGTGGTTGGATTGCAAGTGGTTAAAAACACCTTCGCCCCTTTGTCCAACAAGCCTTTTACCAGCGGTGCCATTTTCAGGTCTAGGTGCATATTGCACGCTAAACGAATGTGAGAAAGGTCAGGTAATGCCTCAACAGCAGCACGGGTACGGGTTAAATGAAGTGTTGCCCAATCCAATTCGGCAGAAAAATTTTGGTAAATCATAAATCCTTATCAGCAATAAATAACATCGTCATCGAAGACTAGAATTATACGCTATTCTTCAAGGTTTTTGGAGGAAAATGCAAAATGTAGCAAAAACAAAACCGCTTGTAAGTTGCCCTACAAGCGGTCTTTTTTCATCAGAGATTTACCAATTCAGATTACATACTTTCAGTAAAAGTACGGGTAATTACGTCCATTTGTTGCTCTTTGGTGAGTGAGTTGAAACGCACCGCATAGCCTGACACACGAATGGTTAATTGTGGATATTTCTCTGGGTGCTCTACCGCATCTAATAGCGTATCACGGTTTAACACGTTTACGTTTAAGTGCTGACCACCCTCTACTGTTGCTTCGTGGTGGAAGTAGCCATCCATTAAGCCCGCAAGGTTACGTTTTTGTGCTTCATAATCTTTACCTAACGCATTTGGCACGATAGAGAAGGTGTAAGAAATACCGTCTTTTGCGTAGGCAAATGGCAATTTAGCCACAGAAGTTAATGACGCTACCGCACCTTTTTGGTCACGTCCGTGCATTGGGTTCGCACCCGGTCCGAATGGAGCACCTGAGCGGCGACCATCTGGTGTATTACCTGTTTTCTTACCGTAAACCACGTTAGATGTAATAGTAAGAACAGACTGAGTTGGCGTTGCGTTGCGGTAAGTTTTGAGTTTTTGAATTTTCTTCATAAAACGTTCGACTAAATCAACAGCAATTTCATCCACACGGTTGTCGTTGTTACCAAATTGTGGATATTCGCCTTCAATCTCGAAGTCGGTTGCTACATTTTTCGCTACACCAACCACTTCGCCTGCTTTGTTTTTGATCTCAATATCACTGCGGATTGGTTTTACTTTCGCATATTTAATGGCTGAAAGTGAGTCTGCCGCTACAGATAAGCCTGCGATACCACACGCCATTGTGCGGAATACATCACGATCGTGCAGTGCCATCAATGCTGCTTCATACGCATATTTATCGTGCATAAAGTGAATGATATTTAATGCAGTAACGTATTGTGTTGCTAACCAGTCCATAAAGCTGTCTAAGCGTGTCATTACATCATCGTAATCTAAATATTCGCTTGTGATTGCTTCTGTTTTCGGACCAACTTGGTCACCTGATTTCTCGTCCACACCACCATTGATTGCGTATAATAAGGTTTTCGCTAAGTTTGCACGAGCACCGAAGAATTGCATCATTTTACCTACGATCATCGGTGATACGCAGCACGCAATCGCATAGTCATCGTTTTGGAAATCTGGACGCATTAAGTCATCATTTTCGTATTGTACTGATGATGTGTCGATAGACACTTTCGCACAATAACGTTTGAAGCCTTCCGGTAATTGCTCAGACCATAAAATCGTTAAGTTTGGTTCTGGCGATGGGCCCATTGTGTAAAGAGTGTGTAAAATACGGAAGCTGTTTTTCGTTACTAATGTACGACCATCTAAACCCATACCAGCTAAGGTTTCAGTTGCCCACATTGGGTCACCTGAGAATAATTGATCGTATTCTGGTGTACGTAAGAAACGCACCATACGTAACTTCATTACTAAGTGGTCAATCAACTCTTGCGCTTCTTGTTCGGTAATTTTGCCTGCTTTTAAGTCACGTTCAATGTAAATATCTAAGAATGAAGAAACACGACCGAACGACATTGCTGCACCGTTTTGCGATTTAACTGCTGCAAGGTAAGCAAAATAAGTCCATTGCACCGCTTCTTGTGCGTTACTTGCCGGTTTAGAAATATCAAAACCGTAGCTTGCTGCCATCTCTTTCATTTTGCCTAATGCACGGTGCTGCTCGGCAATTTCTTCACGCAGTTGAATAGTGGCTTGAATATCTTCACCGGATTCTAAACGAGCTTGTAATGAAGCAAACTGACGTTGTTTGTCTTTCATTAAGAAATCTGCACCGTAAAGAGCCATACGACGGTAGTCACCGATAATACGGCCACGACCGTAAGCGTCTGGTAAGCCGGTAATTACACCCGATTTACGGCAACGTAAAATATCCGGGGTGTAAACGTCAAATACACCTTGGTTGTGAGTTTTGCGGTATTCAGTAAAAATTTGCTCTACTTCAGGTTTTAATTCACGACGATACACTTTACAAGAGCCTTTCACCATATTGATACCACCAAAAGGCATAATTGCACGTTTTAATGGCGCATCAGTTTGAAGACCCACAATTTTTTCTAATGATTTATCAATATAACCCGGAGCGTGTGAAGTAATGGTTGATGGAGTATCACAATCAATATCGTACGGTTCGTGCGTTTTATTTTCTACTTTAATCATTTCCATTACATCTGCCCACAATTTGCTTGTTGCAGGTGTTACTTCAGCTAGGAAAGACTCATCACCCTCATAAGGTGTGTAGTTTTTTTGGATAAAATCACGCACATTTACTTCAGTTTGCCAATCGCCAGCGGCAAAACCTTCCCACGCTTTTTGTTGAGCGTCTGTTAATTGAGTCATTTTAAGTCCTCTATGTTAGTAAGTTAAAACGAAAAGCAGTTAATTTTTGGTAAAATTTTGCAAAAATTTGACCGCTTGATTCTAAAATCTTAGTGCTTTCTAATATATAAGAACCATTGCATTAAGCCGATGAAAAAAACTCCACCGACAATATTGCCTAATGTAGCAGGAATAAGGTTCTTAAATACAAAATGGTATAAATCTAAATCCGCAAATTGTGCAGGATCAACATTAATTGCAGCCCAAAATTCTGGACTTGCAAAATGAGAAATTGCAATTCCCATTGGAATCATAAACATATTCGCCACACAGTGTTCAAAACCTGATGCAACGAACATTGCAATTGGCAACATCATAATAAAGGCTTTATCGGTTAGGCTTTTACCTGCATAAGACATCCAAACGGCAATACACACCATAATGTTACAGAAAATGCCTAAACAGAATGCTTCAAACCAGGCGTGATGAATTTTATGCTGTGCCGTATTTAAAATAACCAAGCCCCATTGCCCTTTAGCCGCCATAATCTGACCGCTAAACCAAACAAGCAACACAATTGAAATTGCACCGATAAAGTTACCAAAATAAACTACTACCCAGTTTTTAAACATTTGTAGCCAGTTAATTCTTTTACTGGCTCGGGCAACAATGGTAAGGGTTGAGGAGGTAAACAATTCTGCCCCAAATACCACACACATAATAACGCCAAGCGAGAAAACCAAACCGCCGATTAATTTGGCGACACCCCAAGGCATTTCACTCGCACCCACTTGGGTTGTGGTATAAAATACAAAAGCTATTGCAATAAAACCACCTGCGGTAATGGCAGAGAGAAAGGAATATAATTGATTTTTTGTTGCTTTATAAACCGCACCATCTTCTGCGATTTTTGCCATTTCAGCAGGAGAAAACATCAGACAACCTTAAAAATGAGAATTGAAAAACCGATATATTTTGAAGGAATTATAGACCTCTTCGTTTCATCTTTAAATAAATTCTTACATAATCAGAAGGATTTCCACCCTTTTTTTTGATGTAGAACAAAATCCCTTTAAAGTACAACATTTAATCAAATTTCAACAAACAAAATTTTAACAAATTAACAATAAATTTATGACAGATTATCTTACTTCACTTTTCAGCTTATTCTCCTCTGAGCAAAACCAACTCATGACGATGTTTTTTAGTGGACTGCTCAGTTCAACATTATTACCCGGAAATTCTGAAATTATTTTTACTGCTCTTGCAAGCCAACATTTCGTTACAAATATAACGCTAACTTCTTCGCTAACTACTCTGGTAATTGTTGCCACTTTAGGAAATAGCTTGGGTAGCTTAATTACTTATGCAATGGGCTTATTAGTGCCTCATCCGAAAAAATCAGATAGTAGCTATACACAATGGGCATTAGAAAAAAGTAAAAAATATGGCATTTTAGTCTTGCTTTTTAGTTGGCTCCCCATTGTTGGCGATATTTTCTGCGGCATCGCAGGCTGGCTCAGATTCAACCCTTGGCAAAGCATTATATTGATTATAATTGGCAAGCTATTGCGATACCTCTTTCTATTGGCAACACTCTATCCTGTTTTGAAGTATGTTTTATAAAGCACAAAGCGGTTATTTTTAGTAAATTTTTTACCAAAAACAACCGCTTGTATTTAATTATAAGCCTCTTAACGCCTCAATACGTTTTTCTAATGGTGGGTGACTCATAAATAATTCTTTACTACGTGCACCATTAATCATAAACGCGGCAAGAGAACCATGTAACTCTTGTGGCTCGTGAATGCGTTGTAAACGTTGTAAAGCCGCAATCATTTTCTCTTTACCCACTAATTGTGCGGAACCTGCATCAGCACGGAACTCACGATGGCGAGAGAACCACATTGCGATCATAGTCGCTAACACTCCAAATACCATTTGTAGAGCAATGTCCACCACCCAGAACACTAAAGTGTTGGTGCTTGAATTACCGTTACTGTCACGAGAGCTTGCCGCCATTGTGGAAATAATACGCGCCAAGAAAATTACGAAAGTATTTAATACACCTTGTAAAAGCGTCATTGTTACCATATCACCATTTGCAATATGGGCTATTTCATGTGCAACAACAGCCTCAGCCTCATCTTCTGTCATAGAATTCAGTAAACCGGTACTTACCGCAACAAGTGAATTATTTTTAGTCGCCCCTGTTGCAAAAGCATTCACATCTGCTGAGTGATAAATTGCAATATCCGGCATTGGAATATTCGCTTGTTGTGATTGACGTTGAACAGTATTAAATAACCATTTCTCGGCTTGGTTACGTGGTTCTTTGATTACCTCAGCACCAACAGAGCGTAACGCCATTGATTTAGATAGAAATAAAGAGATCAATGAGCCTGAAAAACCAAATACTAAAGAAAGGATCAGGATGCCACCAACACTTTGCCCTTGAATGCCCGTTGCATTAAAAATAATGTTCAGCACAATCCCTAAAACAAAGGTAATTGCTAAGTTTGTTAATAAAAATAGAATGACACGTTTTGCCATAATGTTGTAAATCTCCAAAAATAAATAATGCAATAATTGCTTACCTAAGATAATGATTTTGTCAGCAATTTCAAGCAATTGTTCACAATTATTCCCATAAATTTAACTGATGATTTACTTTTTTCTCAGGAAAGTGAACTGTTAGACCAATCAATCTTATTTTTCGTTCATTTCGTCTAACAAAAATTTGCTGCAAAAGCGTTTCAAAACGTGCGTAACTCAAGCCGTCTGTTGTCCTCTCAAGAGTGGTTTGGCTGAAATCGTCAAATTTTAATTTAATGCCTAATTTTTTAAACTCGCTCAACGGCATTTCCGCACCGCTTCGCTCAAGGCGAAACATCAATTTATCGAATAAATCGGCGATAATCTGTTGAGCCTCTTCAAAGGTAGAAATATCATCAAGCAAGGTATTTTCTACCGCGAGCGATTTTCGAGGGCGAAACGGCTCAATTTTCCGCTCATCAATACCGTGGCAGAAGTCCCAAAGCCGCTGCCCGAATTTGCCAAATTCCCGATAAATCAACGCCTGCTCAGCGTTTTGTACATCACCACAGGTTTCCAGCCCCAGCTTGTGTAGCTTCTCATTCGTCACTTTGCCCACACCAGGAATTTTTGCAAGCGGTAGATTTTTCACAAAAGTTTGCACCTCATCAGGCGTAATCACAAACTGCCCGTTTGGCTTGTTTTGATCTGAGGCGATCTTCGCCAAAAATTTTAGCGGAGCAACGCCAGCCGAGGCAGTTAATTTCAATTCCTGCCAAATATCATTGCGAATAGCCTGTGCAATCCAAGTCGCCGAACCGGAGTAAAGCTCGCAATCCGTCACATCTAAATAGGCTTCATCAAGAGAAAGAGCCTCAATAATCGGCGTGTAGCGATAAAAAATTTCATGGATTTGTGCCGAAACCGCTTTATAAAGTGGCATATTCACCGGCAGCAACACCAAATTCGGGCATTTTTTTAGGGCGGTTGCGGTCGGCATTGCACTGCGTAAGCCAAATTTTCGGGCTTCGTAATTGCAGGTAGTCAGCACGCCACGCTGATTAGCTCGACCGCCCACTGCGACAAGCTTGCCCACTAACGAAGGATTATCCCGCATTTCTATCGCTGCATAGAAACAATCCATATCAATATGGATAATTTTCCGTTGAAACTCCGCCACCATTTGCAAAATTTTCCTCAAAAACGACCGCTTGCCGCCTTCTTTCTCACAAAAAAAAACTGTATATAAAAACAGTTTTATTTTATGCTCTTGTTGTTAGAATTTCAAGCTCTACAAAATAATTAAAATAAGGATAAAAAAATGCTCTACGGTTTAGCCATTGTGCTGATTCCCCTCTTTCTGGGTTACCTAATCACGGTTAAAAACCACCGCTATATGGCAATCGTCAATAAAGTGGTGAACATCTGCCTTTACCTGATTTTGTTGGTAATGGGGATTTCGCTCGGACAAATTGACAACATCTTAACCGAGCTGCCGCAAATCGGCGGAATGGCGTTTAGTTTGGTGGCGATTTTGCTGCTTTCTAACATTGTAGGATTGGTGATTTACGACAAATTTCAGCCAATGAAACGAGAAGAAGTAAATCAAGACGAATTACCCTCTCGCCTGCATTTATTAATTGATTCCCTCAAATTAATCGGCGTAACCTTACTAGGCGGCATTATTGGCTATTACACTAAAGGCTCTGTAGATTTCCCTTTACACTCAAGTACTTATGTTTTAGAAGTGATGATTTTCGGGGTGGGTATTCAGCTTCGCAACAGCGGCATTCCATTGCGTGAGGTGTTTTTCAACAAACGGGGGATTTATACTTCTATCGTAATGGTGGCAAGTTCGTTAATTGGCGGTGTAATTTCCGCTTTCTTGCTGGATATTTCGCTCGCCAAAGGCTTAACCTTTGCTTCTGCTTTCGGTTGGTATTCGCTTTCAAGCGTGTTGGTGAACGATGTGTGGGGTCCGATTTACGGCAGTATCGCCTTTTTTAACGATATTTCCCGCGAAATTTTATGTCTGTTTTTAGTGCCACTGTTTATGCGACAATTCCCCTCCACCGCCGTTGGAATCGGCGGAGCAACCTCGCTGGATTGTATGCTCCCAATTATTCAAAAATCAGGCGGTATTCAAATTGTACCACTAGCGATTAGCTTCGGATTTATTGTGAATTTAGCCGCACCACTCTTGCTGGCAATTTTTATTGGGTTAGAAGGCTAAGTTACAAGCGGTGATTTTTAATCAACATTTTGCAAAAATTTGAGTAAAAATCACCGCTTGTGTGTTTTTATTTCTCACTTTCAAGCCAATTTCCGCTATAATTTGCAAGTTTTCCCCGATGTTCGGGCAATCATTTTCAAAATTCAAAAGGATAATTTTATGATGCGTTCTCACTATTGCGGCCACCTAAACCGCACTCATGTTGGACAAGCCGTGATATTAAGCGGTTGGGTTCACCGTGTTCGTAACCTTGGTCGTTTTATTTTTATGCAAATTCGTGACCGTGAAGGCATTGTGCAAGTGTTTTTCGATGAGAAAGACGAGGCACTTTTCAAACAAGCCTCTGCTCTACGTTCAGAAGCCTGCGTGCAGATTCAAGGTGAGGTGATCGCCCGTGATGAATCGCAAATCAACAAAGAGATGGCGACCGGTGAAATTGAAGTCTTGGTGAAAAATCTAGTGGTATATAACAACGCTGAAGTGATGCCGCTTGACTTCAACCAAACCAACACCGAAGAACAGCGTTTGAAATATCGCTATTTGGATTTACGCCGCCCTGAAATGGCAGAAAAACTCAAAACCCGTGCCAAAATCACGAGTTTCGTTCGCCGCTTTATGGACGACCACGGTTTCTTAGACATCGAAACCCCAATGCTTACCAAAGCGACACCTGAAGGGGCTCGTGACTATTTAGTGCCAAGCCGTGTGCATAAAGGCAAATTCTATGCATTGCCACAATCTCCACAACTTTTCAAACAGTTGCTGATGATGTCGAGCTTTGACCGTTACTACCAAATCGTAAAATGTTTCCGTGACGAAGATTTGCGTGCAGATCGCCAGCCGGAATTTACCCAAATCGATGTGGAAACCTCGTTCTTAACCGCCGAAGAAGTACGTGCGTTAATGGAAGAGATGATTCACGGCTTATGGTTAGACCGCTTGAACGTGGACTTAGGCAAATTCCCAATGATGACGTGGGCAGAAGCGATGCAACGTTTCGGCTCAGACAAACCGGACTTGCGTAACCCGTTAGAAATGGTGGACGTGGCGGATATTTTAAAATCGGTCGATTTCAAAGTATTCAGCGGCCCAGCGAACGATCCGAAAGGGCGTGTTGTGGCTCTTCGTGTACCAAATGGGGCATCGCTCACTCGTAAAAATATTGATGACTACACTCAATTTGTCGGCATTTACGGAGCAAAAGGCTTAGCGTGGTTGAAAGTGAATGACGTAAACGCCGGCTTAGAAGGTATTCAAAGCCCGGTGGCAAAATTCTTAAACGAAGAGGTGTTAAAAGCCTTATTTGAACGTTTAAATCTACAAAAAGATGACATCGTGTTCTTCGGTGCAGACAACTGGAACGTGGCAACCAACGCTATCGGTGCATTACGTTTGAAAGTGGGTAATGATTTAGGCTTAACCGACACCAAAGCGTGGAAACCATTGTGGGTGGTTGATTTCCCAATGTTTGAGCGTGATGACGAAGGCAATTTATCCGCAATGCACCACCCATTCACCTCGCCAAAAGATTTATCGCCGGAAGAGTTGGTGAAAGATCCTGAAAATGCGGTGGCGAATGCTTATGATATGGTGATCAACGGCTACGAAGTGGGCGGCGGCTCAGTGCGTATTTTCAGCCAACAAATGCAACAAACCGTGTTCAGCATTTTAGGCATTAACGAAGAAGAGCAACAAGAGAAATTCGGCTTCTTGCTTGATGCGTTAAAATTCGGTACACCACCACACGCAGGTTTAGCGTTCGGTTTAGACCGCTTAACAATGTTGATTACCGGCACCGACAACATTCGTGATGTGATCGCCTTCCCGAAAACTACCGCAGCAGCGTGTTTAATGACAGAAGCACCAAGCTATGCAAATCCGAAAGCGTTGGATGAGTTGGCGATTACGGTGAAAGCGGTTGAAAAAGCCGAATAATTTGCAAATAGCTTTTAGCTCCCGGCACGAGCCGTGCCGGGTTACGCATAATTGAGCAGCTCCGCTGCTCTTTTTTCTTTTTGGGTTAAAACAAACTCTGCTGTCCTAACAAATGCTCCGGCACAGGTTTTATCTGAAATCCTTTCTCCGCCAAAAATCCTTTGAGCGTTTGGATATTATAAAATGCGTGACTTTTGGTGGTGTTTTCAAAGTAGAGATAGAGTTTGTCGAACTCTGCTTTTCGATGAAACAGCAAATCTGCCAAACCGTTCAACTCTTCGTCCGAATAACGATAATCGTGGCGTTCTGCCGCACTTTGCCCTTTCCACCAATCAGAATTGCGACCATGCAGTCGTAAATAAGCGGTGCGTTGGTTTGCGAAAAAATGAAACGCTGGCAAACCGATATTCTGCGGATAATCCACATTGCACCAAATCAGATTTGGGCTGTTCGCAAAGGTGTCAAACACAGGCGAAATATGCCAACTTGGATGGCGAAACTCAATCGCAAGCGGTTGATTTTCAAACCATTTTATCAATTCACCCAAATAACGGCGATTGGGTAGCGTGCGTTCAAATTGAGTTGGGAACTGAATAAACAAATTCGCCAATACATTTTGCTCCATAAGCGGTTGCAACACATTCAAAAAGGCTTGAGCTTGCTCTAAAACTGCGGTGCGTTGGTGGCTGAAATCTTGGTGTAATTTCACCGAAAAATTCAGCCTCCCCTCCGCTTTCTGTACCATTCCCTCAAAAGCTTTCTGCCCAATGGGAGCGTGGAAAGTGCTATTGATTTCGAGCGTGTCGTAATGCTGGCTGTAAACCGCCAGAAAATCCTCTTTTTTCGTGCCGAAAGGATAAAGTGTGCCGAGCAGATCGGTGTCGGCATAGCCGCCTGTGCCGATGTAAATATGGGGAAAAGTCATCATCATTTGTTGCCAAAATTGTTTTTGCAAATTTTAGAGCTTTTTAGACCGCTTGCAAATGGTTAATAAAGGAGTAAGATTTGTTATCTTTTGTTGTGAGGGATCACTATGTGGATTTGGTTTACTCTACTTGCTGCGGTGGCTCAAGCCGGTCGCAATGCCTTTCAAAAACAGCTCAGCCGAGATGTGCCAGTGCTGGGTGTTACCCTTGCTCGCTTTTTCTACGCCGTGCCATTAGCAAGTGGCTATTTGGTGTTTTTATATTGGCACGATGAATCACTGACTTTACCGAATTTCCCACAGCTCTTTTTTGTGTATGTGGTGGGTGCAGGCTTAGCTCAAATTTGGGCGACCTCATTAATGGTTCAGCTCTTTCACTTAAAAAATTATGCCATCGGCGTGGGTTTAGCCAAAAGTGAAGCCGTTTGGGCGGCACTGCTTGGGGTGCTGTTTTTCGGCGTAACCATCAGCCCAATCGGTTGGCTAGGCGTGCTGTTAGGTGGCGTGGCGATTTTCCTGATGACCGGCAGCGGCAATTTACGCCAACTTTCGTGGAAAACGCTGTTTCTCGGCATCAGTAGCGGTTTGTGCTTCGCCCTCACCTCACTTTGGGTTCGGGAGGCCAGTCTGCAGCTCAACAGCCATTTTTTAATTTCAGCGGCGTGGGTGCTGTTTACTGTGATCACGTTTGAAGCGGTGCTTTTGGTGGTCTATTTAGCCCTTCTCCAAAAAGAAACGCTGACCAAATTTTTCCAATTCCCGAAACTAGGAATGCTCACCAGCCTATTCTCTTTTCTCGGCTCATTCGGCTGGTTTAACGCAATGAGCCTCAACCACGTCGCCTTTGTGAAAACCCTCGGGCAGGTGGAAATTTTCTTTATTTTAGGCATTTCCTACTTTATTTTTAAAGAACGTCTGAAAATTCAAGATTTTGTCGGGCTAATTTTAGTGGTAATTGCAGCTATTTTGGTGGTAATCAATTAATGCAGTATAAAAATCCAAATAGTGTGCTAGTGGTGATTTACGCCCAAAACACTCGCCGAGTGTTGATGTTACAACGCAAAGATGATCCTGAATTTTGGCAGTCGGTAACAGGCTCTATCGAAATAGGCGAAAAGCCGATTGAAGCTGCTGAGCGCGAAGTGTTCGAGGAAATCGGTTTGCAAATTTCCGCTGAAACACGACCGCTTGTCGATTGTCAAAAGCAGATAGAATTTGAAATTTTTCCGCATTTTCGGTATAAATACGCACCTAATATTACACACTGTGTCGAGCATTGGTTTTTGTTACCGCTTGAGAGCGAGCAAGAGCCGATTTTAAACGAGCATTTGGCTTACCGTTGGGTTGAAGCAGATAAAGCCGTTGAGATGACTAAATCGCCGAATAATGCCGATGCAATCAAAGAATTTATTTTAAGGTGCGAGTAACCGTACCATTTTCATTAAGAGGACAACAAAATGGCAGGCCATAGTAAGTGGGCAAATATTAAACACCGCAAAGCAGCACAAGATGCACAACGTGGAAAAATCTTTACCAAATTAATTCGTGAGTTAGTGACCGCAGCCAAACTCGGCGGTGGCGATGTGAGTGCAAACCCTCGTTTGCGTTCAGCGGTAGATAAAGCGTTATCCAGCAATATGACACGAGACACCATCAACCGTGCGATTGAGCGTGGTGTGGGTGGTGGTGATGACACCAATATGGAAACCAAAATCTACGAAGGTTATGGCCCGGGCGGCACAGCAGTAATGGTGGAGTGTTTAAGTGATAACGCAAACCGTACCATTTCACAAGTTCGTCCAAGTTTCACCAAATGTGGTGGTAACTTGGGGACTGAGGGGTCTGTAGGTTATTTATTCAGCAAAAAAGGCTTAATCCTAATCGCATCAGGCGATGAAGATGCGTTAACGGAAGCTGCAATCGAAGCGGGTGCAGACGATATTCAGCCACAAGAAGACGGCTCATTTGAAATCTATACTGCTTGGGAAGATTTAGGCGATGTGCGTGATGGTATTGAGCAAGCAGGTTTCAAAATTGAATCTGCAGAAGTGACTATGATTCCATCAACCACCGTTGAACTTGATGCAGAAACTGCACCAAAACTTCTTGATTTAATCAACCGCCTTGAAGATTGTGATGATGTGCAAAACGTATATCACAATGGTGAAATCAGTGATGAAGTGGCTGCGTTGCTTTAATTAAACAGCCTGTTTAAAAGTATAAAAATGAGCATAATTTCAGTTATGCTCTTTTTTTATGAACTTTTTCCTATCATAGCGTACTAATTAATTAGAAGTACCAACTTCTATATTCTATGAAAATTACTTAAGGAGAAAACTATGAAATTAGTTAAATTCGTTCCTGCTTTAGCAGCAACCTTAGTTTTAGCAGCTTGTTCTAATGCAAATAATCAACCAGCTCCTCAGCCAACAGTAGATCCTGTAACAAAAGCAGCTGACCAGGCAACTCAGCAAGTTAATGAAATTGCAGGCAATGCAGCTCGTGGTGCAGCAGCTGTAAAAGTAGAAAAAGCAACTGACGGTTCAAAATCTATCGTATATCGTTGTCAAAGTGGTAAATTAGTTACTGCAAACTATGTATTCCAAGGCGATGATGCTAGAGCAGTAAATTTAGTATTACAAAACGGTAAGAAAACACAAAAAATCCCTACATTAGCACGTGATGACGCAAACCAAGACTTTACATCATTCAAGTCTGATAACTATATCTGGAATGTTTCAACCGGCTTTACACTTGCAAATGCAACAGGTGAAACAACCGGTATGCTAACCAAGTTAGGTAAAGGTTCAGATGAAATCTTAGCAAAACTTTGTGATGTAGATAAACAATTAACATCAAGATTAAATAAATAGAATTGATTGATTCTATCACCCGGCGAGAGGATAATATCCTCTCGCTTTTTATTTTACTATCCACAATATGACTATTATTTTAGGAATTGACCCCGGCTCAAGGGTGACCGGTTATGGAGTTATTCGTCAAACGGGACGGCATTTGGAGTATCTCGGCAGCGGTGCAATTCGTACTTCTGTTGATGATCTGCCAACCCGTTTACAACGCATTTATGCCGGTGTGAGTGAAATCATTACTCAGTTTCACCCGGATATGTTTGCGATTGAGCAAGTGTTTATGGCTAAAAACCCAGACTCTGCATTAAAACTCGGCCAAGCTAGAGGAACAGCCATTGTCGCTGCAGCGAACCATAATTTACCGGTATTTGAATATGCTGCGCGTTTAGTTAAGCAAACCGTGACAGGTATTGGCTCTGCCGATAAAGTACAGGTTCAAGATATGGTCACTCGAATGTTACAACTTTCAACTAAACCACAAGCAGATGCGGCTGATGCTTTAGCTATTGCCATTACGCACGCTCATTCAATGCAACATTCATTAATTGTCGCGAAGCAAAGTCAGCAAAATGTACATAGTGAGAAAGAACAGATTTTAGCTTTGATGAAAACCCGTTATAGCAGGGGAAGATTTAGGCTGAAAGGTTAATAAAAAACCGCTTGATAGTTATATAACTAACAAGCGGTTATTTTTTGAAAAAATTTTGCAATTACTCGCCTTCAAATGGTGCAGAGAAGCGTTCTATTCTTGCTCCGATGCCGCGTAATTTTTCTTCAATGTGTTCATAACCACGATCGATATGGTAAATTCTGTCCACAATAGTTTCGCCATTTGCAATACAGCCAGCTAATACTAAGCTGATTGATGCACGAAGATCGGTTGCCATTACTTCTGCTGATTTCAAACGATCTACGCCGTAGCAAATAGCAGTATTGCCTTCAATTTCTGCTTTAGCTCCCATACGGATTAATTCTGGAATGTGCATAAAACGATTTTCAAAAATTGTTTCCGTAATACGACTTGTGCCATCTGCTACCGCATTTAGTAACGTAAATTGAGCTTGCATATCCGTTGGGAAGCCTGGGTGTGGCATTGTGCGAATATTTACAGCTTTCGGGCGACGACCAAGTGAATCTAAAGTAATCGTACTTTCTGTAACATCCACTTGCATTCCTGCCTCACGTAATTTCTCAATTACTGCATCAAGTGTATCAGCTTTGGTGTTACGACAAGTAATGCGGCCACCAGAAATGGCAGCAGCCACTAAGAATGTCCCTGTTTCGATACGATCTGGCACAACGCTGTGTTCACAACCGCCTAAATGCTCTACTCCTTCAATGGTAATCATATCTGTACCAGCACCCGAGATTTTAGCTCCCATTGCATTTAAGAAATCGGCTGTATCAACAATTTCAGGCTCACGGGCTGCATTTTCAATAATAGTTGTCCCTTTTGCAAGCGTACCTGCCATCATCACCGATAAAGTTGCCCCTACGCTCACTTTATCCATATAGACTCTTGCACCGTTTAAACGACCTTGTGAGGTTGCTTTTACATAGCCTTCATCTAACTCAATTCTAGCTCCCATTTTCTCTAAGCCAGAAATATGCATATCGACTGGTCGAGCACCAATCGTACAACCGCCTGGTAAGGAAACCTGCCCAACTTTAAAGCGTGCAACTAATGGCGCTAACGCCCAAATAGAGGCTCGCATTGTTTTTACTAATTCGTATGGTGCAATATAGTTATTGATGTTACTTGCATCAATATGAACAACGCCTTTTTCCTCTGTTTTTTCAACAGACACACCTAATTGACGTAAAATTTTAAAGGTTGTATCAACATCTTTTAAATCAGGTACATTTTTTAATGTCACTGGCTTTTCTGCCAAAATAGAGGCAAATAAAATAGGCAGGGCTGCATTTTTTGCACCTGAAATATCTACCGTTCCACTCAGAGAGAATGGACCGTACACACGAAATTTTTCCATTTGGGATTAGTCCTAAAATTAAGAATAGTATTTGTACGAATTTGTAGGGGCCAATTGTAATTTCCCCTAAGATTAACCGACAATATTCAATAAGCGCTCAGTTTTCCACTTTTCTGTGCTGAATACTTTAATGGTTAATGCATGAATTGCATTAGTAGTAAAATATTCAGCCAGTGGTGCGTAAACAGCTTGTTGCTGTTTTACTCGTGAAAGTGTAGCAATACTATCGCTCACTACAATGACACCAAAATGGGCATTTTCCCCTTGTGCATGTACTTCAATTGCATCAGGTAAGGCTTGTTTTAAAATTTCTTCAATTTGTGATGGATTCATTACTCAGTCCTAATCTAATTTGCTTATTAATTTCTAATAATAAATTGTTCAAGCCAATTGTCTAAATCATATAAATCTGCCAACGTTTTTATTGAATCAGGCGTATTAATTAGACTATTTGGAATAATTTTATGATAGTGATTTAATAAATCAGCAAGCAATGTAAAACCAGCTGAATCTACTCGAGCTAGATCTTTTAAATCCCAATAGAGATATTTTTGTCCATTTAGAGATAAAAAAGAAGCACGTTGCTTCCATAATGGAAGCAACGTGTCACGAGTTAATTCACCTGACAGTTTCACAAAAAGACTTTCATTGTTTCGCTGAATGTCCCATTGTAATGTTTTTTGAGGCATAACTAAACTACTTATTTTAAGGTAATTGGTTGTTTTGCTGATTGAGCAACTTGAGCTGTTAAAGCATCAATACCTTTTTGACGAATTACACCTGCCCACTCATTTTGCTTAGTTGCAACCATACTTACCCCTTCAGCAGCCATATCGTATGCTTGCCATTCACCCGTTCTGCTATTTTTACGCCATTTAAAATCTAATTTAATTGGCTGAGCTGCGCCTTTACCAGATACGTTTACACGAATGCTTACGACTGATTTTCCATCAACCGATTTCGGGCTTTCGATTTGTACTTGTTGATCTTGGTATTGAGTCAAAACTTGTGCGTAAGATTGCTCTACAAATTGGCCAAACGCGTTAAAGAATGCTTCTTTTTGTGCATCAGAGGCAGAAGATAAGTTTTTACCTAACACTAACTGCCCTGCATATTTAACATGAACGTGCGGCATTAAATCACTACGCACGATAGTACGCAAATATTCAGGATTTGCTTTGATTTTGCTTTGGTTTGCTTTGATATTGCCAAATAATTTATCTGCTGTTTGTTGCATTAATACATAAGGGCTTGTTTCAGCAAATGCAGTAGTTGAAAATAACGCAGAAACTGCTACTAACCCTGTTACGATAATTTTTTTAATGTTTTTTAACATTATTGATAATCTCCAAAAACTCTAAATTAGAGGTTATTGTTACGCTGATTATTCTGCTGGAGCAGAATCAATCGTTTTTTCACCTTTAGTTTTATCTGACTTTTTATCGCCATATAAGAACTGACCAATTAAATCTTCCAATACCATTGCCGAGTTTGTATCCACAAAGGTATCACCTTCTTTCATCATTGCGGTTTCACCTTCAATCATAAAGCCGACATTTAACGCAACGTATTGCTCACCTAATAAACCTGAGGTTTTAATCGAAAGTGAGCTAGTGTCAGGAATCTGATTGAAGTTTTGATTCACTGCTAAAGTCACTTTCGGGGTGTAGGTTTTGCTGTCGAGGGAAATATCTGCCACTCTGCCTACTACCACGCCTCCTACTTTAATTGGAGCACGTACCTTTAGTCCACCAATATTGTCAAAAGTTGCATATAAGTTGTAAGTTTTCTCTGAAGAAAATCCTTGCACATTTGCCACACGCAAGCCTAAAAAGACCAACGCCCCTAAACCCAGTAGTACAAATAAGCCTACCCAAAATTCATATTTAATTGATTGACGCATTGCCTGTTCCTTTTCCTAAAATCAACCGCCGAACATAATCGCTGTTAAAATAAAATCTAATCCTAAAATCACGAGTGAAGCATTTACTACAGTTCTAGTCGTTGCTTGGCTAATGCCTTCCGAAGTTGGCACACAATCATAGCCATTAAATAATGCAATCCACACCACGGCAAAAGCGAAAATCACACTTTTAATAAAGCCATTGATTAAATCGCTGGCATTAACCGAATTTTGCATTACAGACCAGAAACTACCACTATCAACGCCTTTCCAATCTACCCCAACAAGCGAGCCTCCCCAAATACCAATCGCTGTAAAAATCACTGCTAGAACAGGCATTGAGATCACCCCAGCCCAAAAGCGTGGTGCAATAATGCGTCTTAATGGATCAACTGCCATCATCTCAAGGCTAGAAAGTTGTTCCGTAGCTTTCATTAAACCGATTTCTGCCGTTAATGCTGAACCTGCACGCCCTGCAAATAATAATGCGGTAACAACAGGTCCAAGTTCTCGTAATAATGAGAGAGAAACCAATGTGCCTAGACTGCTTTCCGCAGCAAAGTCCACCAACACCACATAGCCTTGTAAGCCTAATACCATACCGATAAATAAACCCGAAAGCATAATAATTAAGAGAGATTGCACACCAAGTACATAAAGTTGCTTAATCAGCAACGGCGTATGTTTTCTAAATTCAGGCTTACCAATTAATGCTCCCCATAACATAAAGGCCGAACGCCCGAGTGTACGGATAAAATTAATCACAAAAGCCCCAATAGAGCTAATAAAATTAACCACTAAACAGCTCCTCTGTATATTCTTTTGCCGGATAATGGAAGCGTACTGGACCGTCTGATTTACCCGCCAAGAATTGTACTACTTGCGGATCTTCACTTTCCAACAGCATTTCAGGAGTGCCTTCAGCGATCACTCGCTTATCCGCCACAATATAGACGTAATCCGCAATACTCAACACTTCTTTCACATCATGCGAAACTACAATTGAAGTCAGATTCAATGCTTGGTTGAGCTCTTTAATCAACTCCACTATCACCCCCATGCTGATCGGGTCTTGCCCTGTAAATGGCTCATCATACATAATCAGATCAGGATCCAATGCAATAGCGCGAGCAAGTGCGGCACGGCGAGCCATACCGCCTGATAATTCAGAAGGCATTAAATTTGCTGCACCTCGAAGCCCTACTGCTTCAAGTTTCAACAGCACTAATTTTCTAACAAGTTCTTCAGGTAAGCGTGTATGCTCTCGAATAGGGAAAGCCACATTGTCAAATGTAGAAAGATCAGTAAATAACGCCCCAGATTGGAACAACATTCCCATTCGCTGACGAATTTCGTAAAGTTCTTTGTTATTGGCTTTACAAATATCTCTGCCATCAAATAATATTTCACCTGATTCAGGTAAAATTTGCCCGCCAATTAAGCGTAATAAGGTGGTTTTACCTATTCCAGACGGCCCCATAATGGCAGTTACTTTGCCTTTTTGCACTTGCAAATTGAGGTTGTCATAAATCACTCTCTCACCTCTTTTGAAGGTTAAGTTCTTTACTTCAACCAAATTTTCCGTTTTAGACATCAAAATAGGACTCAAATTAATAAAAGTGATGTATGGTCTATTAAATTTGAGAGAAAGTCAAAAAACTTTTAATAATCTGACAAAACTTTGGCTTACAAGCGGTTTGATTTTAGAAAAATTTTGCAAATTGGTGAACTGATAAAAAAAGGTCTTGTCTTAGTAAGGACGAGCGATTTCACTCGTAGATTATAAAAACATAGGATATGAGGAATATATACAATATGAATAAAACACTCAAAAAATCATTTTTAACTGCATTAGTTTTAGGTTCAAGCATTGCAGCGATGCCAATAGTGGCACAAGCGACATTACCAACGGCAGTTAATGGTCAAGCTGTACCTAGCCTGGCTCCGATGTTAGAAAAAGTTCGCCCTGCGGTAGTAAGCATTGCAGTTGAAGGTAAAACAAAAAACGACTCTCGCCGCACCCGTGAAATTCCACCAGAATTTGAATTTTTCTTTGGTCCAAATGCAGATTTCTTCGGCGATCGTCAATCAGCACCTCGCAACTTTCGTGGCGTAGGTTCAGGCGTTATTATTAATGCAGAGAAAGGCTATATAATCACAAATAACCACGTTATTGATAATGCAGATAAAATGACGGTAAAACTAGAAGATGGTCGTGAATTTAATGCTAAATTAGTCGGAAGCGATCCACTTTCAGACGTAGCCTTAATCCAAGTTGAAAATCCAAAGAACTTAACCGAAATTAAATTTGCTGATTCCGACAAATTACAAGTAGGCGATTTTACCGTAGCTATCGGCAACCCATTCGGTTTAGGGCAAACCGTAACATCAGGTATTGTATCTGCACTGGGTCGTTCAACAGGTAAATTAGACGAAGGTTATGAAAACTATATCCAAACTGATGCTGCAGTTAATCAGGGTAACTCTGGTGGTCCATTAATTAACTTACAGGGTGAATTAATTGGTATCAATACAGCAATTATTTCCCCAAGCGGTGGTAATGCAGGTATTGCTTTTGCGATTCCAAGTAATATGGCAAACAGCCTTGTTAGCCAGATTATTGAATTTGGTGAAGTAAAACGTGGAATGCTTGGTATTAAAGGTGGCGAGTTAAATGCCGATCTTGCGAAAGAATTTAATATTTCAGCCCAACAAGGTGCGTTTGTAAGTGAAGTATTACCAGACTCGGCAGCAGCTAAAGCTGGCTTTAAAGCAGGCGATGTGATTACTGAAATCAACGGTCAAAAAATTCGTAGCTTCAGCGAATTAAGAGCGAAAGTCGCTACGTCAGGGGTAGGTAAAGAAATTGAATTAACCTACTTGCGTGATGGCAAAGAAAATAAAGCTAAAGTTACGCTACAATCAGACTCAGAAGCCAAAACCACCGCAGAAAATATCATTCCTTCATTAAAAGGAGCGGAGTTTAATAACTACAGCTCAAAAGGCATTAAAGGTGTTGAAGTTTCAAGCGTAGAAAAAGGCTCAATCGCCGAAATGCGTAGCTTGAAAAAAGGCGATATCATCATCGGCGTAAATCGCCATTCGGTAGAAAATATCGCCGATTTACGCAAAATTTTAGATTCTAAACCATCTGTAGTCGCACTGAACATCGTGCGTGACGGCGGCAACTTCTATGTAATTTTGCAGTAAGTCAATAAGCCAACAAACGAAAGCCGATGGTTAAACTATCGGCTTTTTTACTGCTTTGCCTCCAATATCTGCCGTGCCATTGTCATACTTTGAATAATGGCTCGGCGGTCGATGGCGTCGTTATTGCTATCTAGCACTTTTCGCCAATAGACTAAAGCTTGGGCGTAGTTGTTGGTGAGGAAACTGTCGGAAGCCAATAACAGCAGGCTGGCAGTTTCGTTTTTGTTTAAAGCGAGGGCTTGCTCAATCAGGGCTTGGATTTCAGCATTCATTTTCTGCCCGTTGTCATAGTAACGAGCCGTTGCCATTGCCCCAAGCACTGTCGGCTTTTTGCCGAGCAGTTTCTCGGCATTTTGGTAGCAAACCAAGGCAGCGTCAAAATCATTATCTAACGCATAGGCTTGCCCCAGTTCATACCACAAATCGCCATTATTCGGATTTTCTCGCAGCTGATTTTGTAGGCTGACAATATAGCGTTCATTTTTTGATGTGCCGTGCGGATCGTTTACTTGCTGTTCAAATTTTTGGTGAACCTGCAGCCCTTCTTGCACGATCTGGTAACGCCCTGAAAACCCATAATAAGCGGATCCAATCAGTAAAATGGCCAGAATACTTACGGCGGCGAGCTTTGCAAGCGGTCGATTTTGGGTAGAATGTTGCAACTGATTTTGTTCAAATTGAGCCTTCTCAAAGGTGTAACGCTCCGCCGCTTCTTGCTCAAGCTCGGCTCTCTCTTCATTTGCAAATTGTTGGGCAAATTTCACCGCTTGTTGGTAGCTTTGTTGGCTTAATTGTTCCCGGGTTTCCATTATTTCGCTCTCCGTTTTTTCGTTCGCCACAAGATCGCTGCCAATAGTAGGCTAAACAGCCCCACCGGTAATCCCCACAGCACCCAAGTTTGCGGATTGAACGGCGGATCGTAATGGACAAAACTACCGAAGCGGTCGGTCATAATGCGGATAACTTCCTCATTCGTTTTGCCTTGGTTGACCATTTCATACACTTCAATTCTCATATTGTAGGCAGCGGTGGCATTAGATTCCACCAAGTTTTGGTTTTGGCATTGCAAGCAACGTAGCGAACGAGCCAAGGAAATCGCACGCACTCTGTCCGCCTCGTTTTGGAATTGGAAAGTATCCACCATTTCAGCTTGAAGCGAGCCTACCAAACCAAACACAAGCGGTAAGATTAGCCATATTTTTTGCAAAAACGACCGCTTACTTTTCATTACGCAGTTCCTCTAACTTTGGCAAGAAATCTTGGGCAAAATCGGGGTTGTAGCCTTTTTGTTGGTAACGCACTACGCCGTGGCGGTCAATCAAATAGCTTGACGGAGCGGATGATACTTTAAGCGTTTGAATTAAAAAGCCTTTTTCGTAATCATCAATAATCAAACTGAACGGATTTCCCCAATTTTCTAAGGCTTTCAAGGCATTATTCGGGCGGTCGCTGTAGGTTAGCCCAACAATCGGCACGCCTTGCTGTTTGAGTTCTAATAAAATCGGAAATTCTTTAATACACCAAGTACACCAGCTTGCCCAAACGTTGAGAATATAAGGCTCTTGAGGCAAGCTGTTGTTATTTAAATGAGCATTACCATCAAGTAAGTTTTTGCCCACAAATTCAGGGAAAGGCTTGCCCTGCCAATCTTCGGTTGGTGAAAGTGCATCTTTATTCATTAACGGCACGGCAAGAAAGCCCACAATCATTACAAGTATCAAAATAGGAATAAGTAACAGTGTTTTTTTCATTTTTTATGTTCTCTACGATAGCCGAATAATGCCAAAATGGAGGCAATAATCATAATAATACCACCCAGCCAAAGGGCTTGCACATAAGGCTTGTAATGCAGGCGGAAAGCGTATTCTAAATTACCGAATTTATCGCCCATAACAATGTAAATATCGTCTAAATAGTGGTGATAAAGCCCGACCTCTGCCATTGTCATCGTACGCACATCGTAATAACGTCTTTCCGGCGTTACTGTTGCAAGCACTTTCTCGTCTTTACTAATTGAAAATACGGCTTGTTCTGAGGTGTAATTTGGACCAATTAAATCGTGATAATCTTGATATTTGAAGGTAAAACCCGCTAATTCCGCCTGTTCATTTGGTTTTAAACGCACGCCGATTTCATCGCCATAATAGCTGTTCATCATCGCTCCAATCACGCAGATCGCAAAGCCGATGTGGGCTAATCGCATTGCAAGCGGTTTTATTTTGAACATAAATGGCAAATAAGGGATATGGGTTAAAATAATCCATACCGCGAAACTGATGAACACAATTGTCAGTAGCACGAAATCAAAATGCGGTCTTTGTGAAATAGAGGTGTAAATTATGCCGAGAGCCAAGCCTACTGCCACAGGGAATAACCATAATTTTACTAAAATCTGTTTAGCTGGGATCTGTTTCCAGCGTAGCACTACTGCAAATCCCATCACTACCATTAGCAGTAAACTAAGCGGAGCAAAAACACTATTGAAATACGGAGCACCAACCGAGATCGATCCCCAATTCATTATGGTAAAGATCATCGGATAAAATGTACCTAACAATACGACACAAGCTGCTACACTAAATAAGCCGTTAATCAGTAGGAATGCAGTTTCTTTCGAGAGCAAATCAAAACGAACTTTGCCTTGCCATAAATTAGCTCTAAAGGCGAAAAGAGCTAAAGCAACGAAACTGAGGCTAAAAAAGAGGATAAGAATTGCCATTCCTCTGTCAGGATCAACCGCAAAAGCGTGAACAGATGTTAAAACCCCGGAGCGAACAATAAATGTGCCTAATAAACTTAGAGCGAAAGCGAAGATGGCAAGTAAAATTGTCCAGTAGTAGAACACGCCTCGTTGTTGGCTCACAATCAAACTGTGTACTAATGCTGTGCCTAATAACCAAGGCATTAATGAGGCATTTTCGACAGGATCCCAGAACCACCAGCCGCCCCAGCCGAGTTCATAATACGCCCACCAAGCCCCTAAAATAATGCCTGCGGTGAGAAATCCCCACGAAATCATCGTCCACGGGCGGATCCAACGCATTACTGCCGCATCCATTCCACCAGAAATTAAGGCAGCGACAATCATCGCAAAACTCACCGCAAAGCCTACATAGCCTAAGTAAAGTAGCGGAGGGTGGAAGATTAAACCAATATCTTGCAACATTGGATTGAGATCTCGCCCTTCCGGTGGAGGTGGAAAACCTCGCTCGAACGGGCTAGAAACTAACAAAATGAAAAGCAAGAAACCAAGCGAAATCAGCCCCAGCATTACCAAAGTTCGATTGGCAAACAAGCGGTCAATTTTTTGCGAAAATTTGCAAAATACCGCAGACCAAAGCACAAGAGCAGTGAGCCAAAACAGCATTGAGCCTTCGTGTCCGCCCCAAGTAGCAGCAAATTTAAAGAAATCAGGAAGTTGGCTATTGGAATGGGCTGCGACATAGATAACAGAAAAGTCATCTGTCAAAAAAGCATAGGCTAAAGCAGAAAAGGAAATTGTGGTAAAAGCAGCTTGCAAATAAGTAAACAAAGGCGATAACGCCAGCCAATGATATTGCTTGCGTAGCTCTCCCCAGAGTGAAAAACCAATTTGAAAAACCGCTGAAATCGCAGCCAATAAAAGTGAAAAATAGCCCAGTTCAGGTAGCATAAATTATCCCAAGATGACTGCGTTTAGAATAAAACGGGAGGGTTAAAACCCTCCCCTACATTCATTAGACTTTCCTTTTAGCTTGCAACAGTAAGCTGTCCTGCATAAAGGATAAAGTAACGTAAACAGAGTACACCGATTAAGTCGAAAACGGAAATCAAGATAATAAATTTCACGTTGTGTTTCAAGCGGTGGCTGCCGAAAATATTGGCAATCAGTGGAATGGCAATACCGATAAGCATTACGCCAATCCAGAACACGGTTCCCCAGAAGCCGCTTAGAGCGTTGCTGAGAGCGAGCTGTTTGTCTGCTCCGCCGAAGTGTAAGCCCACGAAGAATGCCACGATTAAGCCTAATTCGGTTACCATAATCGGCACTTCAAATTTGTGCATAAAGTAAACTTCGTTGCTTTCGCCCGATAATTTCCCTGCCAGTAAAACCACAAGGAAAGTCGCAGCGATACCCGATGATGCCCCTGAAGCTAAGAACAACGCTGGAAGTACCGGGTTATTCAGCATTGGGTAGCTCACCAGAGCCGAGAGTAAGAAGCCTGTATAAGCCCCAAGCACTGCTGCCAGCACGAATAAGATGAACTCAATCGGTTTAATGAATTTCGCTTCAGCAAAATCGATCCAACCCAAGACAAATTTAAACATTGGCAGATAACGGCTGATAAATACTGCCAGCCAATCTTTAAACATTATGGCAATCCAAACGACCAACACTGCCATATACACTTGGAATAGCATTACCCCCATCGACATCACGGAAGTGAAGTTGTAGTTGAACATCAATTTCCAGAATGTCCAAGGTTTGGTCAAGTGGAAAATCAGCAAGGTTAAACCGATAAGTGTTGGCACCGTGCCAAGAATTGCCGCACTGCGAATTACCCAGTTTTGGCTTGGTTTCTCAATTTTGGCTCCACTGTTGCGGTAAGCAATCGCTAACTGAACCGCACCTGATGAAATCCCCAACAGGAATAAGTAGATAGCGATGGTGCTGTCCCAAACTAAATTTGGGGTTTGGAAAGGTACATATTCATTCATTATCTATGTTCTCCTTTACCAAATGGAATGTGATACAAGTTCGGTTCTGTGCCGAGCGAAGTTTTCGTGCGATAAACAGGGTTGTTTTTCACTTTATGGAAAATATCACTGGTTGGGTCGTTCATATCACCGAAAGTCAATGCTTTGGTTGGGCAAGCCTCAACACACGCCGGCTGTTTGCCTGCTGCCAAGTTGGTATCACGGCAGAAGTTACATTTATCGGCAGATTTTTTCTCTGGGTGAATGAAACGAACACGGTACGGACAGACCGCAATACAATATTGACAACCTACGCATAAGTCTGAGTGAACGTCCACAATGCCGGTTTCAGGATCTACAAATGAAGCTCCTGTCGGGCAAACGCTCACGCACGGTGCGTTGGTACAATGTTGGCAAGATTGGCGGAAGAACTCGTACTCGACATTCGGAAATTCGCCAAACGGTTCGCTACGGATAATTTCTAAACGGGAAACACCTTCTGGCACGTTGTTGGTAGTGCGGCAAGCGTCCATACAAGCCGTACAACCGATGCAAGCGGTTTCATCGTGAACCATCGCATAACGGATTTTCTTTTTTTCTTTCTCAGTCGCAAGAGTTATAGAGGTGGCAAGCCCTGTACTTGCCACAACTGCGATAGCACCAGCCCCTGAGACGAAATCTCTACGGGTGCAAGTCATTATTTTGTTCCTTTTGCTTCTGTGGATTTCATTGCAGGATTTTTAAATTCTCCTGAATGCACTTTGGTATGGCAATCTACGCAGAGTTTGATACGATCTTTCTCTGCAATACCTTTCATCGGCTCTTTTTCCGGATGAATTTCGTGGCAGTTAGTGCACGAAATTTTTGATGCGTGAGTATCGTGAGCCCAGAATTTTTCACGCAAAGTGTCCGGATTATGGCATGCCATACACACTTGGTTTTGCTCGTGAACAGAACGCTCTAACTCAGAGTTAGATGCCTTACCGTGCGGATTAAAACGCATCACATCTTTCGCCCCTTTACGGTGGCTTTCAGAAATATTGCCGTGGCAGCTTACACAAGTAATTTGCTCACCGTTATTCGGGCTTTTCACATCTTTCTGGAAGTGTTTGCCAGCGTGGTGGAACGGTTTACCTGTTGCATTCGCCGATTCGTGACACTGCGTACAGTATTTATTCGGATCACGGCGAGCGTCTTGGGTAATTTGTGAATTATCCGCTTGCTCAGATTGCCAAAGTGGTTTTGGCGGAGCCGGCATTTCTGCACTAGCGGTTGAAATCGCAAAAAAACTTGCAAATACCGCCGCTTGTAGGAGGGCGATTCCTCGCCCTGCTTTTGAGATTAAATTTTTCATCGTTTCACCTCAAGCTACATTATTTTGCATCTGCTTTTGGTGCATCTTCTGCTGGCAATAAGCCTTTAGCACGAGCTTCTTTTTCCCATTGTGGAACAACTGTTTTTAAGAATTCATCTTTCGCAGCTTGCTCTTTAGGAATATCTAAACCAATCGCTAATTGAGCTTTCTCTTTGGTTGAGATATCTGGAATTGCAACCGGGGTGGTCACACCGTGTTTCGCTAATACCACACCTAACTCTGCACGAGCATCTGCTGCTCGGTCAATACCGGTTGCGATAGTGCGTAGCATTACGTCAGGTGCGTGGAAGTGGTTACCGTGACCTGCTGCTGAGTAGTCCCAACGCCATTGAGCATGACGAATTGCAGTTAAAATATCTTTCATTTCAGCTTCAGTCGCGCCAGCTTCCCAAGCCGCTTTCGCTTCGAAGTGAGCTTTCACTAATTGATCTTCTAAACGAATCATCGCTTCTTTCACATCGTGTTTGTATTGTTTCACACGTTTTTCAAGCGTTTCTTTGCTTTGCTCGTGGCAAGTTTTACAAGTTGCTTCAAAGTTATCGAACGGATTACCGATTTTGTGTTCGGTATAAACTTTTCCGTCTTTGTCTTTCACTTTCGGCATATGGCAATCAATACAAGTCACGCCATTTTTACCATGTGTACCTTGAGCCCAAACTTCAAAGTCAGGGTGCTGAGTTTTTAACATTGGTGCTTTAGATAACGCATGTGTCCAATCAGCAAATTTGATTTCATCGTAGTATTTTTCGATACTATCAACATCAATACCTTTATCCCAAGGGAAAGTCACATCTTTCTTATCTTTGAAGTAGTATTCCACGTGGCAGTTTGCACACACCGCTGGGCGTTGTCCATGTTTATCTAAGTCTTCAAATTTCCAGCCAATAGTGTTTAATGCACGTAATACGTGAGGGCGAGCCACACGCAATGCCGGTTTACCCTGTTTAAACTCTTCTGAAGCCGTATCGTGGCAATCAGCACAACCGATTGAATTCACCACTTCTGAACCGTATTTTGCCCATTTCGGGTCAAAATAGCCACGCTCGCCTTTTTCTTCAATTAAACGAGCCACGTCAGGGCCTTTACAAGTCCAACAAGCCATTGGCTGCGGGCCGTCATCTTCACCTTTTGGAGCACCGGTACGCAAAATATCACGCACGTCTGTAATCGCATAATAGTGACCACGCGGTTTGTTATAGTCTTTAGAGAATGCGTAGCCTGCCCATAAAATCACATAACGTGGGTCGTACTCTAACGCACTACCACGGTCTGTTGATTGAGAAGTCGCCTTCCAAGAGTTGTATTGGAGCGGATATTTCTCTGCAAAAAGATGGTTTGCAGACTCAACCGTTACGCCTAATTTTTCGTGTTTCACGGCTTTATCTGTTAAAGACTCTTTTTTTGCTTCTTCAGCTAAAGCTGGCTGTAAACACCCCAATATTGAAATTGTTGCCACTATCAGGCTTTTTGCTAGAAATTTCATTTTGGTTCTCCCACTCAGGTAAAAAATTATTAAATCTAAATAAGAATTTTTCCTATTAAATTAATAAGATAATCCTAATAATTCATTTAGGAGAATATGAAATTTATATCAATTCGACTATCTCAAAATGGAGATTTATTGAAATAAATCAATAAAATCCAGCAAAATACCCCTTAAGAGGTAAATCATTGTTTCATTTAAATAAAAATTACTTTTATTTGCTTAAATTACAGGTAAATCAATTCTTATTTAAGCTTAAATTAAAGTTTAAAAAATAGTAGATTTATGGTATCTATAACATCTTTAAAAAATAATAAAAAAATACAAAGGACACAACATAATGAATGGTGCAAGATTTATCGCCGAGAGCCTAAAAGCTCACGGTGTAACCACAATTTTTGGCTATCCGGGCGGGGCAATTATGCCAACCTACGATGCCATTTATGATTCAGGGCTGGATCACCTCCTCTGCCGTAACGAACAAGGGGCGGCAATGGCGGCGATTGGTTATGCTCGCTCCACCGGCAAGGTCGGCGTTTGTATCGCCACTTCAGGCCCTGGGGCAACCAACTTGATTACTGGTTTAGGCGATGCGGCGTTAGATTCTATCCCTGTTGTCGCCATCACAGGGCAAGTGGCTAGCCACTTAATTGGCACAGATGCTTTCCAAGAAGCGGACGTTCTCGGCATGTCACTTGGCTGCACTAAACATAGCTTTATCGTGCAAAATATCGAAGAGCTGCCTGAAATTTTAGCCTTAGCCTTCCAAATTGCTCAAAGTGGCAGACCAGGCCCGGTACTGGTAGACGTGCCTCGTGACGTGCAATTAGCCGCCACTTCGGCCTCTCCGATTGTGTATGAAAAACTCAAACCTGCGGCACAAGATTCAGCAAAATTAGCCGAAGCCAAGCAGCTTCTTGCCGAAGCAAAACGCCCAGTGCTTTATGTCGGCGGTGGCGTGGGAATGGCAGACGGTGTGCAAGCGGTCAGAAATTTCGCAAAAATTGCAAATATTCCTTCTGTTTCCACGCTTAAAGGTTTGGGCACCATTGAGCCTACCGATCCGCTTTATATGGGAATGATCGGTATGCACGGCACCAAAGCGGCAAACTATGCGGTGCAAGAGTGCGATTTGTTGATTGCGTGCGGTGCTCGTTTTGACGACCGTGTGACTGGCAAATTAGACACCTTCGCCCCACACGCCAAAGTGATCCACATTGATATTGATAATGCCGAGATCAACAAGCTCCGCCAAGCCCAAGTGGCTCTTAAAGGTGATTTAATTGAAGCCGTGAATGCTCTCGCTCAACCATTAAACATTGATGCGTGGCGTGAAGATGTGCGTAATTTGAAACAGCAGTTCGATTTCCAATATCAAGACAACGCCGGCGATGGCGATATTGATGCCGTTGCCTTGCTGCACACACTTTCTGAGCGTAAAGATCCAAACAGCGTGGTGACAACAGATGTCGGTCAGCACCAAATGTGGTCGGCACAACATTTAACCTACAATTCCCCGAAAAACTACATCACCTCTGCGGGCTTCGGCTCAATGGGCTTCGGATTACCGGCTGCAATTGGAGCAGTGAAAGCTCGCCCAAACGATCAAGTGATTGTGATCACCGGTGACGGTTCGATCCTAATGAATATTCAAGAACTCGGCACCATCAAGCGAGGCAAACTGCCGGTGAAAATTTTGCTACTGGATAACCAACGATTAGGCATGGTTCGCCAATGGCAATCGCTCTTTTTCCACGGTCGCCACAGTCACACCATTTTAGATGACAATCCGGATTTCGTAATGCTTGCCAAAGCCTTTGATATTGAAGGCGAACGTATTGAAAAGGCTTGCGAAGTTTCAGACGGAATTGACCGCTTGTTAAATGCCAAAGGGGCGTATCTGCTCCACGTTTGCATTCCACAAGAAGATAATGTTTGGCCTCTCGTGCCGCCCGGCGCATGCAACGCCGATATGTTAGACGATGATGTGTAGGAGGAAAAATGCAAACATATCAATTAACTCTCAGAGCAAATAAGCGCCCAGAAACCTTAGAACGTATCTTGCGCGTGATTCGTCATCGTGGTTTTGAACTAAAAAGTTTAAATGTAGAATCTGATGAGCGTATTTTTAACTTAACATTAACATTAAGTAGCCAACGCCCACTAACACTATTAACCCATCAATTAGAAAAACTTTTTGATATTATCGAAATCAATTAGTTAAACTTTCCAAGACCGTGTAGAAAATATGCGGTCTTTTTTTCCCAAAAAATTTATAATTTGCTATCTTTTTGATTTTATTCACTTCTTCAAATTTCAACTTATTTTTCTTATTTTTTGATCTTTATTTTTACGCTCAATAGTTCTAACATACTATATATAGTGTTAAAAATTGTTAAAAATCACAATATATTGTACCAATGAAAAAATAAGATGGAAAACCTAAGATTTAACTCAGAGCAAATTGTTTGGCAAGAAGTACCGAATGAGACCTCGCTGGCTTTTCTCATTACCGGCTGCCCCTTAGGCTGCAAAGGCTGCCATAGTGCTGACAGTTGGAAAACCGGTCAAGGTAATGAATTAACCTGTGATTATCTCATTGAACGCCTAATACGCTATCAAGGTTTAATTAGCTGTGTACTATTTATGGGTGGCGAATGGCAAGCAGAAAAATTACTCCCGTTATTACAACTTTGCAGACAGCGACGCTTACAAACTTGCCTTTACACTGGCTTAGAGCAGAATGAAATTCCCCACTATTTATTAACTGAATTAACCTATTTAAAAACCGGTCGTTGGATTGCCGAACGAGGCGGATTGAGCAGTCTAACCACCAACCAACGTTTTATTGATTTACGCAATAACGAAAATCTCAACCACTTATTTATCAAAGGAGCAACGCTATGATTCGCTTAGAAGCGGAACAAATTTCAGAAAAATTAGCTTTTATTGACCATTACATTCAAGCGAAAAATGCAGCTGACGGCTCAAAAATGGACGCTAATGCTAACGTCACTCAAAAAAACATTGCCACAATGGAAAACGAGCTGATGAAAGATTTTTTTGTGCAAATTAATCGAGCGAAAGTCAGCGAAAAAATTGCAAAACTTTTTGATAAAGAGACCGCTTGTGAATACTTACGCCAAATCGAAGCGCACGAAATTTACGTCCACGATGAAACCAGCCTCAAGCCTTACTGTGTCTCGGTAACAATGTACCCGTTCTTGCGTGATGGCTTAACCAAACTCGGTGGCGAATCCAAAGCCCCAAAACATCTCGCTTCTTTTTGCGGATCTTTTGTCAATTTTGTTTTTGCGGTTAGTTCCCAATTTGCCGGAGCTGTTGCGACCGTTGAATTTCTTACCTATTTTGACTATTTTGCCCGTAAAGATTATGGCGATAACTACCTAGAAACCCATCGTTTAGACATTGAAAACCACCTTCAACAAGTGGTTTACAGCATTAACCAACCTGCCGCAGCACGGGGTTATCAAAGTGTGTTTTGGAATATTTCGGTTTACGATAAGTTTTATTTTGAAGCTATGTTTGGCAACTTTGTATTTCCTGATTTTGAAAAGCCAAACTGGGAAACTACGACTAAATTACAACTTTTCTTTATGCAATGGTTTAACAAAGAACGCAGCAAAGCCATTCTCACGTTCCCGGTCGTTACCGCCGCAATGCTCACCGAAAACGGAAAATGCAAAGATGATAAATTTGCCAACCAAATGGCAAATGAACTGGCACAAGGTAATTCCTTTTTTGTTTATCAGTCGGATAACCCTGATTCCCTCGCTTCTTGTTGCCGTTTACGCAATGAAATTAGCGATCACACCTTCTCTTACTCACTCGGTGCTGGCGGTGTCGCAACTGGGTCGATTAATGTGATTACGATTAATATGAACCGTTTGGTGCAAGATGGGCGTGATTTGAGCCAAGAAGTCAGTAAGATCCATAAATATCAGTATGCTTACCGAAAATTGATGGAGGAATATTTAGCAAACAGAATGCTGCCTGTTTATGATGCGGGATTTATTTCACTAGATAAACAATTCCTCACCATCGGCATTAACGGTATGGCGGAAGCAGCAGAATCGCAAGGCTTAAAAGTGGGCTACAACCCGGAATATATTGAATTTGTGCAATCTCGCTTAAAAACGATTTTTGAGGCAAACCAAGCCGCCAGCCAACAATATGGCGTGAAGTTCAACACTGAATTTGTGCCTGCCGAAAATTTAGGGGTAAAAAATGCGAAATGGGATAAAGCAGATGGCTATTTCGTGCCTCGTGATTGCTACAACTCCTATTTCTATGTGGTAGAAGATGAAGAAACTAACGCTCTCGATAAATTCTTACTGCACGGCAAAGAATTGATTGAATGGCTAGATGGCGGCTCTGCCCTGCATTTAAACCTTGATGAAGCCTTAACCGCCAATGGCTACCGTTCTTTATTAGACACTGCCGCCAAAACAGGCTGTAACTATTTCTGCATTAATGTCAAAATCACGATTTGCAATAAATGCAGCCATATCGATAAACGCACTTTACATCGTTGTTCTAAATGCGGCTCGCAAAATATTGACTACGGCACACGGGTTATCGGCTATCTAAAACGGGTTTCCGCCTTTAGTTCTGCCCGCCAAAAAGAACATAGTTTGCGGTTTTATCATAGGGAAGCGGCTTAAATCTCAAGGTACTTTACAGTCACGTTCTCAACGATTATATTAACCACTCATTTAGTCGGGGTGCTTGTTTACTCAAATAAAGCAAGCTGAGAAATACCCGTTGAACCTGATGCAGTTAGCACTGACGTAGGAAACTAAAAGACAGCCAAATTCCCCCTGTTTATTCCCGTTTGTGTTGGTGCGTTTCTTTTTTCAACCTTGAGGAATAAACGATGACCAAATCATTTCAATCCCACTTTTTGCAAAAAATTCGGCAAAATCGACCGCTTGTGCACAACATTACCAATATCGTAGCGGCGAATTTTTCCGCTAATGGCTTGTTGGCTCTCGGGGCTTCACCGATTATGGCAGCAGCCATTGAAGAGATGGAAAGCGTGCCGGCGTTAAGTTCTGCGGTGGTGATCAATATCGGCACATTAATCGGCAAAGAAGTAGAAGCGATGGTGCTTGCCGGCAAAACAGCCAACCGTTTAGGCATTCCTATTCTGCTTGACCCTGTCGGTGTTGGAGCTACGCCATTTCGCCGCCAAACCGTTGAAACCTTGCTAAACGAAATCCAATTCAGTGCAATTCGAGGCAATGCTGGAGAACTCGCCACCATTGCAGGCGTAGCGTGGCAAGCCAAAGGCGTCGATGCCGGCGAGGGCTCGCACAATATGGTGGAAATCGCCGCACAAGTTGCCAAAAGTTACCAAACCATAGTCGCCATCAGTGGAGAAACTGATGTCGTTAGCAACAGCTCACACACTGCGTTATTACGCAACGGCAGCCCGATGTTCCCACAAATTACCGCCTCAGGCTGCTTGCTCAGTGCAGTTTGCGGAGCATTTCTAGCAGTGGCAGAAAAAGAGCAATATTTCAACGCACTGATTGAGGCTTGCACCGCTTATGCCGTTGCCGGTGAAATTGCCGCCAAATCGCTCAAACCAACGGAATACGGGCAGTTTGCGGTGAATTTATTAAACGAACTCGGGGCTTTAACACCGGAAACCGTTGAGCAATATGCGGAAGTGGAATATGTCTAACACTCAATCTAGCCCACACTCAAGCCCGACTAAAGTCGCCGTAGCCTCAATGGTTGGCACGGCGATTGAATATTTTGATAACTATATCTACACAATGGCAGCGGTGTTGGTATTTAATGTGCAGTTTTTTAACAGCGATGATCCGGTTTCCAACCAGTTAATGTCACTTTCAGTGCTGGCTCTCGCCTTTTTCACCCGCCCGATGGGTTCCATTATTTTCGGGCATTTTGGTGATAAATATGGGCGGAAACAAACCTTAATTGCCTCGCTTTTATTAATGGGGCTTTCCACTGTGGCTATCGGGCTGCTGCCAAACTATGCCGCCATCGGCATTTGGGCAACGGTGCTGCTCTGCTTGTGCCGTATTGGGCAAGGGCTAGGCTTGGGCGGCGAATGGGGCGGAGCCGCATTAGTCGCTACCGAACACGCCCCGAAACACAAGCGGGCGTTTTTTGGTATTTTTCCGCAAATGGGGGCTCCCATCGGCTTGTTATTAGCCAATGGGGCGTTTTACCTCGTGAACTTGATTTATGGCGAACAAGCCTTTCTAGACTGGGCGTGGCGAATCCCGTTTGTGGCTTCCCTCGTGATGATTTTTATCGGCTTATATATCCGTATTAAAATCAGCGAAAGCCCGATTTTCCTCAAAGCGGAACAACAAGGCAAAAACCGTCACACACCGCTGAAAACCCTGCTTAGCAAGCATTTCAAGCCGTTTATCATCGGCGTACTAATTGCCACCGCAGGCTATGTGCTATTCTATATTTTGGTTGCTTTCACCCCAATTTTCGTAAAAAGCCCGGTGGCAGTATCCAAAGCAGGCTACGCCACGGGTTTAGGCTTGCCGGCAAATCTCTACACTCAATATTTGCTGATCACCTCCGTGATTTTCGGGATCGCCATTTTCTTCTCAGGCCTATATTCCGACCGCATCGGTCGCCGATTACTGCTACTGATTGCAACAGGAACAACCGTAATCTATGGCTTAACTATGCCGTTTTTCCTGGAAAACGGTACGCCAACTTCGATCTTTATTTTCTTAAGCATCGGAATGATCTTAATCGGCTTAAGCTTCGGGCCAATGGCGGTGATTTTGCCTGAACTCTTTCCAACCGAAGTCCGCTACACTGGAGCTTCCCTCGCCTACACTGCCGCCGGCATTTTAGGAGCGAGCGTGTTTACCATTGTGGCGGTGAAAATCAACGAAAACTTTGGATTATTTGGAGTTGGAGGGTATTTATCCGCCGCTTCATTACTGAGTTTCTGGGCATTGTGGCAAGTTCACGAAACCAAAGATTTGGAATTAGCGGAGATTTAAAAAAGAAAGGGCGAGTAAATCTACTCGCCCTTATCATTTGCAAAAAAATGAACGAAATTTAACCGCTTATTTTTCTAAACTGTGAACTTCCTCACAAAAATAGTTGCCACAAAAATCACCAACATCACAGGAATGGTCAGACCGAACGGTAAATGCACTTGGCTGTAAGAGAGAGCGTGGTACAGCACAAAACCTGTCAGCCATAATCCACAGGCACTCCAATCTATTTTTGCTTGCAATTCGGTGCGTTTTAGCACGAAGAAATCGGCAATTTGCACAGCGATCATCGGAGCGAACACAGAGCCAATCAACAGAAGGAAGTTTTCATATTGCGTAACCGGCAAACTCAAGGCTAACAGCGTGCCCATTAGCGTTACCGCAATGGCTGTCGGCGTTTCTTTCAGTTTCGCACTAATATTACTGGCACTGACCCCGGCGGAGTAGGCATCAAGAAAGGTGGTGGTAACTGTGGATAACATCATCACTACAATACCTACCAAGCTCATTCCTGTTAGTAACAGCATTGGGGCAATTTCACTCTGCCCAGTGAACAGTACTATTCCCAAACCCAGGGCGTACATCCATGCACTGGTCAGCAAATAGCCCACACTTGCGGCAAAAGTGGCGGCAAGCGGCTTTTTCGCTTTGCTGGTGTAGTCAGAAACCAGCGGCAGCCACGAAAGCGGCATAATAGTGGCAAGTTCCACCGCCGTGCTAAAGGGCATTTCGCCTGAAACGGTAGAGCTTGGCTGCCCATTTAGCACTTTCACGCTGAGCCATAACGTCAGCACAAACATCGCAATAAGTGTGGCAAGTTTGAATTTTCCCACCTGATTTGAGCCTGTGAATAGCCATAAAATAATCAGCACCCCAAGCACGACTGCCCAAAGGCTAAAAGCGGAAAACTCCCACAATGCCAAACTGAGGGCGTTACTGATTTCCGCCCCGGTGTAAATCATAATTGCAGTCCAGCCAACCAGCTGTAACACATTGGCAAGCGAGAAAAACACTGAGCCTTTACCAAAGGAAATCTGCACTGTTTGCATCGCATTTTTGCCGGTTTTCGCCCCGATAAAACCGGCAGCGAAAAAGAGAATACCGCCCAGTAAATGCCCCAGCACAATCGCTAGCAAGCCTTGCTGCCAACCGAGCGGAGCAATCCAAGTGCCAACCACAATCGCACTGGCACTAATGCCGGCTCCAGCCCAAATTAATCCACTGTTTAGGGAGCTAAGGGTTCTACTCATTGCTGCCTCCGTTTGCAAATTTTTCCAGATTTTTAACCGCTTGTTGCCAATCTGTTGCTTGCGTGATCGCACTGACCACTGCCGCACTGCCTACACCGGTTCTCATCACATTTTCAATTCTGTCTTCATTAATTCCGCCAATCGCTACCGTTGGAATGTGAAGGGTAGCAACCAAATCCGCATACTTCGCCAAATTGATTAAGCCCTGCGGCTGTGACGGCATTGCCTTGGTTTGGGTTGGGAAAACATGCCCAAAAGCGATGTAAGACGGCTGCACCGCCAAGGCTCGCATAATTTCAAAATAGCCGTGAGTGGAAACGCCAAGCCGTAGCCCGGCTTGCTGAATGGCATCGAGATCGGCGGTGGCTAAATCTTCCTGCCCTAAATGCACACCGTACGCCTGATATTTCACTGCAAGCTGCCAGTAATCATTTACGAACAATCGCACATTGTGCTGTTTGGCTAGTGCTATTGAGCGTGCAATCTCAGCTTCAATTTCTGCAAGCGGTCGATTTTTCACTCGAATTTGCAAGGTTTTTACGCCCGCAAGAATTAAGCATTCAATCCACTCAAAGCTCTCTACCACAGGGTAAAGCCCAAGCTGATAATCGGTGGAAGCAAAGGCGTTTTTCGGCAACGCCAGAGGTGCAGAAATCAGCTCGGTTTGCGGGAAGAAATGAATGTCGGTCGGGTAGCCGGTGTGGCATAGCGAACTTAACGCCGTTTGCCCTCTGCCCTCTTTTTCCGACAAGCCTTTTTGCAGATAGGCAGTGGCAACGGTGACGGCATCAGGCAGGTCGAAGCCTTTTGCCAGCATCGCTCCAATGGCTGAAGCAAAAGTGCAACCTGTACCGTGGGTGTTCACGCTCTCCAAACGAGGGTGCTTGAACGCATAAATTTCGTGCGGCGTGAGCAGATAATCACTCACCGTATCGCCCTGCCACTCAACGTGTCCACCTTTCGCCAACACGGCTTTAATTCCTTGTTGGAACAGAGTTTGAGCGGCAGTTTTTACGCCTTCAAAGGTGGTAATTTCGGTTTCGCTAAGCAAGGCTAATTCCGTACCGTTTGGCGTGATTAAATCCACCAGCGGATAGAGTTTTTGCTGCACCACCGGCAGTAAAATACTCTCCGACAAAGCTTGTCCGCTGCTCGCTACCGCCACCGGGTCATACACCACATAGCAAGGTGCTTGGCTTTCCGAGCGGATTTTTTGGATATATTCGCACAAAATTTCCACCTGATTTTGCGAGCAAAGCAAGCCGATTTTGATAGCATTCGGGTAGCCCTGAACAAGCAAAGCCTCAAATTGCTGGCGGAAAGTGTGGTCATCAATCGGCGTGACGCAAAGCACGCCGTGTGGGTGCTGGGCAGTCACAGAAGTCACCACCGAGCAGCCTACCAAGTTGAAATCGTGAAAAGTGTGTAAATCAGTCTGAAGCCCTGCTCCGGCACAGGAATCTGAGCCTGCAACCGTCCAGATAACTTTTGGCTGATGATTGGAATGATTAGACATAGACATCGCAAAATCCTCTTTTTTAAAGTTAGGGTTTGCTTGTCAGAGATGTGGCAATGGGCAAAATTGAATGTTAAAACTTGTTCCCTACGCAGGTACTAACCTACAGGTTCCACGGATCTCGCTTTCGCGATCTCAGCCTTACGGCACTCCGACAAGAGTTTTAGTATAGCTTACAAGCGGTGATTTTCCACAAAAAATTTGCAAAATTTTCTGAAAAATAAACCGCTTGTTATCATCAATTAATTCACTTTCTCACAATTTAAACAGTAGAGATACATCTGTTTTGGGTCGTTAAAACGGGAGAGTTGCTCCATTTTTTGGTGCGATTTTTTAAGCATCGGTAAATCTAGCCAGTTCGCTACATTCAGTTGTAGCTGAGCCTTGAAATCACGGGCAAGCGTGCCGAATAGACTGTCGTCTTGCTCGGCAAACCATTGCAAACCGAATTTTTCCACTTTCGCTTTGCTCTGCTCTGCCCGTTTTTGGTTAATCAACTCAGAAAGCGTGGCGTAGGCGATATTAAAATTGCCCAATTCATCAACCAAGCCGTGTTGGAGAGCTTGATTGCCCGTCCAAACCTGCCCTTGGGCGACTTTATCCACCGCTTCTTTTGACATTTTTCTGCCACGAGAAACCAGCTCTAAGAAACGGTCGTAGCCATTTTCAATACCGATTTGAAGCACCTCGCCTTGCTCTTTCGGCAGCGTTTTCAAGCCACTTTGCTCTGCCAAGATGGAAGTCGAAATGCCATCTTCACTCACGCCTAATTTTTTCGCGGTTTTCTCGAAGGTTACCGCCAAGCCGAAAATGCCGATGGAGCCGGTGAGCGTATTTGGGCTGGCGATGATTTTATCACTGGTTGCTGCAATCCAGTATCCGCCCGAAGCCGCCATTCCGCCCATTGAGGCAACCACCGGCTTGCCGACTTTTTGGAACTCTTCCACTTCTTGGCGAATAAGCTCTGATGCCATCGCACTACCGCCCGGGCTGTTAATGCGTAAAATCAAGCCTTCTACGTTTTTATCAGCTCTTGCTTCTTGCAGCAATTTCACCACGGTTTCGCTGCCCACGCCGGTTTCATCGCTTTCGCCGAGCATAATCGCCCCCTCCACGTTCACTACCGCCATTTTAGGGGCTTTAATGTCCGCAAAACGGTCATTCAGCTCAAGCTCGTAGTCTGAAAATTCAATGTGGTTATAGCTGCCCTCGCTATTTTCACCAAATTGCGAAATCAGCTGGCTTCGGCTCTCTTCGTTGGTCACTAACTGGGTGACCCATTTTTGGTTGAGGGCAAATTGGGCATCATCGCCTTTTGCTTGTTTATATTTTTCGATATACGCCGCTGGGGTTAAATTAATCTCTTGAGCGGAAATTTTGCGGTTTTCGGCAATGGTTTCCACCATTTTACGCCAAGTGTCGCTGAGCCAACCTTGAGCGTTCTGTTTGGCTTCTGCCGACATATCGTCTCGCAGAAACGGCTCAACCGCTGATTTATAAGTGCCAACACGGAAAATATGCGGCTCGGCTTCGATTTTTTCGAGTAACGATTTGAAATAAATATTGGAATAACTTAAGCCTTGCAGCTCCACAAAACCGGCTTTGTTCAGATAAATTTCATCGGCAAAAGAGGCCAAATAATATTGCTTTTGCGAATATTGCTCGCCGATGGCAATGACAGGCTTACCTGAGGTTTTAAAATTGTTAATTTCATTACCGACTAAATCCAAAGAGGAAAAATCCGCATTTTGCAGATAACTCAAATCTAGCACCAAGCCTGTAATTTGTGGGTCATTTTTCGCTTTGCTGATCGCCTGCACCACATCAAAGGTGGAGATTTTAAACGGCTCTGAACCGCCAATTTCTGACTGCAACAAGCGGTAGAAATCGGTAAATTCTTCACGATTATCCGCTAAATATCCGTCTAAATTTAAGCGTAATGCCCCTTGGGTAAATATCGGTTTTTCGCTATGGTGCGAGCTGGAAAGAAAGCCCACCAGCGGCACTAATAACAAAATAAACAGGATAAAAAAGAGGTTTACCACGCATTCACGAACGCAACGAAACAGACGGTAGAATGCTTTAAGAATGTTTAACATCAGCAATTTCCAAAAATAAAATAAGTCGGCACAGTATAAAGCAATCACGCTGTGAATAAAATATGCTATGCTTGGGCGGAATTTGGATCAACCATAGGAATATTATGCAAGCTCTTGATTTATTACTTCACCGCCGCTCCAGCAAAAAATTTGGCGAAACCGCCCCAACCTCCAAACAGCTTGAGCAGATTTTACAAGCCGGGCTGAGAGCCCCGGATCACGGCAAATTAAAGCCTTATCGCTTTGTGGTGATTGAAAAAAGCGGAATGCCGCAATTATGCGAGTATTTCAAATCTGCCGTTGAAGAGTTTGAAATGGGCGAAGAGCGTTTGAAAAAAGCGGAAAAATTAGCCAACCAAGCTCCAATAATTATCGGCGTAGTGGCAAAATTAGATCACACCATCGCCAAAGTGCCGGCATGGGAGCAGATGATTACCGCAGGCTGTGCCGGCTACGCCATTCAGCTTGCCGCTAATGCATTAGGCTTCGATACGGTTTGGATCAGCAATAAATGGATCAACGGCTCGGCACTACGCTCGGCATTCAGCTGCCAAGAAAACGATAAAATCATCGGCTTAATTATGCTTGGCTCGCCACTTGAGGGCGGTATCGCCCGAGCGGACGCCGAAAATTTAGACGGTTTTGTCAGCTACATTAAATAAGATGAAGACGATTTTGATCACCGGTTGCTCCAGCGGTATTGGCTATGCAACCGCATCTCACCTCAAAAATGCAGGCTGGCGTGTGATTGCCAGCTGCCGTAAGCCCGAAGATGTGGCTCGTCTTCAAGCGGAGGGATTTGAGTGCCTTTTGCTTGATGTGACTAATTCGGAGCAAATCCAAAACGCCTTTGATTATGTGCGTGCAAGCGGTCAATTAGATGCAATTTTTTGCAATGCCGGCTACGGGCAGCCCGGCTGTGTGGAAGATGTACCACGAGAGGCACTACGTGAGATTTTTGAAACCAACGTGTTTGGAGCCTGGGAAGTGATTAATCAGGCAATGAAAATTTTCCGCTCGCAAAACCACGGTAGAATTTTAATCAACAGCAGCATTTTAGGTTTTGCCGCAATGCACTACCGAGGGGCGTATAACGCCACCAAATTCGCCTTAGAGGGCTTGGCAGATACGCTCAGATGCGAACTGCACGGCTCCAATATTTACGTTTCTCTTATTGAACCTGGCCCGATTCAAAGCAACTTCCGCCCCAATTCGGTGGCAAAACTCAAGCAATATATTGATGTGGAAAATTCCTATCACAAAGAGCTGAACCAAACCCAATACCAACGCTTAACCACCAAAGGCAATGCAAATCCATTCACACTGCCTGCCTCTGCCTGTGCTGAGGCGTGCTTAAAAGCATTAACTGTAGAAAAACCCAAAGCACGTTATCAAGTCACTTTCCCCACCAAACTGTTCTGGTGGCTACGGCGAATTTTACCCACAGTGGCATTTGATTATATGAATAGGAAATTTGGTGGGTAGTTCATTAAGTTACGTTACTTTCCGTTAGCTTCTCTAGCCAGCTCTTGTGCAAAATATTTCATAGAAGACATTTTATCCCGTATCTGCTGTTTAATATTTGCCATTTCATTATCCATTTCTTTTACCCATTCCTTGGATAGTTCTTTTCCTTGATATTTTAAATAAAGAGCATTATTAGTAATTTCTAACATTTTGTACGTTAGATGATAACTCTCTTCAATATCTTCACGCAACTCTAGAGCAAGGGGATGTTTAAGTTTTAAATTGTTTAGTTCCAATACTACTTTATCTAAATGACCTTTTATCTCGTTCATATATTGAGATGCTAGTTCCATATCCTGCTTTGTTACTTCTCTTTCAGCACTATTCTTAATTAAAGAATCGGTTTTCAATCGAGTATTTCTTGCATTAGCGTGAAATTCTTGCCCCAATGTTTCATTAAACTGCTTTAAAAGCAATGCATCTTCCCTAGCATTTACATCATAGGCTAAAGATTGCGAAGATAAAAATAATGTAAAAATCAAAGTAAATATAAAGGAAATATATCTATTATTCTTGATTAGCATTAGATACTCCTTTAATAGAAAACATTATCACAAGTATAATAACATCAATAAGTATTATGCCAGTAGTCATAATCGCAATCATATCGCTCAATTGTTTTGGAGTATCCCAATATAGAAAATAGAAAACCACTTTGTATAATATGTATAAAATAACATTCAATAATATTAGGTGATGAGTATAAGTGGAGGTGGCGATATTCAGGTCTCTCAATCTACGTCTGGCAGCAGCAAAGAATATATATCCTAGAGTGCTACAAGTAAGTAACATAAATATAAAAAAGATACCTGCATTAATAGCAGGAGTATTGTCGTGTATAAATATTAGGGGTGCTAATTCAGACATTAAAAAAAATATAGGTAATGTAAATAGAGTAATAATAAAAAATTGTAGCCTGTTAGCTCTACCTTCAAAAGAAAATAATTTTCCTTCAGAAAATAATTGTGATTTAATGTGATCGATTCCTGAGCTGTTATTCATCATTTTCTCCTTATTATTTTTTACGTTGAATACGAAGTTCTAACACCTTCTGTGAATAATTCCATACAACCTCAAAATAAGGTTGCTCCTTTGTAATTCTTTGCATTACTTTTTCAATAATCTCATCGGAGTAATGAAGTAAAATATCCGCATCTTGTTCATAAAGGTGTAAGTCCTCTTCAATCAAAATACGAATCTTATTTTTAACTACATTATTGATAAGCTCATACGCCTCATTAAGCTCTTGATTTTTCATATTAGGTATCTCTACTTAGATAAAGAAAGGTTTGCAGGTATTGTTAGGGCTTTCTCTGTCAAGAGAAAGCCCGATTAGGATATCCTAATCGGGCTTATGACTAAAAAGCAGAAATAAGTAAAATAATTTTATTTCTTCCACCCTTTCAACGCATCAGCAAAGGCATTGTTACCAAATGTGTTGCGATTATCACGTTGCAAGCGGTCATTTTTTTGCGGATTTTTGCGAATTTCTGCTGAATTTCGACCGCTTGTTGGCTCTTTTTTGTCGGTGGGTTTATCGTCTAAACGCATTGTTAGGGCAATACGTTTACGAATAACGTCCACCTCAAGCACTTTTACTTTTACTACATCGCCTGCTTTTACCACCGAATGAGGATCTTCCACAAAAGAGTTTGAGAGCATTGAGATATGGACTAAACCGTCTTGGTGAACACCAATATCCACAAATGCCCCAAAGTTTGCCACGTTTGTAACCGTGCCTTCTAAGATCATACCCACTTTTAAGTCGGTAATTTCTTCCACTCCATCCATAAACACCGCCGTTTTAAACTCGCCTCGTGGGTCTCTTCCCGGTTTTTCCAGCTCTTTGAAAATATCATTCACGGTTGGCAAGCCGAACTGTTCGTCCACAAAATCTTTCGCATTTAGCGAATGGATTTTCGAGCCGTTGCCCATTAATTCCGCCAAAGTAGATGTAGTTGCCTGTAAGATTTTTTCCACAATCGGGTAGGCTTCAGGGTGAACGCTTGAGGCATCGAGAGCATTTTTTCCGCCGATAATTCGCATAAATCCGGCACATTGTTCAAAGGCTTTTGGCCCTAAGCGAGGGACTTTTTTCAAGTCTGAACGGCTGTTAAAACGTCCGTTTTCATCACGGAACGCCACAATATTTTGTGCCAGCGTTTTCGTCATTCCGGCCACTCGAGCCAATAGCGGTGCGGAAGCAGTGTTGAGATCCACGCCCACCGCATTTACGCAATCTTCCACCACCGCATCTAATTTGCGAGCAAGTTGAGATTGATTCACATCGTGCTGATACTGCCCCACGCCAATCGCTTTCGGCTCAATTTTCACTAATTCCGCCAGCGGATCTTGCAAACGGCGGGCAATCGATACCGCCCCACGCAAAGAAACATCAAGGTTCGGGAACTCGTTCGCCGCAAATTCCGATGCTGAGTAAACCGAAGCTCCGGCCTCGCTCACCACCACGGTTTGCGGTTTGTTTTCTTTGATTTCCTTAATCACCTCTTTGGCAAAACGCTCGGTTTCACGAGATGCCGTGCCGTTACCAATCGCAATCAGCTCTACATTGTGCTTTTTAATCAGGGTAAAAATCGCAAGTTGAGCTTCCGCTTCTCTGCCGGTATGCGGATAAATAGTCGCCGTATCTAACAATTTCCCTGTATTATCCACAACTGCTACTTTCACGCCGGTACGCAAGCCCGGGTCTAGCCCCATTGTGTTTCTCGCCCCAGCCGGTGCTGCCATTAACAGAGCAGAGAGGTTCCGAGCGAATACGTCAATCGCCTCTTCTTCCGCTTTTTCACGCAGGCTGCCCATCAATTCGGTTTCTAAATGCAATGCTGCTTTGATTTTCCACGTCCACGCAATCACTTGCTCACGCCATTTGTCGGCAGGTTGATTGTTGAAAATCACGCCCAAATGTTCACGGATAATCTCTTCGCAATGGCTAGATTTCGCCCCCTCTTCCGCTTCAGGATCGGCATTTAAACTAAGCGATAAAATGCCCTCGTTTCGCCCACGGAACATTGCCAACGCTCGGTGCGATGGCACGCCGTTAAACGGCTCGCTATGAGCAAAATAATCACGGAATTTCTCGCCCTCTTGCTCTTTGCCCTCAATCACTTTCGCTTCCAACGTGGCGTAAGCGGTCAAATATTGGCGAAGTTTTGCAAGTAGCTCGGCATCTTCAGCAAAACGCTCCATTAAAATATATCTCGCTCCGTCTAACGCCGCTTTGCTGTCCGCAACACCTTTGTCAGCATCAATAAAGTTTGCCGCCAAGGTTTCAGGATCTTGTTTCGGATCGTTCCAAAGCGTTTCCGCCAATGGTTCTAAACCTGCTTCAATCGCAATCTGCCCACGAGTACGGCGTTTCGGTTTGTACGGTAAATAGAGATCTTCCAATTCCGTTTTGCTTTCGCAATGCAAGATTTTGTCGCGCAGTTCATCGGTGAGTTTGCCTTGATCTTCAATGGATTTCAGAATGGTTTGGCGACGGTCGTCCATTTCACGCAGATAAATTAAGCGAGTTTCAAAATGGCGAAGTTGGGTGTCGTCTAAGCCGCCGGTCACCTCTTTACGGTAACGGGCGATAAACGGAATGGTGTTACCTTCGTCAAGTAAGTTGATGGCGGCAAGAATTTGGTGGTTGCCGACGTTTAATTCGCCGGCGATAATTTGGCTGATTTTTGTATTTAAGTCAGTCATTTAATTTCCTTTCAGTAACGTGGCTCGAGGTTTGTCCAGCTTCTCAAGCTCAATAAGTGTTTCGGCAACTTTTTGCGGATTAGGCTCTTTTTTCGCACATAAAATGATGTTCTCTAAACTATCCGCTTGGTGATAATAAGGCTTCGGACTTGCCACTGCCTGTTCAAATTGTTGATAAGCCTGCTGAAATTGACCTTGTTTACATAAAAAAGTGCCGTAATTATTCCGCACATCAGGGCGGTTTTGGCTTAATTTCAAGGCTTGTTGATAGGCTTTTTCGGCATTTTGTGCATCGGCAGTTTGCTGATAATAGTAGGCAAGCACCGAGTGGGGCAGGTAATCGTTCGGGTCATGAGCGAGGGCTTTGTCAATATTCTGTTTCGCTTTGGGGAAATCGTTCTGCTCCAAATAAGCAAGAGCTAAGTTTATACGAGCTTTCACCGCTTCCGAGCGGTTAAATTCAGTTTCTGAAACGGTTTCGGGAGTAGAGGAACACGCAGCTAACAAAAATAGCGTGATACAAGCGGTGATATTTTTCAAATATTTTGCAAACATGGTGTTCTCCCTAATGGTTGGTCATTTTACTGTTCAACAATGGCTAAGACTAGCGATTTTTTCTCAATGAGGGAAATTCTTAATGCGAATTTTTCGATACAGATCGCAAAAATATTTACCCTTGACATTAAACCAACTTCAACCTTTATGATGCTTACTCTTTTATACTATTTATACACAACTATAATTTAATTTTTATAAAAGGAGACAACCATGCCTGAGATCAAAATAAAGCATCTCACATTCGCTGACATTATTGTGTTGGCACTTATTTTTTTCGGTAGTGCTATTTACGATTCATCCATCGGATACATTGAATTACTACAAAACAATCAAGTTAAACCTGAGCACTTATCCATTAATGATCTCGCTAGATGGGAAGTAACAGCTATGCAGGCACTTTTATTACTGATTGCTTGGCTGTATCTCCATTGGCGAAAGTTTGATTTCGGCGTACTGAATATTAAAGTAAATCGCTATACCTTACCACTTACGTTGCTTTTAGTGGTTGGGGCGGGGCTACTTGCTGATTTCTACCAGATTCTGCATACTTTTATGATACCAGAACATTATCCCGAGACTGAACAAACGGCTTATCCAGGGATACAATATACCCCCGAATTGATCGTAACCTCTTTGTTTAACGGATTTTTTGAAGAAATTTTCTTTATGGGATTGGTTTTTGCAGTCAAACCGCAAACATTGCCTAAAACAATCATATTAAGCCTTTTTATACGCTTTGCTTTCCATACTTATCAAGGCTTAGCTGGTGCATTAACTATCACGACCTTAGGAATCTCATTCTGGTTATTCCGTCGTAAAATTCCAATGCTAGTACCGTTTTTTCTAGCTCACGCCATATTTGATATTTTTGGCCTCAGCTTTTGGGGGCTATTAGCTTAACAAGGAGAAAGATGTGAAGCGTTTTACTCTTATTATCTTATCTATCTTTATTTTAGGCATACTATTTGCAGTGTTAGGGCTAGGTATCTTTGATAATAAAGACCGTTGTTTAGATAGCGGAGGGCAATACGACGAAGTTAGAAAACATTGTATCAAATAGTTACTCTTATATATTTAATATGGGGCAATTACTTGCCCCAATAAATTATTCCCGAGTGATTTCCATCCAATACTCATGAAAATCGCACAATCCGAGGTTGGGATGACGAATTGTGCCAAGATATTGATAAATAACATATTGTGAACGATAGCCTAATTTCTTCGCTAAATAAATTAGCTTGTCAGCATTGCCATCATTGGTTTCTCGCCCAACATACATTAAACCGTTAAGATAAGGCATCGGTTGTTTATCTGCCGGCCGAATAACCTCTCCATTGCTGTTTTTTGTCCAAATACCCGCTTTCCAATCATATTTATTATCTGCACGAAATAAACTCGCCGACTGGAAAGGAACAAGCGATTTTTTAACATCTTCTGTATTTCGCAGATCTACCTTATAAATCGGCGGCATTTGGCGATAAACCAATGTTGGCTTTCTTTTCTCTAATATATTTAGACGCTTTAACGCCTGTTCTTTTAAATCAATTTTGGCTAATGTTTTTTGTAAATTCTTAATCTTAGCCTGTAGCTCTACTCGATTCTCATCCAATAATGCCAATAATTCATCTGCTGCCATTTGTGGAATTTGCTTGATCTTGCCAAGAGGTATTTCCATTTCCCGATAATCTAGCACATCAATTAAATCTAACAATGTGTTTGGAGATACATGTCGATAGTCGTTCTGTTGGTTTCGCTCAAATGTAACCAAACCTTCCTTATCCCAGTAACGCATCGTAGAAGCCGGTATTCCAAGCATTTTCGAAGCAGTTTTTAGACTTAATCCATTTTTAAAATAATGCATATCTGATATATTTTCTTTTGTCATCACTAAACCTTAAACTTTCTTTAAGCTTTATATACAATATGTTAATTAGCATAAGAAAAAAAGCAAAGCTAAAAAGGTTCTTGGAAAATCCGATCTCTTATAGGAAATTAAAAGCTACATAAAATACCCAAAGTAGAAATTTTTAGGAAACCGCATTTTCTCAAACACGAATGAATAGACAATAAAACAGCAAGCGGTCATATTCTTCGAGAAATTTGCAAAATATCCGGAAAATATGGTCGCTTTATGTTTTATTGCATTATTTGCATTGAAACGTAAGTTTTGCCACACCATTAACCAATAAATGCGACTCCGTCTCATTTTTCAACACCCGAACCAGTTTATTCTGTTTGGCACAAAAATCTGTGGCATTTTTCAGAACATAGGCTTCTGCACCACCTTTTCTCCCAGAAATTAGTGACGCTTCAACAGCAGCTACATAATTTCCTTCAGCATTCTGTGTTACATCGGAGCTATAAGTTAATCCTAATCCGTTTAATTCTGTATTATCTTTTTTTCACCGTACAGCCAGTTAATACGAAAGCACATAGTACGGTAGCCAAGAAAGTTTTTTGCATCTTGTATCCTCTAAAAATAATTTATCAAAATAGTCTTCAGTTTTTGCAATGGAGCAGACCATTACAATCTTTTAAATAACTCAATGCTTTTTACAGATAACCGAATAAAGCAGCAGAATAATAAAGGTTATAGCAACCTTAATGTCAAGTAGAAGTTTTATAAAAATATCATTTTATTGAAAAAATATGATATAAACCCCGTTGCTCCTTGTATCTTAAGCTCACAAAAAACCTCCAAATGGTCGATTTCATTAAAGTTAAGCGACAATGTAATATCTTCAAATTGTGATACGACTAATCTCTGTTTACTCAACAAACACTGGCAAAATGCTAAAGAAAATTTTTCCGCGACTAAATCAAAGTTTTCCTCAGAAAAGTGATTGCCATCGCTGATTTTTATCCAAGAAAGTAATCAATTATTCAACTTGTAGAGCACAGTAAAAACGAGTGATATAAAACCATAAAGCTTCGCGTAGGCATTTTAATTACAGCCTTTATCAATATTAAACTGTTTAAAAGCTAGGAATTGTATTGTCATAAGAAATCAAATTAACGATTAAATAAAATATGGCTAACTTAAATCATTCAAGTAAGTTTAATGTCAAGCAAAAAGTTCACTTACCTGAAATAATACTTATTTACTTGACATTAAACCAACTTTCATCATTAAACTTTATCCTTAGTGTCATAAGGTTTGAGGATAGTATCAGAGTAATAAAAAGTTTTTTTAAATTAAAGATTTCTACAAGCTGGTTTATAAGGAATTTCAATAGCGTGTTTTATCATTTAATCTAAAAAGAAAGTATGGAGTATCATAATGAAAAAATATATTTTCAAACCAACATTAGTATCCGCTCTTGTTGCGTCAGTAGTAACTACAGGTGTTTATGCTGAAGAGGATATAGAAAAACAGGAGAAGCAAGCTATCCCTTCTATCATTAACCCACATAATCAGATCGGATTGACAAAACCCATCGCTGAAAAATACAGCGGAAAAGGAGTAAATATCGGCGTGCTTGACGGTGGATTTATGGTAGAACACACCTTAGTTGACCGTAGTAAATTACACTCAGTTACCTTTGAGCTGACGGACTCTTCCGGCAAGAAAAGGCTATACGCCCCACACATTTATGAAATAGAAACAGAGCAAGATGAAGAAGGCAATGAAAAGAAAGTCTATTCCATGCACGGAGGACAAGTAGCAGGCATTATCGGAGCTAAATCCGCTGCTCAACATCAATACGCTGGAGGTATCGCTAAAAACAGTGAAATCTATATAACATCTATTGATCCACAGAAAACAGAAGAAGACACATCAAAATCTGATGACGGACGCAGTGATATTTTGTTAGGTGAAACCTCCGATCTAAAAGATGGGCGTCGAGCATTTTCAACGGCAATTAATAAGTTGGTAGAGAAAAATGTCTTAGCCATTAATAATAGTTGGAACGAAGATGCAGCCACTGACTCGGCACTGGAGTTAGAGCAAAAATATAAAGAAGCTATTGTTCAAGCAAAAGATAATGTATTGATTAATGCGATTAAAGCCGCGGTACAAGAAAATACCTTGATGGTATTTGCAGCAGGTAATGAAAGTAAAAAACAGCCAGGCATTATGGCAGCTCTACCTCAATATCTTCCAGAGCTGGAAAGCCATTATCTTTCTGTAGTTGGCGTAGATGACGGTAAAAACTTATCAGAATATTCTAACCATTGTGGCGTTAGCAAAAATTGGTGTGTAGCAGCACCAGGAAACTTAACTGTACTAGCCACAGATGGCGCGGAAGAAAATAAAAAATACTCCGGCTTAAAACTAGATGCTGGAACATCATACTCTACTCCTGTTGTAACAGGCTCTTTAGCCATTTTAAAAGAGCGGTTCAATTATTTCACTCCAACACAAATCAGAGACACATTATTCACTACTGCAACGGATTTAGGCAAAAAAGGGGTAGATGATGTTTTTGGCTGGGGATTAATTAATCTGGAAAAAGCAGTTCAAGGACCTTCACAACTGTTACGAAACGAAACCTATAATGTTACCCAAAACGACATTTGGACAAACAGTTTGCAAGGAAAATACCGTTTAACTAAACAAGGAGCTGGAGAGCTAACTTTAGCCGGTAACAATAATCACATAAAAGAAATTGACGTTGAAAAAGGAAAATTAGCATTACTCGGTAAAACTGTTTCAGATAACATCAATAATCAAGGACACTTGACTGCTGCTGATTTAACCGTAAATAAAGCATTTCAATCTAGTTCTGCAAGCCATTTGGAAATTTGGGCTAATAACGCCTTCATTGCTCAAGGTAAAAATACTATGGTTAATTTGGCTGGAACACTTTTGGTTGCAGAAGCATTGAAACAAAATGCTCAAGAAGGACAAACCTTAACCAACGTATTGTTGGTGCGTAACGGTGCTAATTATCAAGGCGGTTTTGATGCATTGCAACCGAGCAAAATATTGGCAGAAAAAGGCTTGCGACAAGATTTATATTTCAAAAATGACCGTATTGAATTAAAAGCCAATTCGAATAAGGCATTTAGCGATCCAAAAGCAAGCGGTAACGCTAAACATGGGTTAGATGCATTAAATGCCTTGCGTGACACCAAAGTTGCTTGGCGAAAAGGGACTTATAACAACTGGTTGCAACATGCAGTGGAACATAATGATTTGCAAAATTTCCACTATTATATCGGTAACAATATATATGCCGACAGTTTGGCATTTTTGCGTAACCAAACAATTAACCGTTTAAATGGAACATCTCTCTCGCTACACCGCCACCAAGACAATGTACCAGAATCATTGAAAGTTTGGGTTGAGGGTAACGGACAAAGATATAAATCCGATCAAAAACAGCTGGATCAAAAAACTGAATTTAAAACGCGCGATAATGGATTTAGCATTGCTTATAAAGTAAATGACAAGGCATTATTAATCGGGAATCTAACTCACCTAGACACTAACCTAGATAAAAATCAGGCAACCGGAAAAATAAAACAGCTTGAAGCTGGTTTGGCTCTTCGCTATGCCCAGTCCTCGCATGGTTGGTTCGATGATATTTCAGGAAAAATCGGACAGATTAATTACAGACAAAATCGTTATTTTAACGGTGCTTCGTTGGCTTCCGGCAAAAATAAAGGACTACAGTTGAGTGGAGAACTCCGTCGCGGTTACAGATTAACCGCAAATAATTGGCAGATTGAACCAAGCCTTGGCTTACAAGCAGTACACTTATCAATGCGTCAGTTAAAAGAACAAGGCGAGCTTGCAACCGATACGACAGCCTTCCATAAAACAGATGTCAATTTATCTGGCGGCTTACAAGTAAAACACCTTTTCCAATTTAATGATTGGGCGGTTACACCTAACCTCAGCTTAAATTACACCCACCGCCTTAACGGGAAAAATAATGAAATACAAAGTGATTTATTTGGGGTAAAAATTAAAAGCAAATCTGAAATATACAGTAACAATATCGCTGAAGTGGGATTTGGGCTTACTGTTGAAAAGAATAATTGGTTTACTTCTGCCGAATTTAGACAAAGTAAATTTAAAGGCGGCAAAACTTCTACTTGGTTAGCAAAATTCGGGGTTCAATTTTAATTACCCCTTAACAAAAGCTGTAATTATTTTTATGAAAAAGGAGCAATTCCATGATACTCAATAAAAAATTAATTTTAACGCTTGCTGCAAGTTTAGTGATGGCAGCTTGTGGTAACAGTGGTAGTAAGGCTCATAGTAAGTCTCAGACCAATATCTCAGGCTTCCAAATGCAACAACCAAAACAACTCGAGCAGCCAAAACAGTTAACACCACAATATAGTGGTTACCTTTCTAATTATGCTACCAGTAACGCAGAATTTACAAAATTTTCTGCGACAACTGCTACCCAAGTTCAACCTACACAACTAAATTTATACCAATTTGAGAAAACCTCAGGAAAGTATAATTCATTCACTGGAAAAGAAGTTATCGCAGAAAAAACACATAAATCAGTTTCATTAAGCTCAATTACTGTACAAGGACTTGATGTTAGCGATTATAAGCTTTATTTATTAGCACCTAACAGCAAGGTCTATTACGGCTTTTACTCTGATGCGTTGAATAATGAAATCACAAGTATAGATGATAAATATAACAATTATTTTTATCTGTTTGATAAAAATACTATTTCCAAAGATGCCCCAACATCTCTCACCGCCACTTATGTTAAAGAAGATGGTTTTATCTACGGTTCAACTGGGAAAGAAGAAGGCTCTACTCACTTACCACAAGTAGGAACTGTAAATTTAAGATTCGTTGATGGGAAAGCCCAAGGTGAAGTCATTGATCGATCAGGGCATAACGAAGAGGTATTTACGTTCTCTGGTGATAGCAAAAATTTAGTTATTACACCAACTGATAAAAATCGAATTACTACTCAGCGAGATCCTGCTTCAATGGAATTGAATTTTATTGATTCAAAACAAGGAACTAACGATTACAAATACGTTACTGGTACAACAAAAGGAGACCACTGGAGTGGTGTATTAGCTGCCGAACAGAAACCGTAAAAAGCATTATACTTATGCGCTACTCTTTTAAGTAGCTAACTATGGTAACAATTATGATAGTCTCGCTACTAAAGACATTTAGTAAAATATCAAGACAAATTTGACCGCTTGTATATTTGCCTGAAATAAAAATACCGACTGAAAATGATTTCGGTCGGTACTTTACTCAGTAAATTATTAATGCGTTTTCACATCAATCCCTTGTCCAAACTTACGTTTTTCTAGGGTGCGTTTGGTGCGGTCGATCACATCGCCGGCAAGCTGACCGCAAGCAGCGTCAATGTCATCGCCTCGGGTTTTACGCACTGTTACGGTGAAGCCGTACTCCATCAGCGTTTTTTGGAAGCGATCAACACGGGAATTTGAACTCTTGCCATAAGGAGCTTCCGGGAACGGATTCCAAGGAATTAAGTTCACTTTACACGGGGTATTTTTCAACACTTCCGCAAGTTGATGTGCGTGATCTGTGCTGTCATTGACGTGATCGAGCATTACATATTCAATCGTTACTTTACCGTGATTTGCATTTGATACTTCAAGGTATTTATTCACCGACTCTATCAACATTTTGATGTTATATTTTTTATTAATCGGCACTAACACATCACGCAATTCATCATTCGGTGCGTGGAGCGAGATCGCTAACGCCACATCAATTTGCTCACGCATTTTATCTAATGCCGGCACAACCCCTGAGGTGGAAAGGGTTACACGGCGTTTGGATAAACCGTAGGCAAAATCGTCCAACATAATTTCCATTGCAGGAATCACATTGTTCATATTCAGAAGCGGCTCGCCCATTCCCATCATCACTACATTGGTAATCGGACGTACACCGGTTACGCCAAAGTTACCGATAATTTTAGAAGCTCGCCACACTTGCCCGATAATTTCTGACACGCTTAAATTTCGGTTAAAACCTTGTTGTGCCGTTGAGCAGAAAGTACAAGCTAACGCACAGCCTACTTGTGAAGATACACAAAGGGTTGCACGATCATCTTCCGGGATATACACGGTTTCGATTTGCTGATCGCCTACTTGCATAGCCCATTTGATTGTACCATCTGCCGAGCGTTGTTCTACCGCCACTTCCGGTGCTTTGATTTCCGCAATGCGTTTTAATTTCTCACGCAATACCTTATTGATATTGCTCATATTATCGAAATTATCTTCCCCAAAATGGTAAATCCATTTCATTAGCTGATCGGCACGGAAAGGTTTTTCCCCCATTTCGGCAAACAGCTCACGCATTTCTTGGCGGTTTAGGTTTAATAAATTGATTTTTTCTTTCGGTTGGTCTGCTACTCCACAGGCAGCATTAGTGATTTGTTCTGACATAAAATTAGAAAGCCTCGTTGTTACACGTTTTGTGGCAAAAGGTTAGGACGAACTTGCCCTTGTTTTGCGATGATTTTTAAAGCGTGCAATTTTACTGGTTCTTTTGTTTTAAGGCTAGTGCTTTTTAAGTCAAAATGTTTTGGATAAATAATATCCTTATAAAATATAAGACTATTTACATTAATCTAAATGATCTATAGAATACCTAACGATAATAATCATTCTCAATAACAAAAGGAGGCTGAAAATGAAATTATCAACAATCAAAAAAGCATTAGTCTTAACCTTTGGCTTAAGCTCTGCAATGGCAATGGCAGAACCGTTTAAAGTTGTAACCACCTTTACCGTTATTCAAGATATTGCACAAAACGTAGCAGGTGATAAAGCTACAGTTGAATCAATTACTAAACCCGGGGCGGAAATTCACGATTATCAACCTACGCCAAAAGATATTGTGAAAGCCCAAAAAGCTGATTTAGTATTGTGGAACGGTATGAACCTAGAGCGTTGGTTTGAGCGTTTCTTTGAAAATGTAAAAGGTAAACCTGCTGTTGTTGTAACTGAAGGTATTACGCCAATGCCAATTACCGAAGGCGAATATAAAAATCTGCCAAATCCACACGCTTGGATGTCCACCGACAATGCATTAATTTACATTGAAAACATTCGTGCAGCTTTAGTAAAATACGACCCTAAAAATGCCGAAACTTACAATGCTAATGCAAAAGCCTATGCTGAAAAAGTAAAAGGCATTGCAGAACCACTACGCCAACGTTTAGCCTTTATTCCGGAACAGCAACGCTGGTTGGTTACAAGCGAAGGGGCATTTAGCTATCTTGCAAAAGACTACAACTTAAAAGAGCTTTATTTATGGGCGATCAATGCCGAAGAGCAAGGCTCACCGAAACAAGTTAAAAAAGTGATTGATGGCGTGAAAGCGAATAAAATCCCTGTTGTCTTTAGTGAAAGTACCGTTTCTGACAAACCTGCTAAACAAGTGGCAAAAGAAACCGGTGCGTTATACGGTGGTGTGATTTATGTAGATTCACTTTCAGAAAAAGATGGTCCTGTACCAACTTATTTAGATCTACTGAATGTTACCATCAGCACCATTGTTGAAGGTTTCGAGCGTAGTAAAAAATAACCAGAGTTAAAATGACAACACATTCAACCTCCATTTCCGTCGAAAATTTATCCGTCCGTTACAATAACGGACACATCGCCTTGCACGATGTGTCGTTTCAGCTTGAAAACGGTACGATTTGTGCATTAATCGGGGTAAATGGAGGGGGTAAATCCACACTTTTTAAAAGTTTAATGGGGCTGGTAAAACCACTTACCGGCTCGGTTAAACTGAGTCAATTACCCATTTCTAAAGCCTTAAAGCAAAATTTAGTCTCTTATGTGCCACAAAGTGAAGAGGTAGACTGGCAATTCCCTGTTTCTGTTTATGATGTCGTAATGATGGGGCGATACGGCTATATGAATTTCTTGCGTATTCCTCGTGGAATTGACAAACAAAAAGCAGAACAAGCAATGGAGCGTGTCGGTGTTTTGCATCTGAAAGAACGACAAATTGGCGAACTTTCCGGTGGGCAGAAAAAGCGAGTCTTTCTCGCCCGAGCCTTAGCCCAAGAAAGTAAGATTATTTTGTTAGATGAGCCTTTTACAGGTGTTGATGTAAAAACTGAAAATGCCATTGTTGAATTGCTCAAACAGCTCAAAGAAGAAGGGCATTTGATTTTAGTTTCTACTCATAATCTTGCCAGCGTGCCAAGTTTTTGCGATCAGGTGTTAATGATCAACCGAACATTATTAGCCGCAGGCAAAACAGAAGAAACCTTTAATAATCAAAACCTAGAAAGGGTATTTGGTGGTTTATTGCATTATCAAAAATAGTATTTGAACAATAGGGAGGCTAACGCACTCCCTATTTTTATTTGTGTTAGCGGATTTTAGAATACGCAAAACTTAGGAAAAAAATGACCGCTTGTACTAGAATGATAGTCGGACCTGTAGCAGCATCAATATGGTAGCTTAGTAAAGTACCAAATACAGATGAACCGACGGAAATCACTAACGCAATGGCAAGCATTTTATCAAACCGCTTTGTGAGCAAGTAAGCAGTAATCCCCGGTGTAATCAGCATTGCCACCACTAAAATCACCCCTACAACTTGCATTGCACTGATAATAGTTAAAGCTAATAGTGATAGCAAGCCATAGTGTAATAATTTCACCGGTAAACCAACCACTTTGGCTTGATTCATATCAAAACAATAAAGTAAAAAATCTTTACGTTTGAGCAGCATAACTGTAAAGGTGAAAAGGCTGACTACTACTGTTTGGATTAAATCGCTTTTCGTTACACCCAATAAGTTTCCAAATAAAATATGGGTTAAATGTTCACCCGTATTAAATGCGGTAAATAATAGAATCCCAAAGGCAAACATACCCGAAAACACAATCCCCATAATGGTGTCTTCTTTTAAACGACTGTTCTCTTTTAAATAGCCAACCGATAACGCACAAAATAAGCCCGAAGAAAATGCACCAATCGCAAGTGGTAAACCTAATAATGAAGAAATCACCACACCCGGCAATACTGCGTGGGAAATGGCATCCCCCATTAAAGACCACCCCTTCAACACTAAATAGCAAGAGAGAACGGCACTCACACTCGCCACTAAAATAGCTGTGATGAGGGCAGTTTGCATAAACTCAAACTGAAGAGGTTCTAAAATCCAATCAAGCATTTTGCTCCTCCCCTTCTCGCTCTCCTCCTTTCACAAATTGACCTTTTTGCGACACTAAACCATATTTAGGAGCGAAACAAAATGCAGCGAGAAAAATCAAGGTTTGTAGGCATACAATCAGAGCTCCTGTTGCCCCATCTAAAAAGTAGCTTAAATATGCTCCTAGCCCTGAAGTTAGTGTGCCGATAATCATTGCAATCATTACGACTTTAGAGAAACGATCCGACAATAAATACGCCGTTGCTCCCGGTGTTACCACCATCGCAATCACTAAAATTGCCCCAACAGTTTGTAATGCCACTACCACACAGGCACTTAACAGAGTAAAGAAGATGACTTTATAGCGTAATGGCGAAATACCCACTGAAAGAGCGTGGTGCTCGTCAAAAAAGACGAGTAGCAAATCCTTCCAAAATAGGATCAAACCGAGTAACGAAATGGCGATAATCAGTACCACTTGCCACAAATCTTCATCAGCAATCCCTAAAATATTTCCCATCACAATGGAATTTACGTCCACTGATGTCGGATTTAAGGAAACAATAAACATACCTAAGGCGAAAAAGGTGGTAAAAATAAAGCCGATGACAGCATCTTCTTTAATTTTTGTGAGGCTTTTTACCCAAAGAATAGAGAGAGCCGCCAAAATCCCTGAAAAAAACGCCCCAACGGCGTAAGGTAATTTTAACGCATAAGCAATAGCAACTCCTGGCACGACTGCGTGCGACAAGGCATCACCAATTAAAGACCAGCCTTTTAACATTAAAAAAGCGGAGAGAAAAGCACAAACCAAGCCCACTCCCATACTCACAAAAATCGCTTTTTGCATATAGTTGTAGGCAAAGGGTTCTAATAAAACATCAAGCATAAAATCCTAACAAGTTGTTGATAATAGTTCGCATATACTACCATATAAACCACTTTGTATGTAGGGATTAAACTTGTATTTTGCTAAATATCTAATTTAAAATCGTAAGGATTCGGATAGCGATAAACAAAGCCTAGCTCTCTGCAAATTTTGTCTGCTTTTACTACTCTTACAAGCGGTTGATTTTCATCAGAAAATTGCAAATCTGCCAAGCCTAAGCGTTTTGCTATTTCGCTATAATACGCTTTACGAGTAGGATGCTGTTCGGCACACAAATGGAAAATGCGTTGCCCGTTTGGCTTCGCTAAAAGCAGGGAAATTGCGGATAAACAATCCTCTAAATGGACTAAATTCACGGGTTGGTTTGGTGATTTCAAATTCGATTTTCCCACCAAATAAAACACAGGGTGGCGTTGCTTACCGGCTAGTCCAGCTAATCGCAAAATATCGCAATCAAGTTTTTGGCTTAACAACCAATTTTCTACTTTTGCAAGCAACGAATTTGGATCCACTTCAGTATCTTCGGTAAAATTCCCCTCCGACATCGGCAAAACTGAGGTCGAGCTGATAAAAATCAAATGTTTTAAGCCTTTAGTCATCGCAAATGATGTAAGTTTTTGAATACCTAAAAAATAATCCTCTTCACTTGTCGTAGAAGGCGGCAAAGTAATCACCATTGCATCAGTTGCCAAAATAAGCTCAATGTCAGGCGTAATAGCAAAATGATTTAAGTCTAGCGGATAACACTCAACTGGTATATCGCCCACTGTGCGTTTTGTGCCGGCAACTTGCCAGCCCTCATTTTGTAATTTTTGGGCGAGCGGTAAACCGAGCCAACCTAAGCCAATAATGGTGATTTTTTTCATAAATTTTAGGCACAAAAAAAGCACCTCGTGGTGCTATCTGCTCTTTTTAAGATTGGAGCGGGAAACGAGGCTCGAACTCGCGACCCCGACCTTGGCAAGGTCGTGCTCTACCAACTGAGCTATTCCCGCATATTTGGTATATTATCGAAATGGTGCCCGAGGCCAGACTTGAACTGGCACGCCCCGAAAGGCGAGGGATTTTAAATCCCTTGCGTCTACCGATTCCGCCACTCGGGCTCCGATAATATTTTGATTTTAAAATTGTCTTTTTCTAAATGGTGCCCGAGGCCAGACTTGAACTGGCACGCCCCGAAAGGCGAGGGATTTTAAATCCCTTGCGTCTACCGATTCCGCCACTCGGGCGACACGATATAGAAAAATTGGAGCGGGAAACGAGGCTCGAACTCGCGACCCCGACCTTGGCAAGGTCGTGCTCTACCAACTGAGCTATTCCCGCAAATTTTAAATTGTTGATTTCTAAATGGTGCCCGAGGCCAGACTTGAACTGGCACGCCCCGAAAGGCGAGGGATTTTAAATCCCTTGCGTCTACCGATTCCGCCACTCGGGCAGCACGATATAGAAATTGGAGCGGGAAACGAGGCTCGAACTCGCGACCCCGACCTTGGCAAGGTCGTGCTCTACCAACTGAGCTATTCCCGCATTTAAAAACGCTACGAACTTCGTAGCGTCTCAACAGGTGCATATTCTATGGATTTCCGATTTAATGTCAAATAAATTTACAGGAAATCTTTAAAAAATGGTTTAAGTGGCGAAAAATAAGGCTTTTTTGCAAATTTTTGCACAAATTTAACCGCTTGTAATTCACTCTAGGCTAAAATTGATGCTTGGTAAAACCTGTTGAAATACCAACTACAACCGTTGCCGCCTTTTCCATTGTATCAACAGAAATAAATTCAAAACGTCCGTGGAAGTTCTCTCCTCCGGTAAATAAATTCGGGCAAGGTAATCCCATAAACGACAAACGAGAGCCATCTGTACCACCTCGAATTGGCTCTAAATTCGGCTCAATGCCCTGCTCCCGCATTACTTTTTCCGCAATCTCAATCAGGTATGGATAGCCGTCTAATACCTCACGCATATTGCGATACTGTTCAATAATCTCAACTTTGCCGCAGTTTTCGCCGTAAATTTTCTGCATTTCTGCTATCGTATCTGTCAACATTTTGCCAAATGTTGCCAGCTCTTCACGCTCAAAACTACGAAGAATATAACGCACTTCTACTTTATCTACACCGCCTTCAATATCGTGCATCATAATAAAACCTTTACGATGCTCACTGGTTGCCGGGGTTAAATGTGGCGGTAAACGGTTCTGGAATTCACACGCTCGTTCTAACGCATTGATCATTTTACCTTTTGCCGTGCCGGGGTGAACGCTGCGACCAAAGAAAGTTACCACTGCAGCATCGGCATTGAAATTCTCATACTGCAACTCGCCAAGCGGACCACCATCAAGCGTAAACGCTACATCGGCACCAAAAGCTTTTACATCAAAATGATCTGCACCACGTCCAATCTCTTCATCGGTGGTAAAACCAATGCGGATTTTGCCGTGCGAAATCTGCGGATTAGCTTGTAAATACTCAATCGCCGAGAGAATAATCGCAATGCCCGACTTATCATCCGCTCCTAGCAGACTTGTGCCGTCAGTCGTTACCAATGTGTCGCCAATAAGTTTGTTTAAATTTGGAAAGTCGTTCGGCGAGAGCTTATCACCACTACCGCTTAATAAAATATCGCCACCTTGATAGCATTCAATCACCTGTGGCTTAACGTTCTTACCATTAAAATCGGGTGAAGTATCAACGTGTGCAATCAATCCCAACACAGGAATGGAGATATCCGTATTGGCAGGCAGTGTAGCAAACAGATAGCCGTTAGGATCGAGAAAAATTTCCGTCAGCCCCATTGATTCCACCTCTGCTTTCAAAAGGTTGAGCAAATCCCATTGTTGAGGAGAACTTGGCACGCTTTGGCTTTTCGGGTCAGAAGTAGTGTAGATTTGGGTATAACGTAAAAGACGGTTGAGAAGAGCTTGTTTCATATAATGTCCTTAATCATAGAATTTGCAACATTTTAGCCGAAATTGACCGCTTGTTACCAACAATATTCGGTTTTCATTTCTGTGCGGCACTCTTTCAAATAAAAAACGATTTTTACGAGATAAATCGCAAAAATCGTTTTATGTGATACCCGATTTGTTATGCACTTTTCATTGAAGCTACAAGAGCGTTCAATGTCTCTATTTGTACCTTTTGCATTTCAATAATCTCCGCTTGATGGGATATTGTCTGCTTTAGCTGAGCAATGTCGGAAACTAAATTTTCTGAAGTCGGATTAATAATATTGATACTATGATTATTTCCACTTTCTTGAAAATAAACCACATTTTTCTCGCCTAATGTCATCAATTCCAACATATCGTAATTCAATACCTCACAAATTTGGCGAAGGCGAGAAAGATTAAGCTGGGTTTATCCTCTCTCAATTTTGGAATAACCGTGTACGGAAAGCCCAACTCTTTCAGCCATTTCTTCCTGAGACCAACCTCTCGCTTCACGCAAAAAACGGACTTTTTCATTCACATTCATTTTAATCTCCATAAATTCGGTAGAAATGTTCACTTTGGGTTGATTGTAGAGTATTAAACGATAATGACATAATAAATTTAACATCATTTTAAGGAAAATTATGTCTCGCAGTTACTTATTCTATTTTAGCCTATTAATATCTCCCTTTACATACTCTAATGAAGAAATTGATGAGGCTCTCAAACTAGATCCTCGTGTACAGCAATTTGCTGAAGATTTGATGCACAAACAATACTCCTACGAAGATGCTTTTAAATTTGCAGTTTCACAAGCTAAACAGTGTCTTTATGGGAAAACCACTCCAAATAGTAGGATCTGTCAATCCTATGGTTTTTGGAAAGTTCATCTACGTCAATAATAGGAGAAAATCCGTGAAAAAAGCTCTTTTAGCCTTCTCAATCTTATTTGTTTCTTATTCTGCACACGCAGCTAAATGTGCTGATTTTGCAACACAAGCACAGGCACAATCTTATATGCATCAATATAGTGCATATAATTTAGACAGAGATCGTGATGGCATTGCCTGTGAACATCTACCACGCCGCTAAAATATCAATATTTTTAGCTATTTCTAAAGGCAGATGATCTCTGTCTTTTTCTATTCAGCCACAATATCGTTTAGCAAATTCTCCACAAATTCCAACCGCTTGTGGTTTTCTTCCAGCGGTAATCTGAACTTGAATTTCACTGCCCCTTCAAAGCTGTACACTGCCGGTTGTTTTTGAATAAGCTGAATAAACTTCATCGGATCCGGCTGGGCGGTCGGTTTAAATTCCAAGTAACCGCCGTGAATGCCGGCATCGATTTTCTTCAAGCCGAGCGGTTGGGCAGCAATGCGAAGTTGGGTAATCGCAAACAAGTTTTTGGTTGCTTCCGGCAGTAGCCCGAAGCGGTCGATCAGCTCGATTTTGAGATCTTTGAGCTGTTCATCGCTCTCACTGCTCGCAATCCGTTTGTAGAATGACAGTCGCATATTCACATCCGGCAGGTAATCGTCCGGAATTAATGCCGGCACTCGCAACTCAATCTCCACTTGGTTTTGGGTGATTTCGTCCAAGGTCGGTTCACGCCCTTCCTGTAAGGCTTTCACGGCATTTTCGAGCAAGTCCATATAGAGCGAGAAGCCGATGCTCTCAATCTGTCCGCTCTGTTCCGAGCCGAGTAGTTCGCCTGCCCCACGGATTTCTAAATCGTGGGTCGCAAGGGCGAAACCTGCCCCAAGATTGTCGATGGTACTCATCGCTTCCAAACGTTGCTCTGCATCTTTGGTCAGTGTTTTCGGGTGTGGCGTAAGCATATAGGCGTAGGCTTGGTGGTGGGAACGCCCCACACGCCCACGCAGTTGGTGAAGCTGTGCCAAGCCGAATTTATCCGCCCGTTCGATGATAATCGTGTTAGCGGTCGGCACGTCAATTCCTGTTTCGATAATGGTCGAGCAGACCAGTAGGTTAAAGCGTTGGTGATAAAAATCGCTCATCACTCGCTCCAACTCACGTTCACGCATCTGCCCGTGACCAATCACCACACGGGCTTCGGGGACGAGCTGGCTGAGTTTTTCGGCACAATTTTCAATGGTGGCGACATCATTATGCAGGTAGTAAACCTGTCCGCCACGCAGAATTTCACGCAAAATCGCTTCTCGAATCACCGCTTCATCGCTTTGTCGCACAAAGGTTTTAATGCTCAGACGACGAGCCGGTGGGCTGGCGATAATCGAGAGATCACGCATTCCGTTGAGTGCCATATTCAGCGTTCTTGGAATTGGCGTGGCGGTGAGCGTGAGAATATCGACATTGGCTCGCAGTTGTTTGATTTTCTCTTTTTGACGTACACCGAAACGGTGCTCTTCATCAATCACGAGTAAGCCGAGATCACGGAAAGCGACATCGTCCTGCAATAGCTTGTGTGTACCGACCAAAATATCGACCTTACCTTCGGCAACTTTTTCCAAAATCGCTTTCTGCTCTTTGGCGGTTTTGAAACGTGAAAGCACTTCGACATTGACCGGATAGTTGGCAAAACGGTCTTTAAAATTCTCGAAATGTTGCTGGGCAAGCAAGGTGGTCGGGGCGAGAATAGCAACCTGTTTATGGTTCATCACCGCCAAGAACGTTGCCCGAATAGCCACTTCGGTTTTACCGAAGCCGACATCACCACACACCAGCCGATCCATCGCCTTCGCTTGGCACATATCGCTGATAACGGCATTGATCGCCATTTTCTGATCGTCCGTTTCCTCGTAAGGGAAAGTCGCACTGAAACGGTCGAATTCCGCCTTGTCGTAGGCAAAAGCAAAGCCGGTCTGGCTTTCTCGTTTGGCATAGACATCAAGCAACTCCGCCGCCACATCACGGATTTTCTCCGCCGCTTTTTGGCGAGTTTTCGCCCACGCTTCCGAGCCGAGCTTATGTAACGGTGCGGTTTCGTCCGCACCGCCAATATAACGGCTGATTAAATGTAGAGAAGCCACCGGCACATAGAGCTTGGCATCGTTGGCATAGTGCAACACCAAGTATTCGGCTTTCATTCCGCCTGCGTCCAACACGGTCAAACCGCCGTAGCGACCGACACCGTTTTCCAAATGCACTACCGCTTGCCCGATTTTCAGCTCCGCCAAGTTGCGAATCAGCGTATCGGGATTGACGGTTTTACGGTTTTTTTCGCTGCGTTTTTGTTGGACTTTTTCGCCAAGGAGATCGGTTTCGCAAATTATTGCTAAATTCTGACCGCTTGTTTCGATCACAAAACCCTGATCCAAATTGGAAATCATCAACGCAAGCGGTGCTATTTCATCGGAAATTTGCAAAATCTGCTTCGGTTTCACGCCCAACGGTGCAAGCAAATCCAACAACGTTTCTCTTCGCCCTTCGCTCTCCACCGAAAACAAAATATCACCCTTAAATTTTTGGCGGAACTGTTGGAACGCCTCAAACGGCTCTTTTGCACCTGATTGAATGGCTAAATCAGGCAAGTTCTCCACATTTGCGTTCATTTTCGCTGCCGATTTGCGGATTTTCTCTGCCGTTATAGTTAAACGTGGGTAGCCTTTCAGCCAGCGGTTCACTTCATCAATCGCAAACCAGAGATCACTCGGTGGCAACAGTGGACGCATCGGATCGACTCGGCGGCTCTCAAAACGGTTTTGCGTATCTTGTTGAAATTGTTCGGCTTTTTGTTGAATATCGGCGTAAGTGATAAACAGCGTGTTCGGGTTGAGATAGTCAAACAGGCTCGCCATTTCCGCAAAAAACAGCGGCTGCCAATACTCAATCCCCGCATTCAAAATACCTTTGCTGACCTGTTGATAAATATGCTCCGGCTCACGGCGGATTTCTCCGAAAGTTTCACGGAATTTCGCTCTAAAATGCTCGATCCCGTTGCTATCTGTCGGGAACTCGTGGGCTGGAAGTAGATTGATTTCATCAATTTCCGCCTTAGTGCGTTGGCTATCCACATCAAAGGTGCGGATAGTGTCGATTTCATCGTCAAAAAAATCCAAACGAAACGGCTCGTCCGCCCCCATTGGGTACAAGTCCAAAATCGCCCCACGCACCGCATATTCGCCATATTCCAACACCTGATCCACCGCTCGATAGCCGGCATTTTCCAACTGCAAACGCAGATTTTGAATCGAAAAACGGTCGCCTTTTTTAATCAATAACACATTGTTGGCAAGGTAGCTCGGCGGGCAGACTTTCTGCATTAAGGTGTTGATTGGCAACAGAAAAATCTGCTTACGCCCTTGTTGTAGCTCAAACAGGGCGGAAAGTCGGGCGGAGATAATGTCCTGATGCGGCGAGAAATTATCGTACGGCAAGGTTTCCCAATCGGGGAAAAGTTGCACCGGCAGATTGGCAAATTGCGGCAACGATTTTTCCAGCCGTAACGCCGTGCGAGTGTCGGGGGTAACGACCACCGTTAAGCCGTTGAACTGTTGGGCAGCTTGGCTGATCGCAAGCGTATCGGAATGACCGACAAGATTGCCGAGAGTTTGGTGATCTTGAAAATTACCGCCAATTTGTGGCAGATTAAGTGAAATTAGAGACATACAAGCGGTCTATTTTTGATAAAAAATTACAAATTGTCTCTAGTTTACTAAAGCAAACCAGATTGTGCAAAATAAGCTGAAAAATTATTCTATCTCTCCCGATAGCATTGCTGAAAATTTCTGATAGAATAAATTCCCTTTTTAATTTACTCAAAAAAAATTATGAAAAATAAAATCTTAGGAAGTGCATTAATGATTGCAGGCACCACAATCGGTGCTGGTATGCTTGCAATGCCGCTAACCTCTGCGGGTATGGGTTTTGGTGCAACTGCTTTATTACTCATTGGGTTATGGGCATTATTGGCTTATACAGGCTTGTTATTTATGGAGGTATATCAAACCGCTCCACAAAAAGATGTGGGGGTAGCAAGCCTCGCGGAGCAGTATTTTGGTTTGTTCGGACGTGCTTTAGCGACTTTTAGCTTGCTTGTTCTACTCTATGCATTACTTTCAGCTTATATTACCGGTGGTGGTTCACTGCTTAGTGGTATTATGCCGGAAATGGTAGATGCTGATATGAAACTTAAAATCAGCATTTTAATTTTTACAGTGGTATTAGGTGCCTTTGTTGTAGTTGGTGTGAAATCCGTTGATGGTTTAACCCGAGTGCTGTTTCTTGGAAAAATCATCGCTTTCATTGCTGTGTTAGTGATGATGTTACCAAAAGCGAAACTAGAAAACTTAACTGCCATTCCGTTAGATAATTTATTAGTGCTTTCTGCTGTGCCTATTTTCTTTACGGCATTTGGTTTCCACGTAATTATGGGGACTATCAATACCTATTTAGATGCTGATATCGGCAAAATTCGTAAATCGATTTATATCGGTACGGCTATTCCGTTAGTTGCTTATTTATTATGGCAATTGGCTACGCACGGTGTATTAAGTCAAAACGAATTTACGACTATTTTAAAACAAGACCCTACTTTAAACGGCTTAGTAACCGCAACCAGCCAAATTACAGGTAGCACAATTTTAGGCGAAATGGTTCGTTTGTTCTCTGTACTTGCATTAATTACCTCATTCTTAGGTGTTTCGATGGGTATTTTTGAGGGTGTGGGCGATTTATTAAAACGCTTAAACTTACCAACTAACCGCTTATGGCTGACTATTGCGACCTTCACGCCGCCACTGTTGTTTGCATTGTTCTATCCTGACGGTTTTATTATGGCTTTAGGTTATGCAGGTTTATTATTTGCCTTCTACGGAATGATTTTACCTATCGGTTTGGCGTGGAAAGCTCGTAGACAGCACCCAAATCTGCCTTACCGTGTAATTGGCGGTAATTTAGCCTTAGTTATCGCCTTAATCGCAGGTATTTGCATTATGGTCATTCCATTTTTAATTCAGCTAGGTTATTTACCACAAGCTGTGGGTTAATAAACCGATAAAGGCTACGATTTATCGTAGCCTTTTTACAAGCGGTTAAATTTGAGTAATCTTTTGCAAGTTAGCCGATTAATTTATATAACGCCCTGATTTGATCTTCTTTTAATGCCCCACCTACTTTTTCTCTGCCGACAAAAATCTTAAACATCGCATTCCCTTTTTTGTTGATAAACACCAACGAAACCGTGCGTTTTCCTCTAAATGGGCGGTCTAATAGATAAATCTTGGCACAATTTTCATAGCGTAAATGCCCTTGTAAACCGCCATTTTCTTTGTGTTCAAAATTGTAAAATCCACGAGAAATTGAACCGCTTGGTAATTTGCCAACAAACTCAACAATCGCATCTTCCGTATGCGAAATAAAGGTAATTGCATCGTCCCATTCGTGAATTTCTTGTAGAATTTCAGCAAAGCGTTCCCCATCTGTTACTTTAAGCATATCCGGTGGAAGGTTAAGCATTACATCTTCCAGCGAACATTGATATTTTGAAGCAACCATCTCTAAAATTTGACCTGAATTTTCATTTAATTCATTGCGTAAAGCGGTTTGTTGTTCTAACGATAACATAAATTCTCCTTAAGAAAAGAGAGCCTTAAAGCCCTCCTTATAAATATAATTAGAAATGGTACTCAAAACTTGCTGCAAAATTTCGTCCTGGCTCATAGTACCGTTGCAATCCAGGATACCCTCCATATTTATGATTTTCGCGAACCCCTACAGAATTAACAGCACCGCCAGTTGTATTTAAACCACGTAATGTATCCCAAGTGTGATATTTACGGTTAAATAAATTGTAAACACCAGCACGCAACGTGATATTTTCTGTTGGTTTATAAAAACCATATAAATCTACGACAAAAGCTTTTGCGTTTAAATGCTTCCATTTATCTAAACCTGTTTCGTGAGAATATTCAGTACAGCGCACCTCATATTCATTCCCCCAATATGGATAGTAAGGATTTGGAGTTTTCTGCTCTTTTACACATTTTTCAGGTAAAGTTTTTAAATATTTTGCCTCTTTAGCTTTTTTAGCTCCTAAGAAGGTTAAACGAGAAAATATTCCCCATTTACCTTCTGGTTGCTCATAATCTAAACCAATAACAGCTTTAATTGGCTGAATAGAAAGTAAATCTGCTCCATTTGACATATTCCCCTTACTATAACCTAATGAACCGAATAGCTTCCAACCCTCAGGGACAGATATGGCAGAGTTTAAATTCCACTTACCTGTTACTTCTATACCGTAGATTTTCGCAGAATCTATATTCTGCATTTGTTGAACAGGTCGCCAAAATTCTTTGCCATAAGCATGATAAACATCCCAAGTTTCTTGCTCCCATAGAAAATCTTTGTATTTTGTATGGTGCAAATTCACGGAAAATTGTCCTACATTGCCTTGCCCTTGCAGGCTTAAATTTTGAGTTAAACTACGTTCCGCTTTTAAGTTTGGATTTGACATCCACGCCCCAGCGGCATTGTCTCGATAATCGAAATACATTTCTGATGCATTTGGTATACGAAAACCTGTTCCAATGTTATAAGCAAGTTTCCAAATATCAGTAACTTGCTTTTCTATACCTGCGCCCCAAGTTATTTGGTTAAATTTAGCATTCTCTATTTTTACACAATTTCGACATGCTAAACCAGCAAGATCTTTTTGCTTATATTTAGCCCAATCATAACGAATACCAACTTTTGCTTTCCAATTATTTTTTAAGTCTATACTATCTTGTAATGATAAATAATTTATCTTACTTTTAATTGGGTGCATCATTGTTGAATTCGGTAAATGAGTCCAAGCACCAGATACATAAACTGAGTCTTTATGTAGCACATCAAAATCTCTTTCTGCTGCTGAGACCTTAAATGAGAATTGATGATTTAATTTACCCAATTCTAAAACTTGACTATCTATACGGAAGTTTAAACGTTTTAATTCTGTACTAAAAATACGAATATTCGTATCGCTAGGCGTTCGTTTCTGAGCAGGTACCCATTTGGTTGCTGCCTCTGCTCGCTTCCCTTCATAGTTATAGGCTGATGTTTCTGTCTTTTGATAATCAAGATCGGTTCTTACTGAAGCGATCCATTTAGACTCCGGGAAAAATTCATAAAAAACATTTACTGTATCACGCTTACTACGATCGTCTGCTTCACGCCAATATGAGCTTAAATAAACAGCAGAATCCTCAATAATGTAATTTTTATTATTTTGACCACTATATGAAATGCCAATACGATGTTTATCATTAAAACGGTAAGCAAATTTTGCTAGGTAGCTGTGATTTTTATGAGTAGAATCATCTGGCGTTTGTTTACTACTGCCAATAGTTCTGGTGTGTAACGAATCTTCAGGAATTGTATAACCACCTGCACTTTCCATTTCATGACCATAACGATTTGAGTATACTAATACAGCTTCAGCTTGGTCACCTAAATACCCAATACCAAATGTATTGACCCATTCATTATTACGAGTGGCATAACCTGTACGATAAAAAGCACCAAATTTATTATCACGTACAATATCATAAGCCTCAAGCGTTCGATAATTAACACCTCCTCCTAAGTTCCCGCTACCTTGATTAAAAGAATTAGCCCCCTTTGATACCTCAATGGTTCGAGCTAATTCAGGATCAATAGATTGACGAGATGTATTTAAATTACCATAACGTTTATAAAGTGAGTTCTCCTCTGAATCAGGTAGTGCAATTCCATCAATACTAATGCCAACGCGATTATCCTCCACGCCACGAATAGCAAATCCTTTTTGATGCCGTCCTTGATTTACAATGCCGACATCAGGGCTATAACGAGCTAAATCTCGATTATTTTGAATAAGCTCTTGTTGAATTACCTCTTTCGTTTTTTTCTCTGACGAGACTTCAACGTCTTCTTGAGCGACTACATTAACTTCAGATAATTCTGCAATTACTTCTTCTTTTGCATATAAATTTTGTGATATCAAAATACTATTTATACTTAACGCTAATAGGCTTAAATGTAATTTATTATATTGGTTATTAGAATAATTAATAAACATAATTGTTCTCCTTTCCTTAAGTAAATATTAACCAATTTTAATTGATGAGATATATTATCAATTACGTCAACATTTTAGTCAATAATGATTATCATCTTGATTTTTTATTTTGATGTAATTTATAATTTCTCAAAATGGTTAGAAAAATTAAAAACTAAAAGGAGAAATAATGACAACAAACCGCCAAGAGGTTTTACAAAACCGTTTAGGTCCTGAACTAGAAGAACTAAAACAGCAAATTAAGACGATTGTAATGGCAACAACAGATAAAGATGGTACACCAAATGTGAGCTATGCTCCTTTTGTTATTCACAATGGAGAATATAAAGTACTTATTTCAACTATCGCCCGCCACGCACGAAATTTGCAGGATATACCTAAAGTTTCATTAATGCTGATTGAAGATGAAAACAAAAGTCGTCAAATTTTTGCACGCCGTCGTTTAACCTTTGATGCAACAGCACGCATTATTGAACGCAATCAAGAGGAATGGAATGTCAGCATTAATGCACTTAAAGCCAGACACGGTGAATTAATTGATGATCTATCTAATATGCAAGATTTCAAACTCTTTAGCTTTAAACCAATTGCAGGGTTATTTGTGAAAGGTTTTGGGCAAGCATTTGATGTTGGCGTTGATGATTTAATCAGCTTAGTACATCTTGATCAAGGACACCAAACTCTATAATTCCTATACTTCCTAAACGGCTATAAATGGCAATATTTATAGCCGTTTTGTTTGATACAAGCGGTCATATTTCTTGGAAAATTTGCAATAAATTTAGTACAATAGCCAAACAATTCTAGCGGCAAAATGCCAATCAAAAAGGAAATCCTATGCCACCTAAAGCCAAACTAAGAAAAGATTATAAAGCACCAGATTTCACGATTACAGACATTTATCTCGACTTTCAACTTGACCCGGATCGCACCTTTGTAACCTCAATGTTAACGGTTGAGCGTAAAAATAGTGATGCAACCACACTTCGCTTAGATGGTCATAGTTTTGATTTCCTTTCTATTAAATTTAACGGTGAGCCATTTTCATCTTATGAAAAAGATGATGAATCTTTAACCTTAAATTTAGCAGAGGTAAAAGCCGATCATTTTGAGCTACAAATTGAGACAGCTTTAAACCCTACACAAAACACCTCACTACAAGGTTTATATAAATCAGGCGACGGACTTTGCACACAGTGTGAAGCTGAGGGTTTTCGCCAAATTACTTATATGCTTGACCGCCCCGATGTACTTGCAAAATATACGACAAAAATCACCGCTAGTAAGAGCAAATATCCTTACTTACTCTCTAACGGTAACCGTATTGCTCAAGGTGAATTGCACGACGGCAGACACTGGGTGGAATGGCAAGATCCATTCTTCAAACCAAGTTATTTATTTGCATTAGTGGCTGGCGATTTTGACCTCCTACAAGATAAATTCATTACCAAAAGCGGACGTGAAGTTACGTTAGAAATCTATGTCGATCGTGGTAATTTAGACCGTGCCCCTTGGGCGATGGAGAGCTTAAAACGCTCAATGAAATGGGACGAAGACCGCTTCGGTTTAGAGTACGATTTAGATATTTATATGATTGTTGCCGTTGATTTCTTCAATATGGGGGCAATGGAAAATAAAGGCTTAAATATCTTTAACTCTAAATTTGTATTGGCGAAACCGGAAACCGCAACTGATACCGATTATTTAGATATTGAAGCAGTTATCGCCCACGAATATTTCCATAACTGGACGGGCAACCGCATTACCTGCCGTGATTGGTTCCAATTAAGCCTAAAAGAGGGTTTAACCGTTTTCCGTGATCAGGAATTTACCTCTGATTTATGGGCTCGCTCGGCAAAACGTATCGAAGATGTCCGTCTATTGCGTACCGTGCAATTCGCCGAAGACGCCAGCCCGATGGCTCACCCTATTCGTCCGGAAAAAGTGATCGAGATGAACAATTTCTACACCGTCACCGTGTATGAAAAAGGGGCAGAAATCATTCGTATGATCCACACCCTATTAGGCGAAGAAAACTTCCAAAAAGGAATGAAGCTCTATGTGGAAAGACACGACGGTTCAGCCGCTACCTGTGAAGATTTTGTCAAAGCAATGGAAGATGCTTCAGGTGTTGATTTAGAACAGTTCCGCCGTTGGTATAGCCAATCGGGAACACCTGAACTCACGATTTCCGATGAATATGATGAAGCACGCAAAACTTATCGTTTGCATATTTCACAAATGACTCCACCAACGCACGATCAGTTAGAAAAATTGAACTTACATATTCCATTGAAAGTGGCGTTATATAGTGAGAATGATGGAAAACGCATTCCATTACAATATGAATTATTAACGGTCAGTGATGTGCTAGATGTTACCGCTGAACATCAAACCTTTGAGTTCCACAATGTAACACAACGTCCTGTACCTGCGTTATTGTGTGATTTCTCTGCTCCTGTGCGTTTAGATTACAACTATACCACCGACCAGCTTTTAACCTTACTCAAACACGCTGAAAATGATTTTGTACGTTGGGACGCTGCACAAATGCTCTACACCAATGAGCTGCGTGAAAATTTAAGCCGTTATCAGCAAAATCAGCCACTTAGCTTTTCAAAAGGTTTAGTAGATGCTTTAACCTTTGTATTGGATAATTCAGCCAAATCGCCTGAATTAACCGCATTAACGCTCACATTACCGAAAGAAACTGAATTTGCCGAGTCGTTTAAAACCATTGACCCAACGGGTATTTCTCTTGTGCGTGAGTTTATGCAACATTCGATTGCTACCGCATTGCAAGATAAATTATTAATTGTTTATAACCAAAATAAATGCGATGCTTATCAAGTGGTAGCGGAAGATATTGCTAAACGTGCATTACGCAATGCCTGTTTAAGTTATCTTGCCTTCACAGATTTAGGCAATGCCCTTGTGCATAAACATTACAATAATGCAGACAATATGACTGATACTCTAGCCGCATTACAAGCTGCAACCAAAGCACAGCTAAGTTGCCGTGATGCGTTATTGGCTGATTTTGAGGAAAAATGGAAGCACGATGGCTTGGTAATGGATAAATGGTTTATGATTCAAGCTACTCGTCCGGATGAAAACGTGTTAGCGATTGTGCAAGGTTTAATGGAACACCCAAGTTTCAACTTTAACAATCCAAACCGACTACGTTCATTGGTAGGGGCATTCTGCGGTCACAACCCGAAAGCTTTCCACGCTATTGATGGCTCAGGTTATCGTTTCTTGGTAGATACCCTTATCAAACTCAACGAAAGCAATCCGCAAGTGGCTGCTCGCTTAATTGAGCCGTTGATTAAACTTTCTCGCTACGACAACCAACGCCAAACCCTAATGCGTCGAGGCTTGGAACGCCTGCGTGAAATGGATAACCTCGCCCGAGATTTATTCGAGAAAATCGAAAAAGCGTTGGATTAATCCCTTTATTATAAGCGGTCATTTTTGCAAAAAAATTTACAAAAGCGACCGCTTGTTATTTACCTCCGAATCTCAAACCGTTCAAAACTTTCCGAGCCAAGATAATCACTCACAATCACCCGTTCCACTTTTGCCGCCGGCGAACCTTGGTGTAGCCATTGGGCAAATTTCTCAAGCATTTCATCGTCTGCGGAGGCAACCACTTCCACCGAGCCGTCCTCACGATTTTTAGCATAACCTTTCACACCAAGTTTCGTTGCCGTTTGCTGGGTAAAAAAGCGAAAGGCAACGCCTTGCACTCGTCCGTAAATAGAAAATAGTTTTATCGTCATCTGTTCTCCCAAAAAGAAAGGCTGTTTATTTCATAAACAGCCTTAGGAGGATTATTTCACGATGTATAAGTTACGAAGCAAAATATCATCTTGTGGATCTTTTCCTTCATAGCCTTTCACGTAAGGTTTCACTAAGCGTGGATTTACATAGTTGTAAATCGGAATAATCGCAAAATCTTTAGCTAACTGCTCTTCTGCTTTCGCATAAGCAGCTGTTCGACCAGTTGCATCAGTTACTTTGTAAGACTCAGCCACTGCATCATCATACGCCTGGCTTTTATAGAATGCAGTATTGTTACTTGAATTTGATAAAAAATAGTTCACGAAAGTCGTTGCTTGGTTATAATCGCCAGACCAACCTGCACGAGATACATCGTAGTTTGCATTACGACGAGTATCTAAGAAGGTTTTCCACTCTTGATTTTCTAATTTCACATCCACAATGCCGTCGGTGCCTTGTTTCCATAAAGAAGATACTGCGATTGCAATTTTCTTGTGGTTATCGTTAGTATTATAAAGCACGGTAAATTTAAGCGGATTTGATTTGCTATAGCCCGCTTCTTCTAACAATTTTAATGCTTTGGCTTTTCTATCCGCCATCGATTCTGTTGAGTAAGCTGGTTGCTGGATTTTTTCCCCTTCGTGAATATAGGTTGGTGTAAATACATAAGTTGGGGTTTGTCCTTGACCTAATACTTTATCTGTAATGATAGTACGGTCTAATGCTAAGTTTAACGCTTCACGTACTTTTACATTATCAAACGGAGCACGTTTGTGGTTGAACTCGTAGTAATAAGTTGAAAGTGTTTTTGCTGTAAATACTTCATTTGGAATTTCTTTTTTAAGCGTTGGGAACTGCTCTGGTGGAATAGCATAGTTTGTTATATCCAAATCACCTGCACGATAACGAGCCACATCAGTTGTCGCATTAGGAATTGCTAAGAAAGTCGCTTTATTAATCACGCTTTCTTTATCATTCCAATAATTTTTATTGCGTTCAAATACGATTTTCTCATTAATAACGTGATCTGCTAAAACATAAGCACCATTACCCACTAAATTACCTTTTTTCACCCACGCATCGCCGTATTTGTCAACAACATTTTTATTTACCGGTAATAATGATGAGTGCGTAACAAGCTCCGCCGCATAAGGAACTGGCTGACTTAATTGCACTTGGAAAGTGTGATCATCAACAGCTTTCACCGCCAATTCTTCTGGTTTTTTCTTGCCGTCAATAATATCTTGAGCGTTTTCTACATTGAGGTAAGTTAAGTAGCTTGAGTAAGGCGAAGCAGTGAGTGGACTTACTAAACGCTGCCAAGAAAAGACGAAATCGTGAGCAGTTACCGGCTCGCCGTTAGACCATTTAGCATCTTTACGTAATTTAAATGTCCACATTTTGTAATCTGGCGTGCTTTCCCAAGACTCCGCCACACCTGGTTGGAGATTACCGTCTGAATCCTTAGTTACTAAGCCTTCAAATAACTGATAAGCCACTTGCGATTCTGGTACTCCCTCAATTTTATGCGGATCAAAACTTGATGGTTCAGCCCCATTGTTAATAGTAATATCTTGCTTCTCTGCAAGTGTTGTGCCTTCTGGTACTTTTGCTGCAAATACATTTGCCGACAAACCTAACACTAATGAAGCTGTTAATACGGAAAGAGGGAATTTTGACTGCATATTTAATCTCCATTTATAGATAACCACTCGATTTACAACTACAGTTTTTCAAATTAATTTTTTTAAGTCTATGGATTATTATTTTGATTGCAAGAAAATTTTTTTAAAAGTGTGATAGATATCTCCTTTTAATTTAAAAAATGATTAAAAAAGTAGCAAAGAAAATAGCTCTATAAACTCGGGTAATGAATAGATAACTTTCTATAACACCCCAATTAATTAGCATAATATGCTAAACATTGATTGTTAAAGCTATTTTTAGCTTGATTTAACAGAATAAAAATCCTTATTTTCTGTAAAAATACTATTTTACTTTCATTTTTTTAGTCGTTATATTCATATCCATCATTAACAAGCGGTCAGTTTTGCAAAATTTTTTACAAATCTAACCGCTTGAGTACAAAATTACCTTTCGAGTTGGAACATTTTATGCAACAAGCCAAAACACTATATCAAAAACTATTCGACTCCCACGTGGTATATGAAGCCGAGGGCGAAACGCCGATTATCTATATCAACCGCCACTTAATTCACGAAGTAACCAGCCCTCAAGCCTTTGACGGTTTGCGTGTGGCTGGGCGTCAGGTTCGCCAAGTGGGTAAAACATTCGGTACGATGGACCACAGTATTTCTACTCAAGTGCGTGATGTGCAAAAACTGGAAGGACAAGCGAAAGTGCAAGTATTAGAGCTTGCCAAAAACTGCGAAGAAAACGGCATTTCGTTATTCGACATCACCAAAAAACAACAAGGTATTGTGCACGTAATGGGGCCGGAACAAGGCTTAACCCTACCGGGAATGACCATTGTATGTGGTGACTCTCACACTGCCACCCACGGGGCTTTTGGTGCGTTGGCGTTTGGTATCGGTACTTCTGAAGTAGAGCACGTTTTAGCGACCCAAACCTTAAAACAAGCTCGTGCGAAAAGTATGAAAGTGGAAGTGCGTGGCAAAGTGAACACAGGCATTACCGCAAAAGACATCGTGCTTGCGATTATCGGCAAAACCACAATGGCAGGCGGTACCGGCTATGTGGTGGAATTTTGTGGCGAAGCCATTCGTGATCTCTCAATGGAAGGACGAATGACGGTATGTAATATGGCGATTGAGTTCGGTGCAAAAGCCGGTATTGTTGCCCCTGATGAAACTACCTTTGCCTACTTAAAAGATCGTCCAAATGCACCGAAAGGCAAGGATTGGGACGATGCTATCGAATACTGGAAAACCCTCAAAACAGACGAAGGTGCGGTGTACGATGCAGAAGTGATTTTAGAAGCGAAAGAGATTGCTCCACAAGTCACCTGGGGAACTAACCCAGGACAAGTTATCGGCATTAACGATGTGATTCCAAACCCTGCAGAAATGGAAGATCCGGTTACTCGTGCTTCAGCGGAAAAAGCCTTGGCGTACATCGGCTTAGAACCAAATACTGATATGAAAGATGTGCCTGTTGATCAAGTGTTTATCGGCTCTTGTACCAATGCCCGTATCGAAGATTTGCGTGCAGCGGCAGCAGTAATGAAAGGTCGTAAAAAAGCAGATAACGTAAAACGTATTCTCGTTGTGCCGGGTTCAGGCTTGGTAAAAGAGCAAGCGGAAAAAGAGGGCTTGGACAAAATCTTTATCGAAGCCGGTGCAGAATGGCGTAACCCGGGCTGCTCAATGTGTTTAGGTATGAACGATGACATTTTAGGCGAATGGGAGCGTTGTGCCTCCACTTCTAACCGTAACTTTGAAGGGCGTCAAGGACGTAACGGTCGTACCCACTTAGTCAGTCCTGCGATGGCAGCAGCTGCCGCGGTATTTGGCAAATTTGTTGATATTCGTAATGTTTCATTAAACGCATAAGAGGTATAAAAAATGGCAGGTATTAAACAACATTCAGGCTTAGTCGTTCCTCTTGATGCAGCGAACGTAGACACTGATGCAATCATTCCAAAACAGTTTTTACAAGCAATTACCCGTGTGGGCTTTGGTAAACACCTTTTCCACGAATGGCGTTATTTAGATGCAGAAGAAACCCAGCCAAACCCTGATTTTGTGTTGAATTTCCCGCAATATCAAGGAGCAACCATTTTGCTTGCTCGTAAAAATTTAGGCTGCGGATCTTCTCGTGAACACGCTCCGTGGGCGTTGGCAGATTACGGCTTTAAAGTGATGATCGCCCCAAGTTTTGCGGATATTTTCTACAACAACAGCCTTAACAACCATATGCTTCCAATCAAATTAACCGAGGAGGAAGTGGAAGAGATCTTCCAATGGGTGTGGGCGAACGAAGGCAAACAAATCCACGTGGATTTAGAAGCGATGACAGTCACCGTGGGCGAAAAAGTTTACACCTTTGAGCTAGACGAATTCCGCCGCCACTGTTTGTTAAACGGTTTAGATAATATCGGCTTAACCCTCCAACACGAAGCAGCGATTGCCGCTTACGAGAAAAATATCCCAGCGTTTTTACGCTAAGTCTCAATAAAAAGTGGCTAGAATTTAAATTTCTAGCCGTTTTTATTCTCAACTAACCTTCCCGACACTCCAGCCAAGGTAGATTATGTTTGTAATAAACCGATTTAAACTCTCTTGCCATTAATTCTACATAACCGCCCTCAATTGGCTGATAAGAACGATAACGCACTTCAAATTTCGTACCTCTGGCATTTAAATTAATATTCGCAATATGGTCGAACGGATACGGTTTTCCACCATCAAGTTGGAAATAGATCCCAAAATTCTCTTGCTTACGGCTCTCAGACCAAAGTGGAAAATAAGTTGCTAAATAAGAACTGCCACCTGTCGCAAAATTCTTACAGTAATAGCTATAGCGTTTATAATTTTTCGGATTATTAAGTTCAGTTTGGCTGATATTCTCTTTTAAATAGCCTACTTGTGGCTTATGTTGTGTTATTTTGGGTGATTGTGATGGCGTACAAGCAAATAACCCCATAATCATTGTTGCCACTAAGGCAATTTTAAATTTTTGCATAAAAATTCCGATAAAATAATATAAAAATTACACCTGATATTTGGTTTTATCACCAATATCAAAATGTAGCGGCATTCGCCATTTTTGAATACTTAACACTAAAAGTAACAAGCCACAAATCACGCTTAGAATTTGAACGAGTAAAGTCCATTCCAACGCAAATGCTCCCCATAAAATAGCAACTAGAATCGGTTGGAAATTTAAGCCAAATACTCTAAAACAGAAATATTCCTTATAACTTAATCCACCAATCACTAATAGCATCGCCCCTAAAGCTAACAGTGGAAAATTAAAGATATAGAAAAGCAGCCCTAACCACGCTGAAAATTGAAAAATCAGGCGGAATGTTTTGTCATAAAGGTGTAAAGATGATGCCAGCATTGTGCCAGCTACTAATAAGCCAACAAGAACCGTTGATGTATAATAAGGCAGCAAAAACAGCATTAATGTGGCTAATACAAAACCGCTACGATAAACAATGACAGTTAAATAATCCCAAAAATCCATTGGCGATTTGATATGCGGATCTGCCATAACTTTCTCCTTAAATCTCTAATCCTTAAACATTAGCCGATAAATGCCAGAGCTTGCTCTACTACTTCTACGCCAGCCCCTTGTTTAGTGGCATTTTCACTTAAATGACGACGCCATTGTCTCGCCCCTTTACAATTTTGAAATGCCCCAAGCATATGGCGAACAATATGATTTAAATAGACACCTTTTGCCAGCTCTCGTTCAATGTAAGGAAACATCTTTTCCACCGCCTCTTTCGCTGTTACAAGCGGTCGATTTTCGTTAAAAATTTGCGAGTCGATTTCGCCTAATAGGGACGGATTTTGATAAGCCTCACGCCCCACCATCACACCATCAACAAATTGTAGGTGATGTTTGATTTCGTCAATGGTTTTAATGCCACCATTAATAGTAATTTTTAAATGTGGAAAATCTCTCTTAAGTTGGTAAACTCGGTCATAATCCAAAGGTGGAATTTCACGATTTTCCTTAGGGCTTAACCCCGTAAGCCACGCTTTGCGGGCGTGGACGATAAAATCATTGCTGTATGGCTGCACTTTTTCGATAAAATCACACAAAAATTCATAGCTATCCAGTTCGTCAATCCCGATACGGTGCTTAACAGTAACAGGAATGTCTACTGCATCTTGCATCGCTTTAATGCAATCAGCCACCAAATCAGCTTTTGCCATTAAACAAGCCCCAAACATTCCGTTTTGCACACGATCAGACGGGCAGCCCACATTTAAATTAACTTCCGTATAACCTCTCTCTTCCACCAATTTAGCACAATGAGCAAGCTGAGTAGGATCGCTTCCACCTAATTGCAATGCAACAGGATTTTCACTTGGATCATATTCCAGCAAATCATATTTAGCGTGAATGATCGCCGGAGCTGTAATCATTTCCGTATAAAGCAAGGCATTTTTGCTAAATTGACGATGAAAATAGCGGCAGTGGCAGGTTGTCCAATCTAACATTGGTGCAACAGAGAAACGCCCTCGATAAAATTGTTGAGTATTCGTATTCATAAAATCAAAATAAAGCGGTTAAAAAAATGTAAAAATTTGCAAAAAGACGACCGCTTGTAGCTCATAAAATCAGACCAGTATAATACTCTAAAAATGCGGCTAAACATAGTTTTATCAAGGCTTACTGAATTTAGCCGTGCAATTTTAGAACAAACAAAATCACAATATATAGTGGTTGATACCAACCTTAAGCACAATATATTGAAGTAAAAATTTACAAAATTATTTTTCCTTTATAAATCAATTATCTAATCAAAACAGTTTAAAAAGGTAAATTGTCAAGACTTGTCTTAAAACTTTTTTTGCATACAATCATCTCTCAGATTTAGAGTCCAACTTTAAAATAGAGCCTAAGAATATGTCTAGAAACCTTTTCCAAAAACGCTTAAATATTAAGCCGTATGAATATCCTGAGCTTCTTGAGTTTAAAGATGCTATCCGCCATTCTTATTGGTTACACACCGAGTTTAACTTTACCGGCGATATTCAAGATTATCGCACTACCATTAACGATCACGAACGCCACGTTTTAACCCGTGCAATGCTTGCTATTTCGCAAGTAGAAGTGAATGTAAAACGTTTCTGGGGTGAGTTATATCGCTATTTCCCAAAACCGGAAATGGACGATGTGGGTGGTACTTTCGCCGAAAGTGAAGTACGCCATAAAGATGCGTATTCATTCTTATTGGAAAAGCTCGGCTTAAATGAAATGTTTAGCCAAATTCACGAAATTGAACCATTAATGAACCGTATTCGTTATATGGAAAGTTTTATGAAAGATAAAGACGCGGGTAAAGGTGAATTTGTACTCTCTCTCGTGTTGTTCTCTTTATTCGTTGAACATATTTCGTTATTCGGTCAGTTCATTATTATGATGTCATTCAACAAGCATAAAAACCTGTTTAAAGGGATTTCAAATGCGGTTGAAGCGACCTCTAAAGAAGAAGAAATTCACGGAAAATTTGGTATTGCGTTATACGAAATCTTGCGTGATGAACACAGTGAACTTTTCACGCCGGAATTCTTTAGAGACTTAGAAACTCTTGCTACTCAAGCATTTGAGGCAGAAAAAGGGATCTTAGACTGGATTTTTGAAGAGGGTGATTTAAGCTTTATCACCAAAGCAACGGTAGAAAACTATATTAAAAACCGTTACAACAATTCGTTGAGTATTTTAGGGTTAGAACCACCTCATAATATCGATCCTGAATTGTTAAAAGAAACTGAGTGGTTTGATATTGAAATTCTTTCTACTAAAGAAACAGATTTCTTTAACAAACGTAGTACCGATTATTCTAAAAAAATGAAGCAGATTACAGCAGATGACTTATTCTAATACAGACCGCCCAGACTTCCACTGGTTAAATGAAGACAGCCGTTTATTTTTACAACGTGGCTATTTATTGGAAGGCACAACCGCATTAGACCGTATTCGTTTTATTGCTGAACACGCAGAACGTAAACTTGGCATTGAAGGTTATGCGGATAAATTCTACCACTATATGGCAAGAGGCTATTTCTCGCTTTCTTCACCAATTTGGTCAAACTTCGGTTTAGATCGCGGTTTGCCAATCTCTTGCTTTGGTAGTTACATTGGTGATTCTATCCACGAAATTATGGTAACCACCGCTGAAGTGGGTATGATGAGTAAAATCGGCGGTGGTACATCAGCCTATTTTGGCGACATTCGCCCACGTGGTTCTTTAATTAAGAATAATGGTAAATCAGACGGCTCATTCAACTTCAGTAAGTTATTCGATACAGTAATTGATGTGATTTCTCAAGGGACTTCACGCAAAGGTCAATTTGCCGGCTATATTGATATTGAACACGGTGATATTGATGAATGGTTAGATATTCACACCGAAGGTAACCCAATCCAATTAATGTACTACGGTGTGTGTGTAGGGCACGATTGGTTAGAATCAATGAAAGCAGGCGATCCGTACAAACGCCAGCTTTGGGCTAAATTATTACAACGTAAAACTGAAACCGGTATCCCATATTTATTCTTTAAAGACAATGCCAACGCAGGTCGTCCTGATGTCTATAAAGATAAAAATATGACGATTCACGCATCAAACTTATGTACTGAAATTATGTTGCCTTCAAGTAACGATGAAAGTTTCGTATGCTGTTTATCGTCAATGAATCTACTCTATTTTGATGAGTGGAAAGATACCGATGCACCGGAAACATTAACCTATTTCCTCGATGTGGTAATGAGTGAATTTATTGAGAAAAGTCAATCAATTCCATTCTTAGACCGTGCAAACCGCTTTGCCCGTCGCCACCGTGCATTAGGTTTAGGTGTATTAGGTTGGCATAGCTATTTACAGGCAAATAATATTGCCTTTGATAGCTTCCAAGCAATGCAGAAAAACAATGAAATTTTCAAAACATTGCAACAAAAAACGTTAAAAGCATCACAAGAATTAGCACAACGCTTTGGTGAGCCGGAAATTTTAGAAGGTTATGGTCGCCGTAATACGACATTAATGAGTATTGCCCCGACTAAATCCAGTAGCTTTATTTTAGGTAGCGTTTCGCCATCAGTCGAACCGTTTAAATCAAACTACTATGTAAAAGATTTAGCGAAGATCAAAACCGTGTATAAAAACCCGTTCTTAGAGAAATTACTCCAAGAAAAAGGCTTAGATACAGAGGAAGTTTGGGAATCTATTTTACATAATGATGGCTCTGTTCAGCATTTAGAACAGCTTTCCGAGCACGAAAAAGAGGTATTTAAAACCTTTGCTGAAATCAGCCAGTTAAGCGTAATTCAACAAGCCGCTCAGCGTCAAAAATATATCGACCAAGGACAAAGTATTAATGTGATGATTCACCCGGCAACACCGGCACGCGATCTGAACCAATTATACTTAACCGCTGAAGAACTCGGTTTAAAATCCATTTACTACCAAAACTCAATGAGTGCAGCACAGGTATTTAACCGTAACTTGCTCAGCTGCTCAAGTTGTGAAGGGTAATTAAAAACGTAACAATAAAAATGCTGAATAAAGAACGTTATTCAGCATTTTTTATTTAATAAAGCAAAATGATTATTTATCCCTACTCTTCTCTACACAACTTTAATGTTGCTTGAATTAACTCAAATGCAATTGTGCCTTTTTGTGGAATTTCAGGTAATGCTTCATCACAGTCAAACCATTTAGCATCACAGATCTCCTCTTCCTGTAGAATAATTTCGCCACTTTCATAATCTGCCAAAAAGCCAAGCATCAATGAATTAGGAAACGCCCACGGCTGGCTACCAAAATAACGTATATTTTTAACTTTCAACCCTGTTTCTTCAAATATTTCACGATGAACCGCATTTTCAACAGGTTCGCCGGCTTCCACAAAGCCTGCTAAAGTGGTATAAATTGTGCCTTTATGACGTAAATGATTTGCCAGTAAAATTTGTCTGCCTTTACGCACCGCGACAATAATGGAGGGGCTAATAGTTGGATAAGCTCGATTACCGCAAGCATTACAATGAACCGCAATTTCATTATCTGCCAGTACGGTTTTCTCACCACATTTCCCACAAAATTGATGGGTGTGAAAGAAATGATTTAACGATACAGCCCTATGCAATAAATGACTTAATTCCGGCTCTCGCCCAATTTGCGTTCTTAAATAAGCGAACTCTCGATGATCATCTTCCCCAGTTGCTTTCACTAAATAAACAGGCAAATTTTGATAAATCCCTATCGCTAATTTTTCACGCTCATCCAAGTCAAATTCTTCTGCCAAACCGCAAGGAATTTCGCTTTTTACTAACGCAATGTCAAAATCCTTAACAATAATCCAATATCCTTTACTCATCTTTTAATCCTAACTGCTTGAATAATTTGCGTTTTTCACTTTCCGATAACACTCGGTATTCTCCGCTGTCTAAATCAGCTAATTCAAAATTGCCTAAACCGATACGAATTAGGCGTAACGTTGGAAAGCCGATATGTGCAGTCATTCGTCTGACTTGGCGATTTTTTCCCTCGTGAATAATCAATTCAACCCAGCTGGTTGGAATGCTTTTTCGCTCACGAATTTTCGGGGCGGATTGCCAATGAT